>NZ_CP041091.1:3773781-4104037 GCF_006494815.1 Nocardioides sambongensis
CGCCCCGGCTCCGTATCGACCGCCTTCCGCAACCTGATCCGTCGTGGCGACGGTGACGAGCTCTGCATGATCGGGTCTCAGGCGTCGGCCCGCTCCGCCGCGCCGGTGTCGTCGGGACGGACCAGGTGCAGTCCGACCTGCTCGGCGTTGTCGAAGGAGTCGTCGATGGCGACCGGGGTGCGGCCGGCGGCCGCGACGAACGAGGCGGCGACCGAGGCGCGGTAGCCGCTGGCACAGTGCACCCACACCTCCCCGGCCGGCACCTCTGCGACCCGGCGGGGCAGCTCGTGGATCGGGATGTTGACCGCCCCGGCGATCGCAGCTCCCTCGTGCTCGTCGGCCCGACGGACGTCGAGTACGACGACCTCGCGGTGGTGACGCACCTGCGCCAGCTCCGCGAACGTCGCGACGGGGAAGCGGCCGAGCTCGTCGACGGCCCACTCCTCGGGACCGCCGGTGGCGCGGGCGGCCGGCCGGTCGATCCCGATCCGGACCAGCTCGCGCTGCGCGGTGGCGACGTCCTCGACGGTCTCACCGAGGAGGGTCACCGGGGTGCCCCACTCGATCAGCCAGCCGAGGTAGGTCGAGAAGGCGCCGTCGAGGCCGAAGTTGAACGTGCCCAGGGCGTGTCCGGCCGCGAAGGCCGTGCGGCTGCGCAGGTCAACGACCCACTCGCCGGCCTCGATGCGACGACGCAGCTCGATCGCGTCCGCCTCCTGCACGGGGGAGAGGTCGGGCGCCGTGGGTCCGCCGGCGTTCGCCGGGCCCATCTGCGCGTAGTAGGCCGGCCACGGGCCCAACCCGTGCAGCAGCTCGCGGACGTAGGTCTCCTCGTCCTGGGTCAGCACGGGGTTCGAGCGCTTCTCCTGCCCGATCGTCGAGGCCGTCGCCTCGGACTGGGTCGCCGAGCAGAACGGCCCGAAGCCGTGGGTCGGGTAGACCTCGGCCGCGTCGGGCAACTCGGAGGCCAGCCGGTGCGCGGAGGCGTGCTGGTGGCGCACGAGCGCGTCGGTGTGCTGCTCGCCGAGCAGGTCGGGGCGGCCGGTGGCGCCGTACAGCAACGAGCCGCCGGTGAAGACGGCGTACGGCTCCTCGCCGTCGCTGAGGGCGTAGGAGAGGTGGGTGAAGGTGTGACCGGGAGTGGCGATCGCGCGGATCCGCATCCGCGAGCCGACCTGGACCGTGTCGCCGTCGGTGATCGGGGTCCGGTCGAAGGAGACCTCGTCCTCGCCGTTGACCAGGTAGGACGCGCCGGTCGCCTGCGCGAGCGCGAGGCCGCCGGTGACGTAGTCGTTGTGGATGTGGGTCTCGAGGACGTGGGTGAGTCGCACCCCGTCCGCCTCGAGCACCGCCAGCAGCCGGTCGATGTCGCGCTGCGGGTCGACCACGAGGGCGACCTGACCGTCGTGGACCAGGTAGCTGCGGTCACCCAACGAGGGAGTCTCCACGGTGCGGACGGTCAGCCCGGGGCGGGACGCTGCTGCGCCTCCTCGGTCGCGCCGGCGGGCGCCGCCATCGCCTTGTCGTCGCTCTGGGTCATCCTCGGCCTCACTTCTCGATCGGGCGCCCGGAGCGGGCCCAGGCGGTGGTGCCGCCGGCGACGTTGATCGCGTCGTAGCCGTTGGCGGTCAGCAGGTCGGTCATCGCGCTGCTGCGGTTGCCCGCGGCGCACACCACGTGCACCGGCTGGTCGCGGTCGAGCTCGCCCAGTCGCGCGGTCAGCTGGCCCATCGGGATGTTGACCGCGCCGGGCACGTGCCCGGCGCGGTATTCCGATGGCTCGCGGACGTCGACGAGGGTGGCGCGCCGCTCGAGCGCCGAGGCGAGCTGGTCGATGGTGGTCTCACGCATGCAGGGGGCTCCTCTCTCTGCTGTTCTCGTAACCCCCCTGGGGGTTATGGATCGAGATTAGCACAACCCCCAGGGGGGTTGCTCGGTGGAGCGTTCGGCGCGCGCCACGACGAAGGCGCCAATGAATAACTGGCGCGTCAGTTAAAACCCGTCCTATGCTGCGAGCCCCGCAACCGACGGGACCCGAGCGACGAGGAGTGTCATGGCCTTCAACAACAGATTCACCGAGACCTTCGGCATCGAGCACCCGATCGTGTGCGGCGGGATGCTCGCGGTCGGCACGGCGGAGCTGATCGCCGGCGTGGCCAATGCGGGCGCCCTGGGCTTCCTCAGCGCGCTGACGCAGCCCACGCCGGAGGCGCTCGCGCGCGAGATCGAGCGGTGCCGGGAGCGCACGGACAAGCCGTTCGGGGTGAACCTGACGATCCTGCCCACGATCGACCCGGTCCCCTATGACGAGTATCGCGAGGCGATCATCGAGTCGGGGGTCAGGATCGTGGAGACGGCCGGGAGCAACCCCGCCCCGCACCTGCCGTCGTTCCAGGCCGCCGGCGTCAAGGTGATCCACAAGGCCGTCGCCGTGCGGCACGCGCTCAAGGCGCAGGCGCTCGGGGTGGACGCGGTGAGCATCGACGGCTTCGAGTGCGCCGGCCACCCGGGCGACGACGACGTACCCGGTCTGGTGCTGATCCCGGCAGCCGCCCGCCAGCTCGAGATCCCTCTCATCGCCTCCGGGGGCTTCGCGACGGGCAGCGGCCTCGTCGCCGCGCTGGCGCTGGGTGCCTGCGCGATCAGCATGGGGACGCGGTTCGAGGCGACCGTCGAGGCGCCGATCCATCGCCGGGTCAAGGACCAGATCGTCGCCAACAGCGAGCTCGACACCACCCTGGTGTTCCGCGAGTTCCGCAACACCGCGCGGGTGGCGAGGAACGCCGTGTCGGAGGAGATCAAGCGCATCGGCTCCGGGAGGGACGCGACGTTCGCCGACGTGGCGCACCTGGCCTCCGGCGCCCGCGCCCGAGAGGCGGTGCTCGCGGGCGGCGACGTCGACGGTGGCATGTGGTGGGCCGGCCAGGCGCAGGGCCTGATCGACAGCGTCGAGACCTGTGCCTCGGTGGTCGACTCGATCATCGCCGAGGCCGAGGACATCATCGGTCGGCGACTGCCCGCACAGCTCGTGTGACGACTGCCCGGAGCCAGAAGCTCCCAGAAACCAGAACGTCCTGGACCCGAGATCGGGTCCAGGACGTTCTGGTCGTTGCGAGCCGTGGGGGGATCAGCGTCCGTAGGCTCCCATCGAGCTGCGCGCCACGAACAGCCTGGTCAGCGAGTAGTGGACGATGGCGGCGACCGCGAACGCCGGCATCGACGCCGTCATCCACCGGAACCATCCGGCAGGCTCGTAGGTGACGGGATTGAGGAGCAGCGCATAGACCACGCCGCCCAGGACGAGCGCGGTGATGGCGGCCGGGTTGTAGCCGCCCCAGAACCAGTACGCCGAGCGGCGGTCGGCGAGGTAGAGGTCGCGCAGCACCAGGCGCTGCCGACGCAGCACGAAGTAGTCGACGATCTGGATCCCGCACAGCGGGGCGACCAGGATGGCGCCCCACGAGACGAACCGGGCGTAGTTGTCGTAGACGGTCGAGGGGAAGAAGACCAGGACTGCGGCCGGCACCAGGATGAGAGCGGCCAGCAGCGCCCACGGGGTACGTCGTACGGCTTCGCCGCAGCCGCCACGGATGGCGACCAGGGCCGAGTAGCTCTGGGCCACCACGCTGGTGATGTTGGCCATGCCGACGAACGCCAGGGCGAGCACGCCGAGGAAGGCCCCGCCGAGCGGCACCATCCACACCGTCGGGTCCTCCGAGTTCAGGGCGAGCGCGGCGAACACGCCGACGATGGCGGCGACCACCGAGGCGCCGAACAGGCCGACCACGTTCGGCCAGTAGGCGGCACGAGAGCTGTCGGTCAGGCGCGCCAGGTTGCCGACGTTGGGCCACCAGGCGAAGCCGCCGGCGATGTTGAGCTCGATCGCGAGCATGAAGTCGAGATGGCTGTCGCCCCAGGGGTCGAGCGCCGGCGTCGCCGCCAGCTCCGACCAGCTGGTCTGGGTGAAGATCAGGCCCAGCATCCCGAGGGTGATCAGCACCAGCCCGGGTGCCACCAGCCGGTTGACCCACTCGATCGACTGCGGGCCGCGCGCGACGATGCCCCAGGAGACGGCGACGGCGAGCAGGCCGAGGACGCTGACGATGCCGGCCGAGGGCGCGATGTCGGTGTCGAGCACCTGGTTGGACACGTTTGCCAGGGCGTGTCCGCACATGATCGCCAGCACGGCCGACCAGGCGGCCGCCATGACCGCCGCCATGACCAGCATTAGGATGCGCGCTCCCCGGATGCCGAAGATCGAGCGCAGGCTGACGAACTGCTCGACGCCCCACCGGGCGGAGGGCAGGCAGGGCGCGAGGGAGACCAGCAGGCAGCTGATCCCGTAGCCGATCACGATGCTGGCGATCGCCTGCTTGGCGCCGACGTAGTAGGCCACGGCGCCACCCTGGAGGAAGGCCCAGGTCGCGATGGCGAGGCCGATGTTGACCGCGCTGTAGTCCCAGAAGCCCCAGATCCGCTCCTTGCGGAGCAGCGGCAGCTCGTTCAGCGTGCCGTCATCGGCCTGGGTCTGCACCTGGGAGTTGTGCGCGGCGCGGTCGGCCACGGGCTCGGCCGTCTCGGGCATCACAGGCTCCACCACAGGAGGGCCACGGTGAGGATGAGCAGTCCGCCCGCGGTCAGCAGCAGGTCGAGCCAGGGCAGGGGGGTCAGCGGCCCCTCCTCGCTCTGGGGGTCGTCGATGAGCGCCAGGCGGCGTTCCAGTTCAGCCTCGAACTCCTGGTCCACGGCTCGTCCTTTCGTTTGACTAACGCATCAGTTAATAGTGCAGAATGGGTGCTCTGAGTCACACATGTCAAGGGTCGCGGAGATACGTCGTCCGTGAATGATCAGCCGGAGGTGGAGAGATGGTGCTGCCGCAGCGATGCGACGTGGTGGTCGTCGGAGCGGGATACTCGGGCCTGGCGACAGCGCTCGTCCTGCGGGACGCGGGGATCGATGTCCAGGTGCTCGAGGCGCAGGATCGGGTCGGTGGCCGGATCTGGTCCGAGCGGCGCGACGGGGTGCCCGTCGACCACGGGGGACAGTGGGTCGGCCCGACCCAGACCCGGCTGCTCGCCTGGGCGGAGCGCTTCGGGTGCGAGATCTTCCCCTCCCATGACGCCGGCGACCACGTCGAGCTGTGGGCGGACGGCTCCCGGCACCTCTTCGCCACCGGCAGGTCCTCCACGGGCCCCGGCGTCGAGGAGTACGACGCGCTGGAGGAGCGGATGGACGAGATGGCGTCGGCCATCGACCTCGCCGACCCCCTCGCGTGCCCGCACCTCGTGGAGTGGGACTCGGAGACCGTCGAGTCCTGGCTCCTGCGCAACGTGGAGTCCGAGCCCGCTCGTCGGCGGTTCGCCCTCGCGGTGCAGGGCGTGTGGTCCTGCGAGCCGCGGGAGGTCTCGCTGTTCCACCTGCTCTTCTACATCGCGTCCGGCGGCGGCATGGACTCGCTGATGGAGACCATCGGCTACGCCCAGGACAGTCGGTTCGTCGCCGGGGCCCAGGCGCCGGCCCTGGCGGCCGCCGCGGAGCTCGGCGCGCGTGTGCACCTGTCCTCGCCGGTGTGCGCCGTGCGTCAGGACGGGTCCGGGGTGGTGGTCGAGACCGAGGGTGGCGCGATCACCGCGCAGCGGGTGGTCGTCACCTCGACACCGGCGGCCACGGCACGCATCCGCTTCGCCCCTTCGCTTCCGGCGCCGCGCCGGCGCTGGCTCGCGCGCAGCCCGATGGGGGACGTGGCGAAGGTGCACACCCGCTACGCGCGGCCCTTCTGGCGTGACGCCGGGCTCTCCGGCCAGGTCGTCGCCTACGACGACCAGCCGGTGGGGGTGGTGTTCGACAACTCGCCGGCCGACGCCTCCAGCGGGGTCCTGGTCTCCTTCGTCTACGGCGATCGCTATCGCGCCTACGCAGCGATGGGGGAGGCCGAGCGCAGGGATGCGGTGCTGGCGACGCTGACCCGGGTGTTCGGCAGTGCCGCCGCGGATGCCGTCGACCACGTGGAGAAGCTGTGGCCCGACGACGGGTGGGCGGAGGGTGGCTACGCGGCCGTTCCCGTGCCCGGCGCGTGGGCGGCGCACGGACGCGACGGGTGGCGGACGCCGGCCGGGCGGATCCACTGGGCCGGCACCGAGACCGCGACCGTCTGGAACGGCTACATGGACGGCGCGATCCGCTCCGGGGAGCGCGCCGCAGCGGAGGTGCTCGCGCTCCTGTAGCGCTGGTGCGGCTGTTCCGTGGTGTTTGACCGACGGTTCAGTCAGCCGCGAGAGTGTGCGCCACCCGGCGCAGCAGGGGCGCTGGCGCTGACGAGGGTCCAGGAGGAGACGGGGACATGGCGAGGCCGAGTGTGGAAGCCGAACGCAGGGAGCAGATCCTCGGGGCCGCGTGCGCCGTGCTGGCGGACGTGGGGTTCACCGCCCTCCGGATCGCCGACGTCGCCAAGCGGGTGGGTAGCAGCACCGGCACGGTGCACTACTACTTCCCGACCAAGCGGGACCTGACGGTGGCCGCGTTCCAGTGGAACTTCGACCGTTCGCTGGAGCGGCGCCAGCACATCCTCGACCTGCACGACGACCCCCGCAGCGAGCTGCGGGCCTTCGTGGAGTCCTACCTCCCGACCGACGAGGTCACCATCCAGGCGTGGCACGTGTGGGCCGAGCTGTGGGTGGAGGCGCTCCACGACGAGGACCTGGCGGCGCTGAACGAGCGGGTCTACGGTGCATGGCGGCAGATCGTCCACCGGATCATCGTCGACGGTCAGGCTGCCGGCCACTTCCACGACGGGGACGCGATGAACCTGGCCAACGGGCTGATCGGCCTCATCGACGGCCTGAGCCTCCAGGTCCTCCTCGGCTCCAAGGACATGGACGCCGAGCGGATGCGCGCGGTGTGCGACGAGTGGTTGGCCGCTCTCGATCTGGCCGCTCCCGCGTGAGCTGATCGGCAGATCCTCTCCCTGACGTCGTGACGCTTGACACGTCGTCCGGGTCGACGCATGCTTAGGGCAATAACTGACGCGTCAGTCAAGACGCGGCCCCGTACTTGAGGAGCACGCCCCATGTCTCGTCCGATCCGCGACGCACTCTCCCGAAGCACCGAGCAGGAGGAGTTCGTGCGACTTGCGCGCGAGTTCGCGGCCAAGGAGATCCGCCCCGGGCGGCCGAGGTCGACGCGGCGGACACCGAGTCGCCGCTGGACCTCTGGGAGAAGGCCGCCGAGATCGGCCTGACCCACTACATGCTCCCCGAGGAGTACGGCGGCGGCGGGATCACCGACCTCACCACGCAGGCGCTGGTCCAGCAGGAGCTCTGCTACGGCGACATCTCGATCGGCAACTTCCTGACCTCCAACGGCTTCTTCGCGGGCCCGGTCGAGGCCCTCGGCACCGACGCGCAGAAGAAGCGGTGGCTCGGTCTGCTCTGCTCCGACCAGCCGCCGATCACGGCACTGGCGACGACGGAGCCCGGCAGCGGCTCGGACGCCGCCAGCATCCAGACGCGCGCGGTGCGCGACGGCGACCACTACGTGCTCAACGGTCAGAAGACGTGGATCTCGAACGCCCCGTACGCGCAGTACTTCGTCGTCTTCGCCACGGTCGACCCGTCGCTGCGCTCGCGCGGGGTGACGGCCTTCATCGTGCCGCGTTCGGCGGACGGCCTCACGGTCGGCCAGCCGATGCCCAAGCACGGGCAGAAGGGCATCGTGAACGCCGAGGTCTTCCTCGACAACGTGGCGGTGCCGGTCGAGGACCGTCTCGGCGACGAGGGCGCGGGCTTCTACGGACTGATGAACACCTTCGACGCCTCACGCATCCTGATCGGCGCCTCGGCGACGGGCTTGGCCCGCGCGGCCCTGGACACCGCGCTCCAGTACGCCCACGAGCGCGAGCAGTTCGGCACTCCGATCATCAACCACCAGGCCGTGGCCTTCCGACTGGCCGAGATGGCGGCGAAGGTGGACACCTCGCACCTGCTCACCATGCGGGCAGCGGGTCTGTTCGACCAGGGCGTGTCGGCCACGCAGGAGGCGGCGATCGCCAAGCTCGTGGCGTCGGAGAACGCAACCTTCGTCGCGTCGGGCGCACTGGCCACCCACGGCGGCTGGGGTTACTCGCGTGAGTTCCCGGTGGAGCGCTGGCTCCGTGACGCCAAGCTCGAAGAGATCGAGGAGGGCACCTCCGACATCCAGAAGCTCATCATCTCGCGCTCGATCGCCAAGTGATGACGACGCAGCTGACGCGCGCTTCGACGCCCGCCGGCCTCGATCCCCTCTGGGATCCCGAGGCCGTCACGGTGGTCGGCGCCTCTGCCGACCCGTCGAAGTGGGGCTACTTCCTGGCCCGCGGCGCGCTGCGTGGCGCCCAGCGCCGGGCCGTGCACCTGGTCAACCGCCGTGGGGCCGACGTCGCGGGTACGGCGACGGTGCGCTCGCTGGCCGAGATCGACGGTCCGCTCGGCCTGGTCGTCCTCGCAGTGCCGGCGGCGATGGTCCCCGACGTGGTGGACGAGGCCCTGGAGCGTGGAGCGACGGGGTTCGTCGGTATCACCGCCGGCATCGATCGCGCGATCGGCCGGAGCGGTGCGGAGCGCGAGCTGGCGGCGCGGATCCGTGCTGCCGGCGCCCGGCTGATCGGGCCCAACTGCCTGGGCGTGGTCGACGTCCAGACCGACCTCCACCTCGCCTGGGGCGAGTTCCATCCCGGGCACATCGGCGTCATCTCGCAGAGCGGTCAGCTCGGGTCGGAGATCGCCGAGCTGGCGGCCCAACGGGGTGACGGCGTCTCACGTTTCGTGTCGGTCGGCAACCAGGTCGACGTCAGTGCGGCCGAGGCGCTCGCCGCCCTCGCCGACCACGACCGCACCCGCGTGGCCATCCTCTATGCCGAGAGCTTCGGCGACGGCGCCGCCGTCATCGCTGCCGTACGACGGATGCGCGCGGCCGGCAAGCACACCATCGTCCTCACGGTCGGGGCGAGCGGAGCGAGTCGGACCGCCGCGGCGTCCCACACCGGATCGATGACCTCGAGCACGGACGTGGTCGACGCCGCCTGCCGTGCCGCGGGTGCGCTGCGCGTGGCCACCCCGTCCCAGGCCGTGGATCTGGCCGTGCTGCTCAGCCAGGCGCCGTTGCCCACCGGCGGTCGCGTCGCGGTGGTCAGCGACAGCGGTGGGCAGGGCGCGATCGCGGCGGACGTCGCCGAAGCGGCCGGCCTGCGGGTGCTGCCGTTCGGGAGTGACCGCCGGGGCGTCATCGCCTCGCTGCTGCCCGCCGATGCCGGCGTCGCCAATCCGATCGACCTGGCCGGTGCCGGCGAGCAGGACATCGAGGTCTACGCCCGCGTCGTCGAGACCTGCCTCCAGGACGCCGACGTCGACGCCGTGCTCCTCACCGGCTACTTCGGGAGCTACGCCGTCGACACCCCCGACCAGGCGGCGCGGGAGCGGGACGTGGTGGAGATGCTCGCCACCGCGGTCGCCGCCTGGGGGAAGCCGGTCGTCCTGCACTCGATGTGTGCGGGCTCGTCCAGCCTCGACCGCGCCCGTGAGCTGGGCCTGCCGGTCTTCTCGAGCGTCGAGTGCGCCCTCGGCGCGCTGGCGGGCGCGGCGCTGATCGGGCGTGACGAACGTGAGGTGCCGCCGTCCGAGCTGCCGCAGCGGACACCACGACCGGCGACCGGGTACCTCGGCGCCCGGGCGCTGCTGCGCAGCGTCGGTGTCGACTTCCCGGAGGCGGTCGAGGTGCGTGTCCCCGACGACGTACGGGCGGCGGCGCGTCAGCTGTCGGCGCCGTGGGTGCTGAAGGCGGACTGGATCGAGCACAAGACCGAGCACGGCGCGGTGGTGGTGGGCATCGAGGATGCTGAGGCCGCCGTGGCGGAGCTGGAGAGGATGCGTGCCCGGCTCGGTGACGGCGCCTATGTGCTGGAGGAGATGGACCGCAGCGACCACGCCGTGGAGGTGATCGCCGGCGTGCGCACGGACCCGACGTTCGGACCGGTCGTCCTGGTGGGGGCCGGCGGGACCGAGGCCGAGCTGTGGCGCGACACGGTGCTCGAGCTCGCGCCGGTCACCGTCGACACCGCCTGCACCATGGTGGCCCGGCTGACCAGCCACCGCGTGCTGACCGGTTGGCGCGGACGGCCGAGCGTCGACATCGACGCTCTCGCGCGCACCATCGCGGCGATCTCCCAGCTCGGTGGGTGGCCGGGGGTCAGCGAGATCGAGGTGAACCCGCTGCGGGCCTCGCCGAGCGGCGTGGTCGCGGTCGACGCCCTGGTGATCATGGACCCGGAGCAGGCGTGAGCACCGGGACGGAGACCGTCGGCGCGCGTGCGGCCGCCGACGCGAGCCTCGGCGCCGACCCGACCCGGTCGCTCTGGCAGCGCGACGCTGCGTTCATCGACGGCAGCTGGCGGATCGCCGCGCAGACCGACGAGATCGAGGACCCGGCGACGCGTCAGGCGTTCGGACGCTCCGCCCGCTGCGACGACGGGACGGTCGAGGCGGCGGTGCGAGCGGCTCGGACCGCGTTCGACCCCTGGGCCGCGCGGGATCGACCCGACCGGCTGGCCGTGCTGCGACGTTGGCAGTCCGAGGTCGAGCTGCGCCGCGAGATGCTCGTGGAGGCCACGGTGCTCGAGGTCGGAGCGCCTGTCGACGTGGCGCGGGAGGCGCACGTGGACCTGGCGCTGGAGATCATGCGCACCACGCTCGACGAGCTCGAGGGACCCGAACCCGTCGAGCGGATCGGCAACTCCATCATCGTGCGGGAGCCGGTGGGTGTGGTCGCCTCCATCACACC
The DNA here is from genome assembly GCF_006494815.1 of Nocardioides sambongensis. Taxonomy (NCBI): domain Bacteria; kingdom Bacillati; phylum Actinomycetota; class Actinomycetes; order Propionibacteriales; family Nocardioidaceae; genus Nocardioides; species Nocardioides sambongensis. Next base: position 3,784,591 of record NZ_CP041091.1, read on the forward strand.
CTGGAACTACCCCTTCTACCAGCTGGTCCTGAAGGCGGTCGCCGCCGTCGCGGCGGGTTGCACCGTCGTGGCGAAGCCCGCCGAGCTGACCCCGCTGTCGGCGTACCTGCTCGCCGACGCCGCCGAGGCCGCTCAGCTGCCCCGGGGCGTGTTCAACCTGGTGCCCGGCCGCGGTGACGAGGTCGGCGAGCGGCTGGTGACCCATCCGGAGGTGGATCTGGTGTCGTTCACCGGCTCCACCGCGGTGGGGGCGCACGTCGCAGCCGCCGCGGCCGCGACGATCAAGCGGGTCTGCCTGGAGCTGGGCGGCAAGTCGGCCAGTGTGGTGCTGGACGGGGCCGACCTCGCCACGGCCGTGCGCACCACCGTCGACATGGCGATGCTCAACTCCGGACAGACCTGCAGTGCCTGGACCCGGCTGCTGGTCCCGGTGGCACGCCTGGAGGAAGCGGTGGAGCTGGCCGTCGAGCACACCGGCGCGCTGGAGGTCGGCGACCCGACGCGCCCCGGCGTCGCCCTCGGGCCGTTGGCGTCCGCGCGGCAGCAGGCACAGGTCGAGGGCATGGTGGCCCGCGCCCGCGCGGGCGGGGCGCGCGTCCTGGGTGCCCGCCCGGTGCCCGACCGGGGTTACTTTCATCCGCCGCTCATCGTCACCGACGTGGACGAGGACGACGAGATCGTCCGGGACGAGGTGTTCGGTCCGGTCCTGGTGGTGCTCGGGCACGGGGGCGACGACGATGCCGCACGGTTGGCCAACGACAGCGACTACGGCCTTGCCGGAGCGGTGTGGGCGGCCGACACGGAGACCGGCGTCGCGTTCGCCCGCCGACTGCGCACCGGGCAGGTCGACGTCAACGGGGCGGCGTTCAACGTGCACGCGCCCTTCGGCGGCTTCAAGAAGTCCGGCTACGGCCGCGAGCTCGGCCGCTACGGGCTCGAGGAGTTCACCGAGATCAAGTCGATCCAGGTCTAGGACGTGCGCGCGGCGATCTCGGCCGCGGCCGCCCGCGCCGACGGGCCGACCCCCGCGAGGGTGGCCGAGGCGGGGCCGGTCCAGTCGCCGTACCCGACGAGGTGGAGGCGGGGCTCGGAGACCGCCTGGGTGCCGGACGGTCCGCCGACCAGGGGGATGCCCGCGCGGGACTCGAGGTGCAGCGGCCGGAGGTGGCGCAGCTCGGGACGGAACCCGGTGCACCACACCACGGCGTCCGCCCGCTGCTCGGTGCCGTCGGCCCAGGCGATGCCGTCGGCGGTGAGGCGCTGGAAGACAGGACGGGCGTCGAGGACGCCGCGGCCGCGGGCCTCCTTGACGGAGTCGATCATCACGATGTCGCCGAGGCCGCCGACACCGGGATGATCCCGTCCCGCTGCCAGGGCCTGGATGCGCTGGCGGGCCGCCAGGAACAGCGCCCGGCCGTCGACGTCGTCGGCGAGGAACCGCGGTGGACGCTGGGTGACCCAGGTGGTGCCGGCGACCGTGGAGATCTCAGCGAGGATCTGTGCGGCCGAGTTGCCGCCTCCGACGACGACCACGTGCTGGTCGGTGAACTCCTCGGGGCGCTGGTAGTCGGCGGCGTGCAGCTGTCGCCCGCGGAAGTCCCGCGCCCCGGGAAAGCTGGGCCAGAACGGCCGCTGCCAGGTCCCCGTCACGGAGACCACCGCGGTGGCCGCGAAGGTGGTGGTGTCGGTGTGGATCGTCAGCCGCCCCGAGGCGCCGGCGCCGGTGCGCTCCACGGAGCGCTCCACGGAGCGGACGCGGTGGCCGCGCCGGACCTCGAGGTCGTAGCGCTGCTCGTAGCGGGTCAGGTAGTCCACCACGTGCTGGCGGGTGGGGTAGCCGCGCACGGTCTCGTCCCAGGCGGGCATCATCCAGCCCGGGAGCGAGGAGAACGAGGCCGGCGAGAAGGTGCGCAGGCCGTCCCACATCCAGGCCCAGGCGCCACCCGGCTCGGTGGAGCCGTCCAGGATCACGACGTCGGTGCCGGGCCGCAGCCCCGCGCGGCGCAGGTAGAAGCCGGTGGCGAGCCCGGCCTGGCCGCCACCGACGATCACCACGTCGACGTGCTCGGTCACAAGTGGGCACTCTGTCCGGTCGCGTGCCTGCCACACAAGGTGGGTCGGACGCCGTTCTGCCGCGCCGGGTGCCATGCTGACCGCATCCGGCCCGGCGCCGGCCGGCGGACCAGGAGGAGCCGATGCTCGCGCTCGCGATCGTTGTCATCACGTTGGCGCTCGTCTTCTACACGATCGGTGTCTGGGCCGAGCGGCTGCAGGGGACCCTGAAGCGGTGGCACGCCGCGGCCTTCGCCGTCGGTCTGCTGTGCGACGCGACCGGGACCTACCTGATGAGCCGGATCGCCGACGAGTCCGACGGCCCCGCGAGCGGGTTCGACACGATCATGATCTGGACCGGCGGGCTGGCGATCGCGCTGATGGCGATCCATCTGGTCTGGGCGGTCGTCGTCCTGGTCCGCGACCGGGACACCGAGAAGGCGAGCTTCCACCGCCTCAGCCTGGTCGTCTGGTCGATCTGGCTGGTGCCCTACGTGACCGGGGCGATCGGTGCGATGACGGCGGGCTAGCCCCGCCGCCACCGCACCCGTGTGTCACGGCGTGACGATCGCGAAGTCCGGGTCGGGGGCGTCGATGTAGCCCCGGAGCCGGTTCAGCGCCTCGACGTCGCCGGAGAGTTGCGCGCCGGCCGTCGTCGGATCGGCCGCGGTGAGCGCGGCGAAGAGCTGCGGTGCGGGGACGGTGAGGGTCACGTCCGCAGGGCTCGCGGCACCGGCGGCGGTGTGGGTGAGCACCCCGTTGCGCAGCAGCACCCGGTAGGTGGTGTCAGCATCCGGCAGCACCACGTCGAGGTTGATGGTGTCGTGCCAGGACCCCGGGCCGTCGATCTGGCAGGCGATCGCGTCGAAGATCTGCGGCGGTGTCAGCTGCGCCAGGGTGTCGGCCGACCTGCTGGAGACGGGGGTGCCGAAGTTGCCGTGCCGCAGCTCGTGGGCGCCGGCGAGGTAGACGTTGCGCCAGGTGCCGTTCTCCGAGCCGTAGCCGAGCTGCTCCAGGGCGTCGGCGAGCAGTTCCTTGGCATCCGCGTTGTCCGGCTCGGCGTACACGACGTGGCTGACCACCTCCGCGACCCAGCGCAGGTCACCGTCGGCGAAGGACTGCCGGGCCCGGTCGAGTACGGCGGCGGCCCCGCCCATGTACTCCACGTACCGCTTGCCCTGCTCCTCGGGCGGATGCTGCCAGAGGTGGGCCGGGTTGCCGTCGAACCAGCCCATGTAGCGCTGGTAGATCGCCTTCACGTTGTGGCTGACCGATCCGTAGTAGCCGCGCGCGTGCCATGCGTTCTCCAGGGCCGGAGGGAGCTCCATCATCTCGGCGATCTCGGACCCGATGAACCCCTTGTTCAGCAGGCGCAGCGTCTGGTCGTGCATGAACGCGTAGAGATCGCGCTGCAGCGAGAGGAACTCCACGATCCGCTCGTTGCCCCACATCGGCCAGTGGTGCGGGGAGAAGATGGTGTCGGCCTGGTGCCCGAAGAGGTCGATCATCTCCTGGAGGTAGTGGGCCCAGGCGTGCGCGTCCCGCACCTCCGCGCCGCGCAGCGTCAGCAGGTTGTGCTGGGTGTGGGTGGCGTTCTCGGCCACGCACAGCGCCCGGTGCTCGGGCAGGAAGAAGTGCATCTCCGCCGGGGCCTCCGTGCCCGGCGCGAGCTGGAACACCATCCGCAGGCCGTCGATGGTGTGCTCCTGACCGGTCTCGGTGATCTCGATCGTGGGGGTCACCAGCGTGATCGCGCCGGTGGAGTTGGTCTGCCCCAGGCCGACGCCGACCTGGCCGCGGGGACTGCGTTCGAGCACCGTGCCGTACATGTACGCGATCCGGCGGGCCATCGCCCCGCCGGCGTAGACCCACTCGGTGACCAGGTGCTCGACGAATCCCTCAGGAGCGACCACCGGGCAGCGGCCGGCGTCCACGTCCTCCTGACTGGTCACGCCGCGCACGCCGCCGTAGTGGTCGGCGTGGCAGTGGGTGTAGACGACACCGGTCACCGGGCGCTCGCCGCGGTGCTGGCGATAGAGGGCGAGGGCCGCCGCGGCGGTCTCGGCCGAGACCAGCGGGTCCACCGCGATCACTCCCGAGTCGCCCTCGATCAGGGTGAGGTTCGAGGCGTCGAAGCCGCGGACCTGGTAGACGAGGTCGGGGATCACCTCGTAGAGGCCCTGCATCGAGGTGAGGGTGGACTGCCGCCACAGGCTCGGATGCACCGTGTCGGGCGCGTCGCCACCCAGGAACGCGTAGGAGTCGTTGTCCCAGACCACGCGGCCGTCCGCGTCCCGCACGACGCAGGTCTCGGCGGTGCCGATCAGGCCGCGCTGGGCGTCCTCGAAGTCGGTGGTGTCGTGGAACGGAAGCGCGGCGGAGGCCGCGGCGTGCTGGCTGACGATCGAGCTGACGGGATCCTTCGGGTGCTGGCTCATGCTGCCATCCGACCGGGATCGGCGCCGGTGGTCAAGAGCTCCGGAGGACGCGCCCACTCGGTGAGGGAGCGGGGGCGGACGCCGAGGCCGGGCGCGTTGCCGACACGAGGACTCGGCGCCATGATCGGACCACCGGTCCGACCCTCCGGCCACCCGACCAGGAAGTGACCCCAATGCCACGCACCCCCCTCGAGCTCTTCGACGTCGACCACCTCCTGACCGAGGAGGAGGTCGCGATGCGCGACACCGTCCGCTCCTTCCTCGAGGCGAAGGTCAGGCCGCACCTCGCCGACTGGTACGAGTCCGCCACCATCCCGGTCCGGGAGCTGGCGCCCGCGCTCGGCGAGCTGGGTGTGCTCGGGATGCACCTCGAGGGCTACGGGTGCGCCGGCACCAGCGCCACGGCGTACGGGCTGGCCTGCCTGGAGCTGGAGGCCGCCGATTCCGGCCTGCGCTCCCTGGTCTCGGTGCAGGGTTCGCTGGCGATGTTCGCCATCCGGCGGTGGGGCTCGGAGGAGCAGCGCGAGACCTGGCTGCCCCGGATGGCCGCGGGCGAGGCGATCGGCTGCTTCGGCCTGACCGAGCCGGACTTCGGCTCCGACCCGGCGGGCATGCGCACCCGCGCCGTGCGCGACGGCGACGGCTGGGTGCTCGACGGCACCAAGATGTGGATCACCAACGGGTCGGTCGCCGACATCGCGGTGGTGTGGGCGCAGACCGAGGAGGGGATCCGCGGCTTCGTCGTGCCCACCGACACCCCCGGCTTCTCCGCGCCGGAGATCAAGAAGAAGATGTCGCTGCGGGCCTCGGTCACCAGCGAGCTGGTGCTCGAGGGGGTCCGCCTGCCCGCCGCCGCCGCGTTCCCCGAGGTGCGCGGCCTCACGGGGCCGCTGTCGTGCCTGAACGAGGCACGGTTCGGCATCGTCTTCGGCGCCCTCGGCGCGGCCCGCGACTGCCTCGACACGGCCCTCGCGTACGCCGGCCAGCGCGACATCTTCGACCGGCCGCTGTCGTCGTACCAGCTCACCCAGGCCAAGCTCGCGGACATGAGCCTCGAGCTCGGGAAGGGCATGCTGCTCGCCCTGCACCTCGGACGGCTCAAGGACGCCGGAGCGCTGCGGCCCGAGCAGGTCAGCCTGGGCAAGCTGAACAGCGTCCGCGAGGCGATCGCGATCGCGCGGGAGTGCCGCACCATCCTCGGCGCCGCCGGGATCACGCTGGAATATCCGGTGATGCGGCACGCCAACAACCTGGAGTCGGTGTTGACCTACGAGGGGACCAGCGAGGTGCACCAGCTGGTGATCGGGCGGGCGCTGACCGGCGAGGCCGCCTTCCGCTGACGAGGGCCGTGGGGTTGTCGTCGTACTAGGGTCGGCGGTGTGGCAGACCTCCGACGGCAGTCCGACGGGCCGGCGGCGAGCGGCTCCGCGACGGGGTCGGTGCTCTTCTCGCTGATCCTGATCGCTGCGGTGGCCAACCTGAACCTGTCGGTGGCGAACGTCGCGCTCCCCTCGATCGGCCGTGCCCTCGACGCCTCCCAGGTGCAGCTCAACCTGGTCGCCGTCGGCTATTCGCTGGGGCTGGCGGCCTCGGTCCTCTACTTCGGCGCGATCGGCGACCGCTACGGGCGTCGCCGGATGCTGCTCATCGGCACCGGCGCCACGATCCCGTTCAGCCTGGTGGCGGCGTGGGCGCCGTCCACCGAGGTCCTCTTCGTCGCCCGGCTGGGCGGGGGACTCTGCGCCGGCATGGCCTTCCCGACGACCCTGGCCCTGATCTCCGCGCTCTGGGTGGGCCCCGCGCGGACCCGGGCGATCGCGCTGTGGTCCGGCATCGGCGCGGCGTTCGCCGTGCTCGGGCCCCTGGCGGCCGGATGGTCGGTCACCCACTTCTGGTGGGGCTCGGTCTTCCTGCTCACCCTCCCGCTGGCCGTGGTGGCGCTGGTGATGGCGTGGCGGCTGGTGCCCGCGCACGTCAACGAGAGCACCGAGCCGGTCGACAACCTCAGCGGGATCGTCTCGGTGCTGATGGTGGGTGCCCTGGTGCTCGGGATCAACCTGCTCGCCGCGCCCGACAGCGGACCGACGGCCGCGATCCTGTTCGCGACCGCGCTGGGCGCCGGGGTCTGGTTCGTGCTGCGGCAGCGCCGCGTCCCGCACCCCTTGTACGACCTGGTGCTCGCCGCCCGCCCCACCTTCTGGGTCGCCGGGTGCGCCGGCCTGATCATCTTCGGCGCCCTGATGGGCGCGATGTACATCGGTCAGCAGTTCATGCAGAACGTCCTCGGCTACAGCAGCACCCAGTCCGGCGCCGCGATCCTCCCGGCGGCGGTCCTGATGGTGCTCATCGCGCCCCGGTCCGCGCACCTGGTCGAGCGGATCGGGTCACGCGCGACGATGCTGACCGGCTACGGCTTCGTGCTGCTCGGCTTCCTGGTGATGCTGCTCCTTTGGAAGGAGGACATCAGCTACTGGCCGGTCGCCCTCGGCTACGCACTGGTGGGCATCGGAGTGGGCCTGTCCGGGACCCCGGCGTCGAACTCGCTGACCGGCTCCGTGCCGCAGTCGCGGGCGGGGATGGCCTCGGCGACAGCCGACCTCCAGCGCGACCTGGGCGGTGCGGTGATGCAGTCCGTCCTGGGCGCACTGCTCGCCGCCGGGTATGCCACGTCGATGGCCGACGCGATCGCCGGCTCGTCGAAGGAGGTCACCGCCGACACCCAGGCGACGCTGGAGAAGTCGTTCGCCGGTGCCCAGGCGATCGCGGCCCGCTATCCGGACCATGCCGACCAGATCGAGGCGGCCGCACGGGCCTCGTTCCTCGCCGGGGACGAGCGCGCCTACCTGGCGGGGATCGCCGCCGTCCTGGTCGGCTCCGCCCTGGTCCTCCTGTTCTTCCCCCGACACGCCCGCGAGCTGGAGATCCGCGCCGAGGTCCAGGCGTCCTCCGGAGCGGGACCTGACGACACCGCCCACCCCTGAGCTCCGCCGATCAGCTCCGGGTGCCGTCACCCTCGGGGGATCGGTGCGGACCGATGACCGAGCGGCCCGCACCGCCTCGCGGACGGTCACGTGGACCACCTCGGGGCGGGTCAGTGCGTCGAGGCCGCGCTCGCGCAGCTCGGCGAGGACGGTCGGGCTGACCCGTGCCAGGTGGAGGGCCACCCCGAGCGTGGTGAGCTCGTCGACCAGCTGCTCGATGCCGTCGGTGGCGGTGACGTCGAGGGTGCTGACGGTGTCGCAGTCGAGCACCACGGCGTCCGGGGTCGGGTCGGCCGCGTAGACGGCCCCGATCACCGCGTCGTGGAACTCCGAGGTGTTGGCGAACGAGGGCGACGCCGCGGACCGCAGTACGACGACCCCGGGCACCCGCTGCGCGTCGGGAGCGGCATCGCGCTCCACGTAGGCGTCGCTGTCCGCGAGGTACCCGAGCTCGACCACCGGCGACTGAGCCGCCCGGGCGGTCACCATGAAGACCGCGACGACCACACCGAAGAAGAGCCCCTGGACCTCGCCGAGGGTCATCGTGACCAGCGCCGCGGCCAGGGCGGCCCAGAACTCGAAGCGGGCCGTGCGCCACAGCCGCGGCCACATCCGCGGTCGCACCAGGGAGCCGACGGCGTGGATCACGATGGCGGCGATGGTGGCGTCGGCCAGGTCCTCGAAGAACCAGGTCAGCGCGATCAGCGTGACCGCCACCGCCACGCCGGTGAACAGGGTGGAGTACTGCGTCTTGACCCCGACGTCGAACTTGAGCTTGGTGCGGGACAGGCTGCCGTTGACGGTGAAGCCGCCGAACAGTCCGGCGGCGATGTTGGCGCCGCCGAGCGCGACGAACTCCTGGTCGGGGTCGATGCGGTAGTGCCGCCGGGCGGCGAACGTCCGGCCGCCCGACAACGTCTCGGCGTAGGCGACCACCATCATCCCGAACGCGCCCGGCAGGAGCTGGCCGATCAGACCCAGGTCGACGTCGGGGACGTCGAGCGTGGGGAACCCCGACGGCACCTCGCCGATGACGGCGACCCCGTGGTCGTCCAGGTCGAACAGGAAGACCAGCAGCACGCTGATCGCGACCACGACCAGGGCGGCCGGGATCTTGGGGGAGACGCGGCGAAGGACGGCCAGGACGAGGTACGACCCGGCTCCGATCAGGAAGGTCAGACCGTCGGTCTGGTCGAGGCCGCGGACCACCTCGACCACGCTCTCGAAGAAGTTCAGGTCACCGTCGATGCCGAAGCCGAGGAGCTTCGGCACCTGGCCGATGATGATGTTGAGCGCCAGGCCGGCCACGAATCCGTCCAGGACCGGCTTGGAGATGAAGTTGTTGATCGTGCCGAGCCGCAGCAGGCCCGCGGCGAGCGCCATCACCCCGACGATGACGGCGAGTGCGCTGGTCGCCGCGATCCAGTCGGCGCTGTTGTCGCCGAGGCCCAGCCCGGCGACAGTGGCGGCCGACATGATGGCCAGGGCGGAGCTGGGCCCCACGGTCACCTCGTGGGAGGTGCCGAACAGGAAGTAGACCGCGGTGCCCAGCACCGCCGCGTACAGGGCGGCCTCGGGCGGCATCCCGGCGATCGAGGCATAGCCGATCCCCTCCGGGACGACCATCGCCCAGGCCGTCAGCGCCGCCAGGATGTCCGGGCGGAGGAACGAGCGGCGGTAGTTCCGGGTGGCGTCGATGGCGGGCACGAACCGGGCGATCCCGGTCGGCTCCGGCGGTCGCGACAACCTCGTCATCGGTTCCCCTGTCATCGGAAGACGTCGTGCCCACCGACCACGCCCGGCGCGGGCTGCCGGCGGCGACGGCACGAGCATAGGACCTCCGCGGCCGACCGCTCGGCACGTCCGTCACCGCCACGGGACCCTCCCGTCGGCGGCCACGATGGCCCTAGGGTTGGTGTGCCGGTCCGCAGACCGGTGCGGGCAACAGGACTCCGAGGAGGTCGCCGGGTGACCGACGCGACCATCCACCGCCGGCGCCTTCGCGATGGCGCGGCGCGTCTGGTGCCGGTGCTCGGCTGGCTCCCGGCCTACCGCCGTGCGTGGTTGCCGCGCGACGTGATCGCGGGCGTCACCGTCTGGGCCCTGGCGGTCCCCGAGTCCATGGCGTACGCCGCGATCGCCGGCGTGCCGGTCCAGTACGGGCTCTACACCCTGCCGCTGGCGCTGCTCGGCTACGCCCTGTTCGGCTCCTGCCGGCAGCTCTTCGTCGGTCCGAGCGCGACGGTCGCCTCGATCTCGGCGGTCGCCGTCGCGGCCGTGGGGTGGGTGCGGACCCCGACCGGGTCATCGTGGCCACGGCGGTGCTCGCCCTGCTGGTCGGGGCGATCTACATCCTGTTCGGTCTGCTGCGGCTGGGGTTCGTGGCGCGGTTCTTCGCCAAACCGGTGCTGGACGGCTTCATCATCGGGCTGGGCCTGTTCATCGCGATCGGCCAGCTGCCCAAGCTGGTCGGCATCGACAAGCCCGACGGCAACACCGTCATGATCGCTCTCCGCACGGTGGCCGACCTCGGCTCCTGGCAGGGCGCCACGGTCCTGACCGGCGGGGTCGCGCTCGCCGCCCTCTTCCTGCTGGCCCGATTCGCCCCGCGGTTGCCCGGCGCCCTGATCGTCGCCGCGGCGGGCATCGTCGCGGTGCAGGTCCTGGGGCTCACCGACGACGGCGTCGAGGTGGTCGGCGACATCCCGCTCGGCTTCGATCTCGTCGCCTGGAGCGGCGTCGACCTCGACCTGGTCTGGGACCTCGTGCCCGGTGCGCTCGCCATCGTCCTGGTCGGCTTCTCCCAGTCGGTGGCGATCGCCAAGGCCTACGGGGCCAAGGGCGGCTACCGGGTCGACGCCAACCAGGAGATGATCGGCTACGGGATGGCGAACGTGGGCGCCGGGCTGCTCCAGGGATTCACCGTCACCGGCAGCCTCTCGAAGTCGGCCGCCGCCGAGGAGGCCGGCGGACGTACGCCGATCGTGCTGGTCACCACCGCGATCCTGGTCGTCCCGACCGTGCTCTTCGCCGCCGGCCTCTTCCGCGACCTGCCGGAGCCCGTGCTGGCCGCGATCGTGATCCACGCGGTCTCGGGGATGCTGGACCCCTCCGGTCCACGCAAGCTCTGGCGCGGTCACCGCAACGAGCTGATCCTCGCCCTCGGCGCGCTCCTCGGCGTGGTGCTGATCGGGATCCCGGCCGGTGTGCTGGTCGGGGTCGGTCTGAGCTTCGCACTGCTGATCCACCGCATCGACCACCCGCACGTGGCCGAGCTCGGCCGGACCGGGGACGGGGACTACCGGGACCTGCTGCGCGACCCGTCCGCCCGCCGGTTGCCCGGCGTCCTGATCTACCGCTTCGACGCACCGCTGGTCTTCGCCAACGCGGAGACGTTCGCCGACGACGTGGACGCCGCCGTCTCGACCGCGCAGACGGCGCCGCACTCGGTGATCCTGGACTTCAGCACGATCAGCGAGGTGGACACCACCGGGATGGCGAGCCTCGTCGACCTCTGCCGCCGGTTGCGCACCCGCGGCGTCGGTCTGATCATCGCGGACCCGACCGGTCCGGTGTGGGCGCTGATGAGCGCCAACGGGGTCACCGACGTGATCGAGGAGCAGAACATCCACCACACCGTGGAGCGCGCGGTCGCCGCGGTCGAGCGGCCGCCGTCAGCGGGCGGCGACCGCGCCGACGCGGAGTGACGCGGGGCAGAGGATCGCGCTAGGGTCCGGTGCGCAGCGGCACACGGCCCCGGCGGTGCCGGGGCCCGGATGCCGTGACGTCGGGACGACGCCTCCCAGGCGCCCGTCGACGCCGCCGAACCAGGAACTGGAGTGCCGATGACCGACCCCGACATCTCGACCACCGAGGTCACCGTCACGGTGCTCCCGGCCGGGTTCCGGCAGTTCGCCGCGCACTGGGGGCTGGTCCTCGGCTACGGCATCGTCACCCTGGTTCTCGGCATCGTGCTGGTCGCCTGGCCGGACGCCTCGGTCACGGTCTTCACCGCGATCATCGCGATCCAGCTGATCATCGCGGGAGTGTTCCGGGTGATCTCCGCGCTGGCGGCCTCCGGACGCGACACCGGGATCCGGGTCCTCTCCGGCGTCATCGGCGGGTTCTCGCTCGTGGTCGGACTGCTGGTGCTGCGCGACCCGCTGCAGAGCGTGCTCGTGCTCGGCATCGTGCTCGGGGTCTTCTGGCTCGTCGCCGGCGTCGTCGACATCATGCTCGCGCTGCTCGCGCCGCCCCCGGGCGGTCGCACCTGGGAGCTGGTGACCGGTGGACTGACCGTGCTGGTCGGTGGGTTCCTGATCGTCTTCACCGAGTTCTCGCTGCACGCGCTGGTCATCTTCACCGCCATCTGGCTGATCGTCGGCGGCGCCCTGGCCATCATCGCGGCCATCGCCCTGCGGTCCTTCCGGCCGGCCGCCCGATGAGCACCACCGGCGGGGGCACCGACCCGGCAGCCGACGCTGCGGAGGTCCAGCGGCTGCGCGAGGAGGTGGCCCGGCTCAAGGCGCAGGTCGCCGAGCCGGCCGCCGCGGACCCGGTCGCCGACGAGGCGACGCCGGGCGGGCGTCGTACCGGATGGTGGCGGCCGGTGGTCGCGACCGTCCTGATCGTGGTGATGGCGCTGCTGTCGGTGGTCTCGGTGGTCGCCCGCTGGGCCCACGACGAGGTCTCCGACACCGACCGGTACGTCGAGACCGTGGCCCCGCTCGCCGAGGACCCGGTGGTGCAGGCGGCGGCGATCGACCGGATCACCAACGAGATCGTGACCCGGCTGGAGATCGAGGCGGTGACCCAGCAGGGCATCGACGCGCTGACCGAGCGCGGCCTGCCGCCCCTCGCGGCCACCAGCCTGCAGGCGCTGGCCGACCCGCTGGCCGGCGCGGTGGAGAGCTTCATCCGCCAACAGGTGACCAGGCTGGTCGAGTCCGAGACCTTCGCCCAGGCCTGGGAGCAGGCCAACCGGCAGGCGCACACCCAGTTGGTGGCGGTCCTCACCGGCAAGGACGGCGACAGCGTCGAGGTCACCGACAACGCGGTCAGGGTGAACCTGGCGACGGTGATCGAGGCCGTCCAGATGGCCCTGGTCGAGCGCGGGTTCACCCTTGCCGAGCGGCTGCCCACGATCAACGCGGAGTTCACCATCTTCGCCTCCGCCGACCTGGCCAGGGCCCAGAGCGGCTTCCGGATCCTCAGCGCGCTCAGCGTCTGGCTGCCGATCGTGGCACTGCTCTGCCTGGCCGGCGCGGTCGCGGTCGGGCGCTCGCGCCGGCGTACCTTCGTCGCCGGGGCGCTGGCGCTGGGGCTGGCGATGCTGTTGCTCGGGGTCGCGCTCAACGTCTTCCGCGAGATCTACGCCAACGCGATCCCGGCCGACCAGATCCGCACCGACGTCGCGGTGATCGTCTACGACGCGCTGGTCGAGTTCATCCGGGTCAATCTCCGCGCGGTCCTCGTGATCGCCCTGGCCGCCGCGTTCATCGCCTGGGTCTCCGGACCGGAGCGGACCCCGACGGCGCTGCGTCGCGGGACCGGTACGGCGCTGGCCGCCGTGCGCGGCGGCGGCGAACGGGTCGGTGTGAACACCGGGCGGTTCGGGGTCGCGCTGCACGAGTACCAGGTGCCGCTGCGGATCGGTGTGCTCGCCGCCGCCCTGGTGATCTACGTGATGCGCGACCACCCCAGTGGTGCGTTCGCTCTCTGGCTGGTCGCGATCACCGCGGTGGTCCTGCTGCTGGTCGCGGTGCTCGCGCGTCCGGCGCCGGTCACCGTCGGCGCGCCGGAGCCGGAGCCGGCGGGCGGGCCGGGAGCGGGCACACCCGACGCCTGACACCCGCGCCGGGCCGACGTACCGTGATCCCGGCGCGGCCAGGAGCAGCGACATCCCCGGCGGCTCACCGGGTCGGATGCCCCCGCTGGCGCCGCCGATGGACGATCCTGGGTCCATGACGAACACTGAGAGCTACGCCAAGGATGCGTGGACGGACGGGCTGTCGATCTTCGCGGCCGTCGTCCTGATGACCGTCGGACTCTTCCAGGTCATCGAAGGAATTGCGGCGATCGCGGAGGACGAGTTCCTCGTGGCCGGCGCCAACTACGTCTTCGAGTTCGACCTGACCACCTGGGGCTGGATCCACCTCCTGGTCGGCATCGTCCTCGTGGTCACCGGCGGCGCGCTGCTCGCCGGCCAGACCTGGGCGGTCATCGTCGGGATGAGCCTCGCCGTGGCCTCGGCCGTGGTGAACTTCGCCTGGCTGCCGTTCCAGCCGTTCTGGGCGATCGCGATCATCGCCCTCGACGTCGCCGTGATCTGGGCGCTCGGCCGCCTGCTCACCGCACCCCGCCCCACCGCCTGAGACCTCCGGTCCGTCCGTCCCGTCCCTGCTCCGCGGCACGCCGATGCCGTGGCGGGCGGACGAATCCGATTGCCGGGCCCCGCGGATGCGTCCGACAATGCCCGGATGGGGACCTCAGCGGACGCAGGCGAGCCGACGGCACGGTGGACGGAGGCGACCGTCTTCGCCGACATGTGGGTCGATCCCGACGACGATCCCCGGGAGGGCGGCCCGTCGGCGCCCGTCGACGAGCGCGCCCTGCTGCTCGACTACCTGCGCTACTACCGGCTGACGCTGGAGCTGAAGTGCTCCGGCCTGGACGCCGAGCAGCTCGCGCGCCGGTCGGTCCCGCCGTCGACGATGTCCCTGCTGGGGCTGCTGCGCCACGCCGTCGAGGACGAACGCCACGTCCGTCGGGTGATGACGGGTGCGGACGCGCCCCGGCTCTACCGGACCGAGCAGGACCGCGACGGTGACTGGAACGGCGCGGTCGCCGATCCGGCGGTGGTCGAGGACGCCTGGCGCCGCTGGCGGCACGAGGTCGCCGAGACCGACCGGATGGTCGCATCGATCGCCGACCTCGACGCCTACAACGCCGGTGACTCCGACCTCGGCCCGGACGGCGCGGACCTCACCCTGCGGGACCTGCTGCTCGCGCACATCGTCGAGTACGCCCGGCACTGCGGCCACGCCGACCTGCTGCGCGAACGGGTCGACGGTCGGGTCGGCCAGTAGCGTTCCGCCATGATCAAGTACCTGGGCTCCAAGCGGGCCCTGGTCCCGGTCCTGGCGGACATGGCGGTCGCCACCGGGGCGGCCACCGCCGTCGACCTCTTCACCGGTACGACGCGGGTCGCCCGCGAGCTGAAGCGGCGCGGGCTGCAGGTCACCGCCGCGGACATCGCGACCTACTCCGAGGTGCTGGCCGCCTGCTACATCGGCACCGACCGGGACGCCGTCGACCCCGACGAGCTCCGCGAGACGCTCGCCGAGCTCGAGGCGCTGCCCGGGCGCGCCGGCTACTTCACCGCGACGTTCTGCGAGCGGGCGCGGTTCTTCCAGCCCAAGAACGGCGCCCGCGTGGACGCCATCCGCGACGCCATCGAGACCCGGCACCGCGACTCGCCGCTCTACCCGCTGCTGCTGACCAGCCTGCTGCTCGCCGCCGACCGGGTGGACTCGACCACCGGGCTGCAGATGGCCTACCTCAAGGAGTGGGCGCCCCGGGCGCATCGTGACCTCGAGCTGCAGCCCCCCGACCTGCTCCCGGGAGTCGGTACGACGATCCGCGGGGACGCGCTGGCCACCGTCGAGGAGCTGCCGCCGACGGATCTGATGTACCTGGACCCGCCGTACAACCAGCACCGGTACTTCACGAACTACCACATCTGGGAGACCCTGGTCCGCTGGGACGCTCCCGAGCACTACGGCGTCGCCTGCAAGCGGGTGGACAGCCGCGACGTGGCCACCAAGAGCCCGTTCAACAGCCGGCGGACGATGCCGCAGGCGCTGTCCGCGCTGATCGCCCGTGCCCGCGCCGAGGTGCTGATGGTCTCCTACAACGACGAGTCCTGGGTCAGCGTCGAGGAGATGGTGGCCGCCCTGCGGGCAGCCGGCCACGAGGAGGTGCGGGTGCTCGGCTACGACTCCCAGCGCTACGTCGGTGCCCGGATCGGGATCTACAGCCCGGCCGGCGCGAAGGTGGGCCGGCCGGCCCGGCTGCGCAACACCGAGTACGTCTTCGTGGCCGGGCCGCGGGAGAAGGTCGAGGCGGCCGTCGCCGCGGGCGGCCGGGGCGTCGCCTGACCGACGCCGGCTACCGGCCGGTGGTGTGCACGATGTAGACGTCGCAGGGTGCATGTGCGGCGACGTCGCGGGCGACGCTGCCGAGCACCCGGGCCGGTCCCTGCACCCGGCGGTTCCCGATCACGATCAGGTCGGCGCCGAGGTGCTCGGCGATCCGGACCAGCGCCTCGGCGGGCTTGCCGCCGGCGGCGGCCGCGGTGATCCGCACCTCGGGCGTCTCCCGCTGCAGCGTGAGCACGACCTCCTGGGCCAGCGCCAACCCGCTCTGCTCGTTGCTGACGACGAACTCCTCGCTGCCCTCCTCGATCACCTCGGCGTCGGCCTTGCCGTAGGCCGAGATCACGTGCAGGTCGCCGTCGAGGGCCGAGGCCAGCTGGACCGCGCGGCGCGCCGCCGTCAGCGCCGTCTCGGTCCGGTCGACGCCGGTCACGATCTGGATGGTCATCTGTGCTCCTCCGAAGTGCTCGGGTGGTGGTCCGCTCGCCCGGGCCACTGTGCCATCCGGCCCGGGCGATCCGCGGATCAGCGACGCCGGACGCAGCGCGGAGCGGGCCGCGCGATCGTGGCCACCTTCACCGCGCCGTCCCGGGTCAGCCGCACCTGCGCGCGCACCCGGCCGTCGCGGTTGCCGGGCTTGATCGCGCGCACCTTCGGGGTGATCCGCCACGGAGCCGTCTGCACAACTCCGACCTGCTGGCGACCCACCCGGACGGTGACCCGGTCGGTCAGGCCGTTCCCGCCGCGGACGACGACCCGCAGCCGCTTGGCCGGCCCCATCCCGAGGCAGTGGGCGCGGAGCTGGATCGAGTCGGCCGCGCCGGCCAGGGCCCGCTGCGTGCCGCGGGCCTGCTGGATGGTCTGCAGGACCTCGCCGGCCATCATCCGCATGCCGGCGGTGGACGGGTGCATCGGGGCTCCGTCGTTGTAGGTGCTGATCGCCCGGATCCACTGCTCGTCGGGGTCCGCGCACGGGGTGTGGTCGACGGCGCCGGGGATGGTGCGCATGTCGGCGAACGCGATGCCCTCCTCCTCGGCGACCGCGCCGATCACGTCGCTCATGTGGTCGATCAGGCCCTGCAGGTAGACCGCCTCGGCCGGGGTCACGCCGGGCAGCGCCGGGCAGCTGGTCGGCGGCACGTAGGTGCCGTATCCGACGGCGACGATCTCGGCCTCCGGGGACCGCTCGCGGACCTCGTCGACCAGGTCGCGGTAGACCGGCGCCAGGGCATCGATCGCCTGGTGGTGGGCGTCGTCGTCGCTGCCGACGCAGTCGCTGGTGAAGCAGCTGGTGGCGATCCCGACCAGACCGACGTCGTTGCCGCCCATGGTGCCGAGGGTGACCAGGGTGGTGTCGGCGTCCAGCGCGTCGAGCTGCGCCGGGTTCTCGCTCCCGCCCTGGGCCTGCGGTGCCCAGTAGTCCTCGGTGGTCGCGCCGCCGCAGCTCGCGTCGGTGAAGGTGGTGACCCCGAGCCGCTTCGCGACCAGCGTGGGGAAGTTCTTCTCGCTGCGCGCGCAGATCCCGGGACGCTGGGGCAGGATGCCCGGCCCGGAGACGAACGAGTCGCCGAACGCGACGTACCGCTCACCGCCGGGGCCGTTGTCCCATCCGGGCGGATCGACCGGGTCCGCCTGGGCGGGCGCGGCTCCCACCGCGGCGAGTCCCGCCCCGAGCAGACCGACGACGACCAACGACGACAACGTGCGCATGTGCTTCCTCCCTCGTGACTCCGGCCCGGAGCCACCACGGACGGGTGCCGCTGTGGCGCCCGTCACCCTTTCCCAGGTGCGGACGCTACACCGCTCACTCCGCCGGGGAGACGGGTTGCCCCGATGAGCCGCGGGTCCCGATCCGCCAGCCGGCCCAGACCATGGCGCCGATCGGGATCGGCAGCCAGAAGGAGAAGAGCCGGTAGAGCAGCGTGCCGATCAGCGCGGTGTCGGCCGGGACGCCGATCACCACGAGCAGCCCGGTCAGGCCGGCGTCGACGAACCCGAGCCCGCCCGGGGTGATCGGGATGAAGGTGAGTGCCTGGGCGACCACATAGCACAGCAGCACCTCGGCCGGTCGTGCGTGGGCGCCGAACGCGACCAGCGCTGCGACCAGCGCGGCGTAGTCGAACATCCGGTTCCCGGCCGCTGCGAGGACCGCCCACCACCAGCGTCCGGCGAAGGCGGCCACCACCCGCTCACGCTGGGCGGAGAGCGCGTCGGCGGTGCCCTGCGCGGTCCACCGGCGTCGTACGACGTGGGCGACCGTGCCGATCGCCCGCCCGACCGCGTGGACGACCTTCGGCGCGGTCAGCGCGACCGTGCCGATCGCCACGATCACCACCGCGACGATCAGCGAGACCAGCAGCCCCAGCCGCAGCTGCTCGGCGGGCGGCGGCCCGATCGCCAGCGCGGGGATGGTGAGCACCGGCAGCAGCAGCAGGACGGCGGTGGTGAGCAGGTTGCTGGCGGTGAGCCCGGAGACCACGGCGCCGGCCGACTGGCCGCTGGTCACCAGCACCCGTCCCTGGATCACGCCGCCGGTGGCGGCGCCGCCGGGGATCACCTTGCTCGCGGCGTGGCCGGCCAGCTGCGCGGCGGCCGCGGTGCCCCAGCCCAGGTGCGGGGTGGTGGTGTCGCTCTTCGGCGGCGCGAGCGCGATCCGGGCCAGCCACCACAGCATCGCCAGGCTGGCCGTCTCCAGCACGGTCAGGATCAGGAACCAGTGCACCTCGACCGAGGCCAGCTGCGGCCACGCGCCGAACATGGTGAGCAGGCTGGGCGTCACCACGTAGAGGCCGACGCCCGTGATCACCAGCAGGACGGCGCGTCCGCCCCACCGGCGGATCGGGTTCACTGCCCGTTCGGTGGCCTCCATGGGGCGAAGCCTGCCAGTTCCGCCGCCGGCACGCGGACGGCTGCCGCGGTCAGGCGTGCTCGGGCGCGGCGATCGCGGTGGCCACCGCCGAGTGCACCTCGGGGTGGAAGACGGTCGGGATGATGTAGCTGGCGTTGAGCTCGTCGTCGGTGACCACGGCGGCGATGGCCGCGGCGGCACGCAGCATCTGGTCGGTGGTCACATCCACGGCGCGGGCGTCGAGGAGGCCGCGGAAGACGCCCGGGAACACCAGCACGTTGTTGAGCTGGTTGGGGTAGTCCGAGCGGCCGGAGGCGACCACCGCGGCGTACTTGCCCGCGGCGCCGGGGTCGACCTCCGGGTCCGGGTTCGCCATCGCGAAGACGATCGCGTCCTCGGCCATGTCGGGGATCCACTCCGGGTCCAGGATGTTGGGAGCGGAGACGCCGATGAAGACGTCGGCGCCGCGCAGGCCGTCGTGGAGGTCCCCGGCGACGCGTCGCGGGTTGGTCCGCGACGCCAGCTCGGCGTGGGCCGGCGAGAGGGCAGGGTCGTCGGCCACCAGGCAGCCCTCCCGGTCGGAGACCACGATGTCGGGGACACCGGCGGCGATCAGCAGGTTCACGATCGCGGTGCCGGCCGCACCACCGCCGGAGACCACCACGCGGATCGTCTCCAGCTCCTTGCCGACCACGCGCAGCGCGTTGCGCAGGCCCGCGAGCACGGCGATCGCCGTACCGTGCTGGTCGTCGTGGAAGACGGGGATGTCGAGCCGCTCGCGGAGCCGCGCCTCGATGTCGAAGCAGCGGGGGGCCGCGATGTCCTCGAGGTTGATCCCGCCGAAGCCGGGCGCGATCAGCTCGACCGCGCGGACGATCTCGTCGACGTCCTGGGTGTCCAGGCAGATCGGCCACGCGTCGACACTGCCGAACCGCTTGAACAGCGCCGCCTTGCCCTCCATCACCGGGAGCGCCGCGCCCGGACCGATGTTGCCGAGGCCGAGCACCGCCGAGCCGTCGGTCACCACGGCCACCGCGTTGCCCTTGATGGTGAGCCGGGAGACGTCGCCGGGGTTGGCCGCCAGCGCGGAGGAGACCCGGCCGACACCGGGCGTGTAGGCCATGGACAGGTCGTCACGGGTCTTCAGCGCGACCTTGGAGGCGACCTCGATCTTGCCGCCGAGGTGGAGCAGGAAGGTCCGGTCGGAGACCTTGTGCACCTCGACGCCCTCGACCGCGCCGACCGCGGACTCGAGCGCGCGGGCGTGCTCGGCGTCGGAGGAGGAGCAGGTGACGTCGACGACGAGCCGCTGGTGGCTCGACTCCGCGACGTCGATCGCGGTGACCACGCCGCCGGCCTCGGCGATCGCGGTCGCCACGGCGCCGACGACACGGTGGTCGGGCACCGTGTAGAGGCGCATGGTGATCGAGTTGGACGAGGGTGTCGCTGTAGCCGCCACCCTGGGATTCTCCACCCGGCCCGCGGTTACTCCCAAGTCGCTCGGCGTCGCGGCCCTGGCGATACTGGCCACCATGACCGGCTCCGAGTCGTCCCACCCGCACGCGCCCCGGCCGGGAGCCGAGGTGCTCGCCGAGCCGATGCGCTCGCGCTGGTCGCCGACGGTCTTCGACCCCGGGCAGACCCTGGACGCCTCGCAGATCGCGACCCTGCTGGAGGCCGCGCGCTGGGCGCCGAGCTGGGGGAACACGCAGCCGTGGCGGTTCCTGGTCGCCGAGCGCGGTACGCCGACCCACGACGTCCTGGTCGCCCACCTCACCCGCGGCAACGCGAGCTGGGTCCCGCGCGCCGCGGTGGTGCTGCTCGGCGCCACCCAGGTCGCCCCCGACGAGACCGGGGAGGGCGCCGACAACCCGACCTACGCGGTGCACGACCTGGGCCAGGCGGCCGCGCACCTGACCCTGCAGGCCCGCGCGATGGGCCTGCACGCCCACCAGTTCGCCGGCTACGACCACGCTGCGGTGGCCGCGGCGCTCGGGGTCCCGCCGTACGTGCGGCTGCTGACCGGGATCGCGGTGGGCAGGCCCGGCGACCTCGCCCTGGCCTCGGAGCGGGAGCGGTCGAAGCACGACCGGGAGCGGGTCCGGCGCGAGGTCGCCACCTTCGCCTTCGCCGGACGTTGGGGCGAGCCGTGGCACCCGGGCTCCTAGGCTGAGGAGCATGACCACACTCCGCGACTTCTCCGCGACCTCCATCGACGGCCAGGACGTCGACCTCTCGTCGTACGACGGCCAGGTGGTGCTCGTCGTCAACACCGCCTCGCAGTGCGGCTTCACCCCGCAGTACAAGGGACTGCAGGAGCTGCAGGACACCTACGCCGACCAGGGGTTCACGGTGCTCGGCTTCCCGTGCGACCAGTTCGGCCACCAGGAGCCGGGCGACGAGGACGAGATCGCGTCCTTCTGCGAGCGGAACTTCGGGGTGAGCTTCCCGCTGTTCTCCAAGATCGACGTGAACGGCGACGACGCGCACCCGCTCTACCAGTGGCTGAAGTCCGAGCACGGCGGACTGCTCGGCGAGAAGATCAAGTGGAACTTCACCAAGTTCCTGCTGGGCCGTGACGGCCAGGTGATCGACCGCTACGCGCCGACCACGAAGCCGGAGAAGCTGGGCGGGGACATCGAGAAGGCGCTCGGCTGAGCCTCGGCCGCAGACGCACGGACGCCCCGTGGGAGATCTCCCACGGGGCGTCCGTCTCGGTCGGTGCCGGCGTCACACGCCGGCGGTCTCGAGGTCCTTGTCCAGGTCGTCGTCCAGGTCGGAGCTGGTGCCACGACCGGGGATGGAGTCCCGCTCGAGGGACTCGCCCTCGACGTCGACGTTGGGCAGGATCTTGTCCAGCCAGGCCGGGATCCACCACGCCTTCTCACCCAGCAGGTAGAGCACGGCGGGGATCAGCACCATCCGGACGATGAACGCGTCCAGCACGATGGAGACCGCCAGCGCGAAGCCCATCGACTTGATGATCGGGTCGTCCATCAGCATGAAGGCGGCGAAGACCGCGATCATGATGGTGGCGGCCGCGGTGACCACGCGGGCACTGTTGCGGAACCCGTCGACCACCGCCTCGCGGGTGCTCATCCCGTGCACGTGCGCTTCGCGCATCCGGGTCACCAGGAACACCTGGTAGTCCATCGCCAGGCCGAACACGATGCCGATCAGGATGATCGGCAGGAAGCTGATGATCGGCTGACCCTCGAAGATCCCGAACAGGCCCTCCTGGAAGATCGCCACGGTCGCACCGAAGGTGGCCAGCACCGAGAGCAGGAAGCCCAGGGTCGCGGTGAGCGGCACCAGGATCGAGCGGAAGACCAGCATCAGCAGCACGAAGGCGAGACCGACGACGATCGCCAGGTACGCCGGGAGCGCGTCGTTGAGCCGGTCGGAGACGTCGGTGGTGATCGCGGTCAGGCCGGTGACACCGATGTTGACGTCGCCGGACTCCTCCAGGTCGGACTCGCCGTCCCGCAGGTTCTGCAGCAGGTCCAGGGTGGCCTGGTCCGTCGGACCGGACTCGGGCTGGATCTGGACGATCGCGCCCGTCGCCGGACCGGTCGGAGCGCCGCTCTCGTCGACCGGGGCGTTGGTCGCCACGATCTGCGCGTTGGCGACGTCGTCCTGCTCGCCGGCCCAGGTGGCGACGTCGGAGAAGACCTGCTGGCGCTCGTCGTCGTCGGCCACGTCGGTGCCGTCGACGACCACCAGCAACGGGCCCTCGCGGCCCGGGCCGAACGCCTCGGACATCAGGTCGGAGGCCTGGCGCTGGGTGGTCGACGCGTCCGAGGTGCTGTCGGAGGGGAACGCGAGCTGCATCTGGGAGACCGGCGCGGCGAGCACGCCGAGGACCACCACGACGAGCGCGGCGAACGCGAGCGGAGCCTTGCCGAGCAGGCGCGCCCAGCGCACGCCGTTGTTCACGATCAGGCCCTGCTCGTCCCGCTTCGGCTGGTACTTGCGGATCTGCCCGCCGAACGCCTTGCCCTTGAGCATGCCGAGCACGGCGGGCAGCAGGGTGAGGGCCACCATCACCGCCAGGAAGACGGTCGCCGCGGCGGCCAGACCCATCGCGGTGAGGAACGGGATCCCGACCACGGCGAGCGCGGAGAGCGCGATCAGCACGGTGAGTCCGGCGAACACCACGGCGGAGCCGGCGGTGCCGACGGCGATGCCGGCCGCGTGGGCCCGGTCGTCGGTGTGGTGCAGCTCGGAGCGGTAGCGGGCGACGATGAACAGGGTGTAGTCGATGCCCACGGCCAGACCGAGCATGCTGGCCAGGATCGGCGTGGTCGACCCGATGCTGTCGGTCAGCGCGGTCGCCGCGGTGACACCGGCGAGGCCGAGGCCGACGCCCACGATCGCGTTGATGATGGGCAGGCCGGCCGCGACCAGCGAGCCGAAGGTGAGCAGCAGCACGATCAGCGCGATGCCGATGCCGATCAGCTCGGACTCGCCGCCGGGCGGGGCCATCGACGACATGCCGGAGCCGTTCGCCTCGACGATCAGGCCGGACTCGTCGGTGGTGTCGGCCATCAGGTCCTTCAGGGCGTCCTGGGAGGCCGGCTCGATGTCGGTCGGCTTGTCGGCGTCCCACTCGGCGGTCATCACGCCGACGCGACCGTCGTCGGAGAGGGTGGAGACCGCGTCCGCGTTCGCCTTGGCCGCCTCGACGTCGCCACCGGCCTGCCGGGCCTGACCGACGATCTGCTTCTCCTGGCCCGCCGCGGTGGCGACGGGGTCGGTCAGCCGCGGGTTGTCCGCGGGGTCGTCCGACATCTGCGGCAGCTGCTGGATGCCGGCGATCAGGTCCGTGATCGCGGCCTGGTACTCGGGCTCGTCGAGTGTGTCGCCCTCCGGGGCGGCCACGACGACGTTGTAGGAGACGTCGTCGAAGGCGTCCTCGGCCCCGGGGAAGAGCTCCTGCTGCAGGTCCGAGGCCTCCTCCGACGGGATGCCGGGGATGGTGAACTGGTCCTGCATGGGCTTGGAGAAGCCGGCGGCGAGGCCGCCGACCGCGACGGCGAGCACGAGCCAGCCGGCGATGAAGAAGGGCCACCGCCGGTAGGCGGTCGAGCCGAGTCGGTAGAGCAGGCGTGCCATGGGGTCTCCTGGGTCCTGATGGGCGTGCGGTGGTCGTGCTGGGTGGTCGTGCTCGGTGGTGCGGGTGGGGCGTCGGCGCCCGGGGTCAGCGGGCGAAGAGGGCGCGGGCGTCCGCGACGGCGGCCCCGAGCAGCTCGGGGAACGACTGGGAGGGGTCGGCGGCGGCGCGCTCGACGGCGTCGTCGAGGCAGATCAGCAGGAGGCGGAGCAGCAGCCGGGCGCGCCCGGCGGGGAACGAGGAGCCCTCGCGCTCACGCAGGACCTCGGCGAGCATCTCGGTGATGGTCTCGAACCGTTCGTGCACCAGGGCCAGCAGCCGGCCGTCCTTGATGATCGCCTCGCGCACCGCCGGCAGGGCGTCGATGTCCTCCGACCCCTCTTCGGTGGCGCACTGGGCGAGGCAGACCAGGTCGTCGACGAGGTCCCCGGTGGGTCCTCCGGCGACGAAGGTGGCGATCAGCTCGGGGTCCAGCTCGGCGATCGGGCCGAGGACGACCTGGGCCTTGCCCTCGAAGTAGTTGAACACGGTGCGCCGGGACACCTCGGCCTCGGTGGCCAGGTCGTCCATCGTCCAGCCGTCGTAGCCGCGCTCGACGGTCAGCTGCAGCGCGCAGCGCTGCAGTCGGCGCGCGGTCGCGTAGCGCTTGGCTTCGCGCGGCGAGAGGTGGGTGGTGATGGACACCCGAAGATTGTTGCACTCTATACCAAGGAAGTGCAAAAATGTGAGCCCGGTCACAGGAGTGGGCGGTTGACAGAAAGTGCCCCATTGTCAAACCGCTTTACAAAAGTTACTTTCCTGTCAACCTTGACCCGGAGGAAGGTGGCAACGATGGAGACCGTGCCGGAAGGCTCGACCGAGGTCTGGCGGGACCCGAAGCGCTATCTGTGGCTGCTCGGTCTGGTGATCCCCACGCTGGGGATCGCGATCGTCGGCGTCTACGCAATGCTCGGGTGGCACTGGGTGCTGTGGGGCGGACCGATCCTGATCCTGGGCATCATCCCGGCGATCGACCTGGCCACCGGCCTGGACAAGTCCAATCCGCCCGACGACGTGATCGAGCAGCTGGAGAAGGACCGCTACTACCGCTGGATCACCTACGCCTACCTCCCGATCCAGTACGCCGCGCTGGTCGCGGTCTGCGCGATGATCGCCGGCATCAACCCGATCGCCTGGGTCGCCGACCTGATCGGCGCCGAGGGCTGGCTGGCCACCCACCTCAGCCCGGACCTGGTGCGTGACTTCGACCTGCCGCTGATCGACAAGATCGCGGTGGCGATCTCGGTCGGCTGCATCGGGGGCATCGGGATCAACACGGCCCACGAGCTCGGTCACAAGCGGGAGGTCAACGAGCGCTGGCTCTCCAAGATCGCCCTCGCCCAGAGCTTCTACGGCCACTTCTACATCGAGCACAACCGTGGCCATCACGTCCGCGTCGCCACGCCCGAGGACCCCGCCTCCAGCAGGCTGGGGGAGAACCTCTACCAGTTCTGGCCGCGCACGGTCTGGGGGTCGCTGAAGAGCGCCTGGCGCCTGGAGAAGCGTCGCTACGCCCGCAAGAAGACCCATCCCTTCCACCTCGGCAACGACGTGCTCAACGCCTGGCTGATGTCGGTGGTGCTCTTCGGTGTGCTGATCGGCCTCTTCGGCTGGCGGATCGCGCCGTTCCTGGCGCTGCAGGCCGTGGTCGGCTTCTCGCTGCTGGAGGTGGTCAACTACCTCGAGCACTACGGGATGCTGCGGCAGAAGGTCGGCGTCGGCGAGCGGCAGCGCTACGAGCGGGTCGACCCGTCGCACTCGTGGAACTCCAACGACGTCGCCACCAACGTGCTGCTCTACCACCTCCAGCGGCACAGCGACCACCACGCCAACCCCACTCGTCGCTACCAGACGCTGCGCGACTTCAAGGAGTCCCCGGCCCTGCCCACGGGGTACGCCGGGATGATCGTGCTCGCCCTGGTCCCGCCGGTCTGGCGGGCGGTGATGGACAAGCGCGTGGTGGCCCACTTCGACGGCGACGTCACCCGCGCCAACATCGCCCCGGGCAAGCGGGAGAAGTACCTCGCCCGCTATCCCGGCCCGGCGGCCACGCATCCGCATCCGGGCAGCGACGCGGAGGAGGGCGACGCACGCCGGGTCGGCGACCGGCCGGCCGCAGCGCAGCCCGCCACACCGGCCGCCGAGGAGGTCCTCGCCGCCCGCTGCCCCGGCTGCGGCCACACCTACGAGGTCGAGGTCGGCAACGAGCTCGAGGGCTTCGCGGCCGGCACCGCCTGGGCCGACATCCCCGACGACTGGTGCTGCCCCGACTGCGGGGTGCGGGAGAAGGTCGACTTCGTGCCGGTCGATCCGCCGGTGGCTAGAGTCGGCACGTGACAGCAGACCCGACGGCCCCGGCACTCGGTGGCGGTCTGCGCGACCGGCTCTGCCAGGCCGCGGCCGACCTGCTGACCAGCGAGGGCTGGGGCCGGGTGACGATGGCCCGGCTGGCCGCCGTGGCCGGGGTCAGCCGGCAGACGGTCTACAACGAGATCGGCACCAAGAACGACCTCGCCGAGGCCGTGGTGCTGCGCGAGCTCGACAGGTTCCTGGCCGGCGTCACCCGCTCCTTCGACGAGCATCCCGACGACCTGACCGCGGCGATCGAGGACTCCGCCCGCCGGGTCCTGGAGTACGCGCAGGGCAACGCGCTGCTGCACGCGGTCGTCTCCGCCACCCACGGTGCCGACACCGAGCTCCTCCCGCTGCTGACCACCCACAGCGACCACCTGCTCGACGGCGCGAAGCAGGTGGTCGCCGACCGCGTCGCCGGCTATCGGGTCGCGCTGTCCGCCGAGCGCCTCGACGCCTGCATCGACATGGTCGTGCGGCTGGTGCTCAGCCACGTCATGCAGCCCTCGGGGGAGCCCGGCGCCACCGCGGCCGACATCGCCTTCATCGCCGAGCGCGTGCTGCGCTGAGCGCCCCGGCCCGGCCGCGCGCCGTCTCGATCGCGAGGGCCGACACTTCCCCGCTGGGGTTCGGAACTACCCTCGTCGCGGGAGGGAGAGGGACATGGGACTGGCGCGACGACGCGCACGGACGGCCGCCGCGGTGCTCGCGGTCGGTGCTGCGGCCGTGCTCGCCGGGTGTGGAGCCGACAGCGGCCCTCCCGGCGGTTCCGAGGCCTCCACCGAGCCTGCGGCGACCGACTCCTCGGCCCCGCCGATCAGCACCGCCGCCGACCCCGCGCACGCCGTCGCCGCGCCCGGGCCGCTGGACACCCGGCTGTACGGCGACGACCTGCTCGTGGTCTCCGACGACACCCTCTCGGCGGAGCTGATCGACCAGATCGAGGCGATCGAGGTGGGCCGGACCAAGGGCGTCGAGGCCGCCGAGCCGCTCTCCTACGCGCAGTTCACCGTGGAGAACAAGCTCTACAACATCGCCGCGGTCGACCCGGCCGGATACCGGGCCTTCACCGGTCAGGACAGCGCCGAGTGGCAGGAGCAGTGGGAGCGCATCGCCGGTGGCGAGATCGCGGTCCGCGACACCCTGCGGGACCGGATGCCGGTCGACGAGGACGGGTTCCTGGAGGTCGGGTCCGGCAAGACGACGTACCGGATCCACGTCGGGGCGTGGTCGCCCGCGGAGGTCGACGTGGTGGACGCGATGGTCAACGACAGGTGGGGTGAGGAGCTCGGGATGCCGGAGGGCAACGCGCTCCTGATCAACACCGGGCTGGCCTCCCCGCAGGACGTGCGGGAGGAGATCGAGAAGCTCGAGGACCTCTCCGTCACCGCGCTCGACATCGTGGCGCAGAGCGGGATCGACCCGGACACCTACCAGACGGTGATCCCGGTCGGCTCGTTCGCCGACGCGGTCGGCGTCTTCCGCTACACGCCGATCGGCGGGGGCCGGGTGGAGCCCGATCCGGCCTGGGTGGCCAGCCACATCGTCACCGAGCAGATGCCGATCCTCGGCTCGATGACCTGCAACAAGCACATGATGCCGCAGCTGCGCGCGGCGCTCCTGGAGATCCAGCAGACCGGGCTGGCGGACGAGATCAACCCCGACGAGTACGCCGGCTGCTACTACCCCCGCTTCATCGCCGGATCGACCACCCTCTCCAACCACTCCTACGGCCTGGCCATCGACATCAACACGCCGGGCAACCAGCGGGGGACCGTCGGGGACCTCGACCGGGGGGTGGTCGCGATCTTCAAGAAGTGGGGCTTCGCCTGGGGCGGCGACTGGAGCTACACCGACCCGATGCACTTCGAGCTCGACCACATCGTCGAGCCGGGTTGAGCTCCTGCCCATGCGCAGCGCATCATGATGCACCACGCCTGATGATATGATGACGCGGTGCGCACGACGGTCTCGATCGACGACGACCTCCTCGCCCGGGCGAAGGTGCTCGCAGCTCAATCGCACCGCAGCATCGGATCGGTCCTGGAGGAGGCGCTGCGCGCGCTGCTGGAGGCTCGGGCGGCCGCGGAGCACCCAGATGGGGGCGCGTTCCGGTTGCCGCGGTTCGACTATCCGGTGCCTGCAGAGGGTGCCGCGATCGACCTCTACGACCGAGAGGTCGTGGAGGATTTGCTCGGCGAGGGCGACGTACGTGCTGTTCTGTGACGTCAACGTGCTGGTGCACGCGCTGCGTCCGGAACAGAGCGCCGAAGCCGAGCGGGTCCGTGACTGGCTGGAGTCGACGATCGTCAGTGGAATGCCGATCGGTGTCGCCGAGCTGGTGCTGTCGGCCGTCGCGCGGCTGACAACCAGTCAACGGCTGTTCTCGCCCGCCACCACGCCTGCCGAGTTCGTCGAGTTCTCCGAGACCCTCCTCGCCGCGCCCACCGTCGATGTCGTGCGTCCCGGGCCGCGACACTGGGCGATCTTCACGGGCCTGCTGACCGATCACAGGCTCCGCGGAAACGACGTGCCCGATGCCTACCTCGCCTCGATCGCGCTGGAGCGTGGCGCGACCCTGGTGACGCGCGACCGGGGCTTCGGCCGGTTCGCGGAGTTGCGCGTGCTCGACCCCATCGGCTGATCGCCGCCGCCCTCCGAGACCGTGACAGCACAACTGTCACGATCCGTGCCATGATCGGCGCCATGACGTATGCGCTGGGACAGGGGACCGGGCCGCTCAAGGGCATCAAGGTGGTCGAGATCGCCGGGATCGGGCCCAGCCCGCACGCCTGCATGATCCTCGCCGACCTCGGCGCCGACGTGATCCGGGTGGAGCGCCCGGGCGGGCAGATGCTGGCCGGCGGCTCGCACGACCTGCTCAACCGGGGACGACCCAGCGTCGCCCTCAACCTCAAGGACCCGAAGGCGATCGACACCGTCCTGGACCTCGTCGCCGACGCCGACGTGCTCGTCGAGGGCATGCGGCCCGGCGTCCTGGAGCGGCTCGGCCTCGGCCCGGACGTGTGCCAGGAGCGCAACCCGCGCCTGGTCTTCGCCCGGATGACCGGCTGGGGCCAGGAGGGCCCGTGGGCGCAGGCGGCCGGCCACGACATGAACTATGTGGCCATCACCGGCACCCTGTTCGGGCTCGGCCAGGACAAGGACCGACCGCACTTCCCGACCAACCTGGTCGGCGACTTCGGCGGCGGGTCGACGTACCTGGTGATCGGCATCCTCTCCGCCCTGCTGGAGGCGAAGACGTCCGGGCAGGGGCAGGTGGTGGACGCGGCGATCGTGGACGGCACGGCGCACCTCAACGCGATGACGTCGGCCTTCCTGGCCGGCGGTGGATACCGGGAGGAGCGGGCGGCGAACCTGCTCGACGGCGGCGCGCCCTACTACGACATCTACGAGACCGCGGACGGCGAGCACATGTCGGTCGGCGCGCTCGAGCCGCAGTTCTACGAGGAGTTCGTGCGGCTGCTCGGGGTCGCCGAGGAGGCCCCGGACCGCTACGACCCGGCCAACGCGGACGCGCTCCGCACGATCTTCGCGGCCGCCTTCAAGGAGCGGACCCGCGAGGAGTGGTGCGCGGTCTTCGACGCTACCGACGCCTGCGTCGCGCCGATCCTGCGGGTCAGCGAGGCGCCGGACCACCCGCACGTGAAGGCCCGCGAGATCTTCGTCGAGCACGAGGGCGTGCTGCAGCCGCAGCCCGCTCCGCGCTTCTCCCGTAGCAAGGCCACCCTCGGCCTGCCGCCCGCCGCCCAGGCCGGGGCGCAGACCCGGGAGGCGCTCACCGCGTGGGGCGTCGACGACGTGGACACGCTGATCGAGAGCGGCGCGGCGGTCCAGGTCGACTGAGCGCGGTCAGCGCCAGCGCGGCGCCCGGGCCGCCCGGGTCACCGCAGCCTCGTACGCCGAGACCAGACCGCCCACGGAGAGCGGCTTGAGCCGCTCCATCACCTCGCGGAAGTGGTCGGACTCGGCGTCGTCGTAGAGCGGAGCGAGCTCGCGGTGGATCACGTCGTAGAGCTCCTTGGCCATCTGCTCCCCGTGCTCGGCGTAGACGGCGGCCGCGGCGGCCGCGACCTTGCGCGGGAAGCCGAGCTCGAGCAGGCGGATGCCGATGGCCAGCTGATTGGTGGCGACCAGGTAGCCGCTCTCCCGGATCCGCAGCACGCCGAGCGCCTGGAGGGTGGCGATGTCCTCCTCGGAGAGGGCGCGGCCCGCCTTCGACTCGACCTGCTCGTGGGTCATCTCCACGGGCAGGTCGGCCTGCCAGGGGGCCAGCATGGTGCGGGCCAGCGCGATGTCCTCCGGGGTGGCGTCGGCGGGGATGCCGGCGACGTACTTCTCGATGGCGGCCAGCGTGAAGCCGTGGCTCTGCAGCTCCTGGACCAGCTCCAGGCGAGCGGCGTGGTCGGCGGAGTAGTAGCCGGACCGGCCGCGACGGATCGGCGGCGGGACCAGGCCGCGGGTGGTGTAGAAGCGCAGCGTCCGCACGCTGATCCCGGCGCGCTGGGTCAGCTCGTCGAGGGTCAGCAGGGGGCCCTGCCCGTCCTCGTCGGCGCTCGGGTTCGCAACCATGACAGTCATCGTGTCACAGTCGCCGACGGATGCGGGGATCTCATCGGGGCACGACCACCCGCCCCAGCACCGAGTCCATCGGTACGGCGCCGGCCCCGCCGTCCGCGCCCCCAGTGCGGCCTGGCGCGAGTCCCGGGAGTGGGCGCGGTCATCACCCATCACCCACAGGGTCCCCTCCGGCAGGGTCAGGTCGAAGGCCAGCAGGCTCGGCGCGACCCCGGTCGGAAGGTACGGCTCGGCGAGGGGAGTCCCGTTGACGAGGAGGGCGCCGTCGGGACCGCAGCAGGCGACCTCCTCGCCGCCGGTGGCGATCACCCGTTTCACCAGCACCGTGGGCTCACCCGGTCGACCCCATCCCCGGGGTGCGGTGAACGCGACCACGTCGCCGCGCTGGATGCCATCCCCACCCGCGGCGGCGGTGTCCAGCCACGCCGTCGCGTCGACGGCCAGGGTCGGTGTCATCGAGCCGGAGGTGATCACGATCCGGTCCCACCGGTCCGCGAGGTGCACGCCGACCGCCGCGAGGACGGCGAGCGCGAGCGTGACCCCGGCCGCGGCCCACCGCCGCGCGGAGCGCTGGCGGCCCTCCGCGCGCACGGGAGGACCGAGCCGCCCGAGCAGCCCGGTCCTCTCCGTCATGCGAGTTCCCCGTCCCGTTCCTAGCGGACCACCCGCAGCCGCAGCGTGGTGCTGCTGGCCGCCGTGGCGTCGTCACCGGCGTAGCTGACGGTGAGCACGTGTCGGCCGGGAGCCAGCTTCTTCAGCAGCACGGTCGCCGTACCTCCGGTGAGCCGGGCACCGCCGACCGTCCGCTGGCCGTCCCGGAGGACGACCCGACCTGTCGGTGAGGCGCCGCCGTCGGTGCTCACCCGCACCTTCACCTTCGCCCGTGCCGACGCCTTGACCTCGGCCGGTGCGCTGGCCTTGATCGTGCTGGTGGCCAGTGCCGGGTCGGTCACCGTGAGCAGGACCGGCTCCGAGGTCGAGGTCAGCCACGCGGTGCCGTCACCGGGGGCGAAGGCGGCGATCAGGCTGTGCTCACCGACCGCGAGGTCCGCGGGCAACTCGAGCTCCACCGTGCCGGCGTCGCCCACCTCGGCCGTGCCGAGCAGCGCGTCACCGTCGATCAGCGAGACGGTGCCGCTCGGCTGCTGCTCGCCGGGTCCGCTGACGCTGATCGTGGCGGTGACGGTGTCGGGGCCCGCGACCGACGTGTCGGACAGGCTCAGGCCGGTGGTCGTCGCATGGCCGCAGGCGTCGGTGGAGTCGATCTGGCCCCCGGGGTTGCCGTTGATGCAGTCCCGTGCGGCCGGGGTGAGCGGGTTCTGCGCCCAGAAGTCACGGGAGACCAGCTCGAAGCCTTGCCAGTGGACCGGCATCGGGCTCTGGTCCTCATCGCGCACCAGGTGGTGGAAGCCCACGTTGACCCACGCCACGGGGTTGGTGATCGCCTGCGTGCCCTGGGCGTAGTCGAGGATGCTCTGCATCGCGCAGGACGGGTTCTGGTTGTGCGTGGCGAACTCCTGGCACGCGTTGTACTGGGTGAAGGTCACCTCGGGGGCGGTCTCCGGGTTGCCCTCGTAAGGGTCGTTCTCCTCGAACTCGATCTCGTAGCCGCGCGGGTGTTGGTCCGCGTTGAGGCTCTCGGGGCGTACACGTTGTACTTGCGCCGCTTGGCCATCTCGATGGTCGTCGGCGTGGTGATCTCGGTGGTGGTGGAGGAGAGGATCGGCCCGCGGGCACCGTCCCCGCTCACCTCGCTGTCGAACATCCGGACCCGCTGCGTGCGCGCCCCGTCGATCCCGAAGTCGACCCGCCAGAACGCGTTGTGGTGGTGCGAGGTCGCGTAGTCGGAGTCGGCTTCCCCGACCGGCCACCCGTAGACCGGGTCGGCGAAGTCCTCCGGGGAGATGTCGCCGGTCGCGCCGAGGCGGGAGGCGATGGTCCCGGTGTCGGTGAACCGGTACTGGGTCTGGTACTCGTACCAGTCGACCTTCGAGACCGTCGACACGACCATCTCGGTGCCCTGGTCGGTGAAGAGCAGCTCGTCGTCGACCGAGCCCCAGTCCTGCTCGTGCGAGCGATAGCTCATCCCGGAGTCGACCTCCTGGATGCAGATCGCCGGGATCGTCCGGGTCACGTAGGCGTTGGTGGTTCCGCTGCGCTGCAGCCAGGCCTGCTCCACGTCGAGCATCTCGCCGTCGGGGCACTCCGACTCGTCGAGCGTCTGCAGGTACTGGTTGCCGAACCCGTAGGAGGTGATGTCGTTCCACTGGTGCTCACCGGAGTCGTAGGGCACGTTGAGCTGCGCGAGGGCGAGCGAGTCGAGCACCCGGCGGTAGCCCTCGTCCCCCGGGGCCCGGACGTAGATCGACTCGAGCACCAGCCCCTTCTTGCTGTCCATGTTCCAGCACATGGACCACGCCGTGCCGTTCTCCAGGGTCTTCTCGAGCGCTCCTTGCTGGGAGCAGGCCGGGGTGACGCCGACCGGCTCGGCGGCCACGGGTGCCGCGGTGCTGATCGTCGCCAGGGTGCCGCCGGCGAGGCCGGCGAGAGCCGCGGCACTCAGCGCGAGACGGCGCATCGGACGGTTCCTCATGTCGTTGTTCCCCATCTCAGTTGCCTCCCAGGGAGGACTGCAGGTCGCGGGTGGCCAGGACGATGACCTCGCCGGTGGTGAGGTCGACGACGTAGTCGGTCGTCGAGAGGTACTTGCCGGACGGCTCCTGGAGCTGGAGCTCGACGCACCGGTGCTCCCCGCAGTCGTCGTCGCGCGGGCTCTCCACGGTGTCGTAGTAGCTGCCGCCGGTCACGATCAGGTCCTCGGCGGTGATCAGGTGACCGGTCATCGCGGTGTACTCGGTGCCCAGCTTCTGGGCCTCGGGCGAGGCGATCAGGATCTCGGTCGCCGCGAAGGTCTCCGACGGGGACGGTGCGGGTTGCATCCCCTCCGCTTCGACCACGCCGCGGACCTTGCCGGAGTAGAGCTCGACGGTCACCGCGACGACCCCGCCGGCACCGTAGTCGTAGAAGGTGACCTCGACCGGCCGGGTGGTCGTCTCCGGGTCGGTGGAGGCCAGGTCGACCGAGAGCAGCTCGGCCCCGGGCCCGCCGTCCACGGTCTCGGCGCCGGACGGGAGGGCGTCCGTGGCGAGCGCCTCGGCATAGCCGATCTCCTCGATGCTGAGCGGGTCGCGGGGCGCACGGAGGTCGTCGGGCTCGGTGGCGGGAAGGGCGTCGACGGTGTCGATCTCGGCCGACGCCGCATCCTCCGCGGCGACCGGTGTGGGCGTCCACATCCCCATGGCGACCGCTACCGCGAGCAGGATGGCGGCCAGGCCGGCCGCCATCAGGAGCCTCGGGGAACGGGCCAGGGTGGACGCGGCGTGGCTGATGCTGCGCACGTGGGCTCCTGACGTTCGGGACGGCGCATCACCGTCCGGGTGGCCCTGAACCTAGGAAGGCTTTGTTTCCGCCCCGGCGCGCTCGTGGTGACGTTCCCGCGGTGCCAAATGAGACTCCTCCTGCGGGAGGGCGGAGCGGGCGAGGTCCAGCACCCGTCGGCCCAGCATGAAGCCGGCCAGGTCGGGGGTCCGGACCAGGTACTCCGACTCCACGAGGTGCTTGACGATCCGGTAGACCGTCGCCTTGGACATCGGCAGCGTGTCGACGAGGTCGCGACTGGTGGTCCCGGGCCCCAGGGTCGCCACGGCCTCGAGCACCGCGAACGCGCTGTCCACGGCCCCCGGTTGGCGGGCGCGATAGCCCTCGCCGGTCACCGTGGACCCGCTGGTCCGGCGCCGGGTGCGGGGACCAGCACCTCGGAGCGCAGTGGCTCCTCGTGGCCGCCGACCCGCGCCACCCCGGTTGTACGGCGCCGCAGCGCCGCCCGCCAGGCCACCCCTGCGAGCACCACGGCGAGCACGGCCAGCGCGACGTCGTACCCGCCTCGGGCGAGGTTGTCGCGGAGCTCGATCCAGGTCAGTGCGGCGGTGCCGACGACGCCGACCGCGGCCGTCGCGGCCACGCGCGGGGTGAGCTCGTCGAGCCTGCCGACGAACGGGATCGTCGCGGCCGCCGTGATGCCGTAGGCCAGCATCAGGATCACCGTGGCCGAGACGAGCACGTCGTAGGAGCCGGTGCCGGGGTCCTTCCCGCGCAGGGTGAGCAGGAGCGGTTGCGCGAGCGCGAAGGGAAGCAGGACCAGGACCGCGAAGCCCGGGATCGCAGTCCGGGAGCCGGTGCGGCCGAGCCGGGCGGGGAGCAGGCCCTCGCGAGCGAAGGCGAAGAGCAGCCGACTGGCCGCGGTCCACACGCAGACTGCGAGTGCGAGGTAGGACAGACCGACCACCAGGAGGACCAGCCCGTCGGCGGGGGAGACGACCCGGTCGGAGAACCACCGGCCGCGCACCCGCTCGCCCGGAGCCACGCCGCTGCTGACCAGCAGAGCGGAGAGCATCACCGCCCCGGTCACCAACACACTCACGCGCATGGCGCGGGGCACCGTGCGGAACGGACGCTCCGCCTCGACGGCGAGCGCGGCGCAGGACTCGAAGCCGATGGTCACCGTCATCACCATCGCCGCGCCGGCCAGCACCCGACCGGGCGCGGCGTCGTCGAGCGAGAGGACGCGGTCCAGCCCGAGCCCGTGCTGGACCGCCGTCCAGCCGAGCACCGCGGCCAGGGTGGTCAGGGTGATCGCCTCGGCAGCGAAGGCGAACCGGCTCGACCAACGGATCCCCCGCCAGAGCACGCCGACGCAGGCCGACGCCGCCAGCACCACGAAGCCGGCCAGCACCACCGGGCTCGGCGGTCCGCCACCGCCGAACGCGACGTACGCCTGACCGACCTGGTTGCTCGCGTCGACGAGGCCGTACTGCACCAGCGCCGTGTAGCCGAGCAGCAGGCCGCATCCGACGACCAGGCCGGCGGTGGCGCCCAGACCCTTCGCCGCGTAGGTGTAGAGCGAGCCGGTGGCGGTGAAGCGCGCGGCGAACTCGCCGAACGCCGAGGCCAGCAACCAGGAGAGCCCGATCCCGAGCAGCACGCTGAGCCAGGCGCCATCGCCGACCACACGGGGCAGGGCGAAGGCGGTGCTGAGGGCGCTGGCCGAGGGACAGATGACGGCGATCGAGTGCGCGACGAGGTCGCCGTACCGGACGGACCGACGGTCCAGTCCGTGGTAGACCGACCGCTCGGCCAGCGCCGGCGGCGTGCGGCGCCGTCGTCGGGGGTGCTCGGGTTCCATCTGCGCTCCGTCCGGTCGCGCGCGACCGCGCGACCGTCGGAATCTAGGGCCCGTCTGCTGCGCCGGTGTTACGTCGCGGTGACCGGTGAGTACGCCCCGCCCTTGACTGTGACAGTAGTGGTGTCACAATCGTCAGTGAGCACATTCCCCGGCGTGCGGCGCCAGCCACCCGCACGCACCACTCCCGATCGAGGACGGTCATGGCAGAAGCATTCGTGTACGACCACATCCGCACGCCCCGCGGTAAGGGCAAGGCGAACGGCACCCTCCACGAGGTGAAGCCCGTCGACCTCGCCGTCGGCCTGCTCGACGCGGTCAAGGAGCGCAACCCGGGCCTGGACCCGGCGCGCGTGGACGACGTCGTCCTCGGCGTCGTGTCGCCGATCGGCGACCAGGGCGGCGACATCGCCAAGACCGCCGCGATCGCGGCCGGCTACCCCGACACCGTCGCCGGCGTGCAGCTCAACCGCTTCTGCGCCTCGGGCCTGGAGGCCGTCAACCAGGCGGCAGGCCGCGTTCGCGGTGGCTTCGAGGACCTGATCCTCGCCGGTGGCGTCGAGTCGATGAGCCGGGTGCCGATGGGTTCGGACGGCGGCGCGTGGGCGGCCGACCCGGCCACCGCCTTCAAGGCCGGCTTCGTCCCCCAGGGCATCGGCGCCGACCTGATCGCCACCCTCGAGGGCTGGGGCCGTGAGGACGTCGACGCCTACGCCGCCGAGTCCCACCACCGTGCCGCCAAGGCGTGGGCCAACGGCTACTTCGACAACGCGATCGTGCCGGTCACCGACCTCAACGGCCTGACCGTGCTCGACCGCGACGAGACGGTCCGCCCCGACACCTCGGTCGAGGGTCTGGCCGGCCTGCGGCCGTCCTTCGCCCAGATCGGTGCCGACGCGGGCTTCGACGACGTGGCGCTGGAGAAGTACCACTGGGTCGAGAAGATCAACCACGTCCACCACGCCGGCAACTCCTCGGGCATCGTGGACGGTGCCGCGCTCACCGTGATCGGCAACGAGCAGGTCGGCTCCGACCTCGGCCTCACCCCGCGCGCCCGGATCCTGGCCACCGCGGTCTCCGGCGCCGACCCGATCATCATGCTCACCGGCCCCGCCCCGGCGGCGCGCAAGGCGCTGGCCAAGGCCGGCCTGGAGGTCGGCGACATCGACCTCTTCGAGATCAACGAGGCGTTCGCCGCGGTCGCCATGCGGTTCATGCGCGACATGGACATCAGCCACGAGATCACCAACGTCAACGGTGGCGCCATCGCGATGGGCCACCCGCTGGGCGCCACCGGCGCGATGATCCTCGGCACCCTGATCGACGAGCTCGAGCGACGCGACCTGCGCCGCGGCCTCGCCACGCTCTGCGTCGGCGGCGGCATGGGCATCGCCACGATCGTCGAGCGCGTCTGAGCGATCAGACCAGCGCCGCCCACCTCGAGCTGACAAGGACCCGGAAGAGACAGATGAGCACCGACACCCAGACCGCCGTGCGCTATGAGAAGGACGCGGACGGCATCGTCACCCTGACCCTGGACGACCCGAACCAGAGCGCCAACACGATGAACGAGCTCTACCTGAGCTCGATGGACGCCTGCGTCGACCGCCTCTACGACGAGGCCGACTCGGTCACCGGCGTCGTCGTCGCCAGCGCGAAGAAGACCTTCTTCGCCGGCGGCGACCTGAAGAACATGATGAAGTCCGGCAAGGACGACGGCGCGGCCGTCTTCGCCCAGTGCGAGAAGGTGAAGTCCTCCCTGCGCCGCCTGGAGAAGCTGCCCAAGCCGGTCGTCGCCGCGATCAACGGCGCCGCGCTCGGTGGCGGCTGCGAGATCACCCTGGCCTGCAACCACCGGATCGCCGTGGACGACCGGTCGGTCAAGATCGGCCTCCCCGAGTCCACCCTCGGCCTGCTGCCGGCCGGCGGCGGCGTCACCCGCACCGTACGGATGTTCGGCCTGCAGAGCGCACTGATGGACTTCCTGCTCCAGGGCACCCAGTTCAATCCGCAGGCCGCGCTGAAGAAGGGCCTGGTCGACGAGCTGGTCGCCACCCGCGACGAGCTGGTCCCGGCCGCCAAGGCCTGGATCAAGGCCAACCCCGAGGCGGGCCTGCAGCCGTGGGACGCCCCCGGTTACAAGATGCCCGGCGGCAAGCCGTCCTCCCCGGCGCTGGCTGGCTTCCTGCCGGCGTTCCCGGCGATGCTGCGCAAGCAGACCAAGGGCGCGGTCTTCCCGTCCACCCGGGCGATCATGTCCGCGGCCGTCGAGGGCGCCCAGGTCGACTTCGACACCGCGTCGCGGATCGAGTCGCGCTACTTCGTCAGCCTGCTGACCAGCCAGGCCGCGAAGAACACCATCCAGGCGTTCTTCTTCGACCTGCAGGCGATCAACTCCGGCTCGCTGCGCCCCGACGGCGTCGACAAGTACACCGCGCGCAAGGTCGTCGTCCTGGGTGCCGGCATGATGGGCGCCGGCATCGCCTACGTGATGGCCAAGGCCGGCGCGGAGGTCGTCCTCAAGGACGTCTCCGTCGAGGCCGCCGAGAAGGGCAAGTCCTACTCCGCGGGCCTGCTCGACAAGGCGATCAGCCGCGGCAAGTCGACCGAGGAGAAGAAGGCCGAGCTGCTCGACCGGATCACCGCGACCGACGACCCGGCCGCGGCCGCGGGCGCCGACATCGTGATCGAGGCGGTCTTCGAGGACCCGGCCCTGAAGGCCAAGGTCTTCGCCGAGATCCTGCCGCACCTCGCTCCCGACGCGCTGCTCTGCTCCAACACCTCCACCCTGCCGATCACCGAGCTGGCGGCGGGCCTGGAGAACGAGTCGGACCGCTCCCGCTTCATCGGCCTGCACTTCTTCTCGCCCGTCGACAAGATGCCGCTGGTCGAGATCATCTCCGGCAAGGAGACCGGCGACGAGGCGCTCGCCAAGGCCTACGACGTGGTCCTGCAGATGCGCAAGACCCCGATCGTGGTCAACGACAGCCGTGGCTTCTACACCTCGCGGGTCATCGGCTTCATGGTCAACGAGGGCCTGGCGATGCTGGCCGAGGGCATCCACCCCTGGAGCATCGAGCGGGGCACCACCTCGGCCGGCTACCCGGCGCCGGTGCTGCAGCTGACCGACGAGCTCAACATGGAGTTGATGGCCAAGATCGGCAAGGCCACCCAGGAGGCCGCCGAGCGCGACGGTGCGTCGTACACGCCGCACCCGGGCCAGGTCGTGGTCGAGAAGATGCTGGAGGCGGGTCGCCCCGGTCGCCTGCGCGGCGCCGGCTTCTACGACTACGCCGAGGGCAAGCGCGGCTCGCTGTGGCAGGGCCTCGCCGACCTCTTCCCGGTCTCCGAGGACCAGATCCCGATCGAGGACATCCGCGACCGGATGATGTTCGCCGAGGCACTGGAGACCGCGAAGTGCTTCGAGGAGAACGTCATCACCTCGGCCGCCGCGGCCAACATCGGCTCGATCATGGGCATCGGCTTCCCGCCGATGACCGGTGGCGCGGCGCAGTTCATGACCGGCTACGAGGACAAGGAGTCCGGTGAGATCGGGCTGCCCGCCTTCGTGAGGCGGGCCGACGAGCTCGCCGCGAAGTACGGCGACCGCTTCTCGGCCACCCCGTGGCTGCGCGACCTCGCCGCGTCGGGCAAGGGCTTCCCCGCCTGATCCACGGCCTGATCCACGGCTCGAACCACCGCCGACCCG
This sequence comes from Nocardioides sambongensis, assembly GCF_006494815.1. Lineage (NCBI taxonomy): Bacteria > Bacillati > Actinomycetota > Actinomycetes > Propionibacteriales > Nocardioidaceae > Nocardioides > Nocardioides sambongensis. Next base: position 3,824,117 of record NZ_CP041091.1, read on the forward strand.
GCGTGGACGCATCTGCGTCCGCGCCGGGTCGGTGCCATTTCCGGCGGTGCGCCCGCCGGGTCGCTCAGGTGAGGGCGGCGGCGATCGCCGCGGCGACCACCCCCGCCTCGTCCGCCGGTACGACGCCCGAGGTGATCCGCACGTGCGGGGTGTCGGCCGTGGCATCGACCAGGAACGGTGCACCTCCGGCCACCCGGATGCCCGCGGCCGCCAGCGCCGTGGTGGCGGCGCCCTCGTCGGCGACCGGCAGCCACAGGTTGATCCCGTCCGGGGTGGGCACCTCCAGCCCGAGCTCGGCGAGCCGGGCGACCATCTCCCGCTGGCGCCCGAAGTACTGCCGCCGCGCCTCGCCGACCGCGTCCATCGAACCGGCGTGGGTGAGCAGATCGAGCAGGATCGTCTGCACCATCCGCGAGGTCCACGCGGGTCCGAGCATGCGCCGCGCGATCAGCCGGTCGACCAGCTCGGCCGGGCCGCCGAGCGCGGCGATCCGCAGGTCGGGGCCGTGGCTCTTGGAGAACGAGCGCACGTGCACCACCCGCTCGGGCAGGTGGGTGCCGAGCGAGACGTCCGGCGCGGTGCTGATCGCCCCGGAGTGGTCGTCCTCGAGGATCCAGGGCGCATCCTCGCCGCTGCGCGCGACCACCCTGGCCAGCGCCGCGGCGCGCGCGGTGCTGGTGGAGATCCCGGTCGGGTTGTGGGCGCGGGGCTGCAGCACCGCGGCGACCGGGCGCGCCTCCAGGGCTCCGCGCAGCGAGTCCGGTCGGATGCCCTCGGCGTCCAGCTCGACCGGCACGACCTCGGCGCCCAGCGCCTCGACGAGGTCGAAGAACGGCGGGAAGCCGGGCGACTCGAGCACCACGCGGTCGCCGTACGAGACCACCTGCTCCAGGGTCCGTGCGATCGCGTCGGTGGCGCCGTCGACCACGGTGATCACCTCGGCCGGGTAGGGCCAGCTGGACGCCAGCACCTCCCGCAGCTTCGGCAGCACCGGCTCGTCCTGGTAGGTCAGCGTCCCGGCGCGCTGGGAGACCCGCTGCAGGGCCGGGCCGAGGTCGGGGAGCAGCGTCGGGTCGGGGGTGCCGCGGGAGAGGTCCCAGCGGGTCTCCTCGGCGATCGCGCCGACCAGCGAGCGCTGCCGGGGTGAGAGCCAGGCGGTGGGGGCGTCGGCCACGAAGGTGCCCGCGCGGCCGCGCGCCACCACCAGCCCGGTACGACGCAACGCCTGCCACGCGGCACTGACCGTGGCGGGGGAGACCCCCAGCTCCGCGGCCACGTCGCGCACCGTCGGCAGCCGCTGGCCGGGCGCCAGCCCACCGGACCGGATCGCCCGGCTGATCGCCCCCGCGATGCCTTGGGGCGTGCGGTCACCGAGCCCGGTCAGACCCATCTCGGCGGGAACGAGGCTCATGGTCCGCGGTCCTTCGGCTGTCGAAAACCCTTGACATCCGCGTCATCGCGGCGAAATGTTCAACTCCCACGATAACAGAAAACCACGGGGGCCCGGAGCGCCCAGGGAGGACCTTCATGACGATCGTGCGTGCCGCCATCAGCCAGACGACCTGGACCGGCGACAAGGAGTCCATGCTCGACAAGCACGAGCAGTTCGCTCGTGACGCGGCCGCCGAGGGCGCGCAGGTGATGTGTTTCCAGGAGCTCTTCTACGGGCCCTACTTCGGGATCACCCAGGACCAGAAGTACTACCGCTACGCCGAGCCGGCCGACGGCCCGATCGTGCAGCGGTTCGCCGCCCTCGCCAAGGAGCTGGGCCAGGTCATGGTCCTGCCGATCTACGAGGAGGAGCAGACCGGCGTCTACTACAACACCGCGGTGATCGTGGACGCCGACGGCACGGTGCTCGGCAAGTACCGCAAGAACCACATCCCGCACGTGGAGAAGTTCTGGGAGAAGTTCTACTTCCGCCCCGGCAACCTCGGCTACCCGGTCTTCGAGACCGCGGTCGGCAAGATCGCGGCCTACATCTGCTACGACCGCCACTTCCCCGAGGGGTGGCGGGAGTTCGGCCTCAACGGCGCCCACATCGTGTTCAACCCCAACGCCACCAAGCCGGGCCTCTCCAACCGGCTCTGGGAGGTGGAGGGACCGTGCGCGGCGGTCGCCAACGGCTACTTCGTGCTGCAGCCCAACCGGGTCGGGCTGGAGGACAACGAGTACGGCGACGAGGCGGTGAACTTCTACGGCACCAGCCAGGTGATCGACCCGCGCGGCAACTTCGTCGGCGAGCTGGGCAGCAGCGAGCACGAGGAGCTGCTGGTGCGCGACCTGGACCTGGACCTGGTCCAGCGGATGCGCGACGACTGGCAGTTCTACCGGGACCGGAGGCCGGACTCCTACGCCGCGATCACCCAGGCCTGACCACCGAGCACGAGGAGGACCCATGAGCACCCTGCTGATCAAGGGCGGCACCGTCGTGACCGCCACCGGACGCACCGAGGCCGACGTGCTGGTCGACGGCGAGCAGATCGTCGCCGTCCTGGCCCCCGGCTCCACCGTGCTGGGCAGCGACCTGGCCGCCAGCGCCGACCGGGTCGTCGACGCGACCGGCAAGTACGTGATCCCGGGCGGCATCGACGCGCACACCCACATGGAGCTGCCGTTCGGCGGCACCCACGCGATCGACACCTTCGAGACCGGCACCCGGGCCGCGGCCTGGGGCGGCACCACCTCGATCATCGACTTCGCCGTGCAGAAGTACGGCGAGCGCGTCGAGGACGGACTGGCCGCCTGGCACGACAAGGCCCGCGGCAACTGCGCGATCGACTACGGCTTCCACCAGATCATCGGCGGGGTCGACGAGCAGTCGCTCAAGGCGATGACCACCCTGGTCGACGAGGGGATCACCTCCTACAAGCTGTTCATGGCCTACCCGGGCGTCTTCTACTCCGACGACGCCCAGATCCTCAAGGCGATGCAGGTGGCCGCCGACAACGGCCTGCTGACCATGATGCACGCCGAGAACGGCCCGGCCATCGACGTCCTCGCCGAGCAGCTCTACAACGCCGGCAAGACCTCGCCGTACTTCCACGGCGTCGCGCGCGCCTGGCAGATGGAGGAGGAGGCCACCCACCGCGCGATCATGCTGGCCGACGTCACCGGCGCCCCGCTGTACGTCGTCCACGTCAGCGCGCAGCAGGCGGTGGCGCAGCTGGCGGCGGCCCGCGACCGCGGCAAGAACGTCTTCGGGGAGACCTGCCCGCAGTACCTCTACCTCTCGCTGGAGGAGCAGCTCGCCGCGTTCAGCGAGGAGTGGGGCGACTTCGAGGGCGCCAAGTGGGTCTGCTCGACGCCGCTGCGCTCCAAGGAGGAGGGCCACCTCGACGCGATGTGGGCCGGCCTGCGCACCAACGACCTGCAGATGGTCTCCACCGACCACTGCCCGTTCTGCATGAAGGACCAGAAGGAGCTCGGCAAGGGCGACTTCCGGGCGATCCCGAACGGCATCGGCTCGATCGAGCACCGGATGGACCTGATGTACCAGGGCGTGGTCACCGGCCGGATCAGCCTGGAGCGGTGGGTGGAGATCACCTCCACCACGCCGGCCCGGATGTTCGGCCTCTACGGCCGCAAGGGCGTCATCGCGCCGGGCGCGGACGCCGACATCGTCGTCTACGACCCCCGCGGCCACACCTCGATCGGGATCGGCGAGGGCAGGACGCACCACATGGCAATGGACCACTCCGCGTGGGAGGGGTTCGAGATCGACGGCCACGTCGACGTGGTGATCAGTCGCGGCACGGTGCTGGTCTCGGACGGCACCTATCACGGCCGCGCCGGCCACGGGCAGTACCTCAAGCGCGAGCTCACCCAGTACCTGGTCTGACTCGCACCCCCCATCACCCCGAGAGGAACACCATGGACTTCGGCGTCGTCCTGCAGACCAACCCACCCGCCTGGCGCACCGTCGGTCTGGCCAAGCAGGCCGAGGAGCACGGCTTCGACTACGTCTGGACCTTCGACAGCCACCTGCTGTGGCAGGAGCCCTACGTCATCTACAGCCAGATCCTCGCCGAGACCAACCGGGTCGTGGTCGGACCGATGGTGACCAACCCGGCCACCCGGGACTGGACGGTCACCGCCTCGGTCTTCGCCACGCTGAACGAGATGTACGGCAACCGGACCGTGGTCGGGATGGGCCGCGGCGACTCCGCGGTCCGGGTGCTCAACGGCAAGCCGTGCACGCTCAAGGAGGTCCGCGAGGCCAGCCACGTGATCCGCGAGCTCGGCAACTGCCGGGCGGTGGAGCACAACGGCGCGACGTTGCAGTTCCCGTGGGCACGGTCGTCCTCGCTCGAGGTGTGGATCGCGGCGTACGGGCCGATGGCGCTCAAGGCGGCCGGCGAGGCCGGCGACGGCTTCATCCTGCAGCTGGCCGACGTCGACGTCGCGCAGTGGATGATCACCCAGGTCCGCGATGCCGCCGAGGCGGCCGGCCGGGACCCCGACGCCCTCACCTTCTGCGTCGCGGCACCCGCCTATCTCGGCGACGACACCCCCGCTGCCCGGCAGCACATGCTCGACCAGACCCGGTGGTTCGGCGGCATGGTCGGCAACCACATCGCCGACATCGTTGCGAAGTACGGCGAGCACGCGGAGTTCCCCCAGGTGCTCATCGACTACATCAAGGGCCGCACCGGCTACGACTACAACACCCACGGCAAGGCCGACAACGACCACGTCGACTTCGTGCCGGACGAGATCGTCGACCGGTTCTGCCTGCTCGGCACCCCGAGCAGCACATCGCCAAGCTCGAGGAGCTGAAGGCGATCGGCGTCGACCAGTTCGCGATCTACCTCCAGCACGACAACAAGGAGGAGACGCTGCGGGTCTACGGCGAGAGCATCATCCCGCGGCTGCGCGACCACGTCACCGCGAAGGCGTGAGCGTGGAGCTGGAGCCGGGGCGGCGCGAGGGGGTGCCGCGATGAGCTCGACGGCGATGACGACCGCCGCGCCCGGCGCCGCGGGCCTGCGGTCCCGGCCGCTGCACGGGCTCGGGGCCCGGTTGCGGGCGCCGATGCTGGGGTTGCTGGGGCTGCTCGCGGTCGCCGGCCTCTGGGAGGCGTACAAGGCGCTGGCGCCCGAGGACGGGGTGATGATCGGGGACAGCCGGGTGCTGCCCCGCACCACCGACCTGGCGATGCCGCACGTGTGGGACATGGTGGCCCGGCTGGGGGAGCCGACCACCAGCCTCCCCGGCGCCGAGCCGCTGTGGCGCACGGTGGCCGACGCCGCCCTGGTCTCGCTCGGCATCGCCGCCGTCGGCTGGCTGGTCGGCACCGTGGTCGGCCTCGGCCTGGCCCTGCTGATGGCGCGGCTGCGGGTCCTCGAGTGGGGTCTGCTGCCCTGGATCGTGCTCAGCCAGACCGTCCCGCTGATCGCGTTCGCGCCGGTGGTGCGCAGCTGGGGGGCGCGGATCGAGATCGGCGGCTGGGAGTGGCCGCCCTGGCTCTCGGTGGCGGTGATCGCCAGCTATCTCGCCTTCTTCCCGGTCGCCATCGGCGCGCTGCGGGGACTCCAGTCGCACTCCCGGATCCACGCCGACCTGATGCGGTCCTACGCGTCCGGCTGGTGGACCACCATGCTCCGGGTGCGGATGCCGTCCGCGGTGCCCTACCTGCTGCCGGCGCTGCGTCTCGGCGCGGCCAGCGCGGTCGTCGGCACCGTGGTCGCGGAGGTGTCCACCGGGTACCTGGACGGGATCGGCCGCCTCCTGGTCTCCTACGCCGGCCAGGCGTCCGGCGACCCGGCCAAGGCCTGGGCCCCGATCTTCGGCGCGATCGCGCTGGGGCTGGTGGCCGGAATGCTCGTGACCCTGATCGGGGTGCTGCTGCGCCCCTACCGACGTGGAGAGGCCACATGACCGACCACCTGACCGATCGCGCGTCCGACCCGAGCCCGTCCTACCCCCGAGCCTGCCCGGCCCGACCGGGGTGCCCGCGGTCCGGGTCAGCGGGGTGACCAAGACCTTCCGCACCCGGGGCGGCACCGTCGAGGCGCTCAGCGACGTCGACCTCGACGTGGCGCCCGGGGAGTTCGTGGCCCTGATCGGGCCCTCCGGCTGCGGCAAGTCCACCCTGCTGCGGGTGGTCGCCGACCTGGAGTCGGCGACCACCGGCGAGGTCGAGGTCTTCGGAAAGACCGCCGCCCGGGCCCGCCAGGACCAGGACTACGGCATCGCCTTCCAGCAGGCCGGCCTGCTGCCGTGGCGCACCGTCGCCGCCAACGTGGCGCTGCCGCTGGAGCTGCACGACCTGCCCCGCCGCGACCGCAGGGAGCGCGTCGCCCAGCTGCTCGACCTGGTGGGCCTGACCGACTTCGCCAAGAACCACCCCGACCAGCTCTCCGGCGGCATGCAGCAGCGCGTCGCGATCGCCCGGTCGCTGGCCGAGCAGCCCCGGCTGCTGCTGATGGACGAGCCGTTCGGCGCACTGGACGAGATGACCCGCGAGCGGATGCAGGCCGAGCTCGCCCGGCTGTGCGCCGAGAGCGGTGCCGCCGTGGTCTTCGTGACCCACTCGATCCCGGAGGCGGTCTTCCTGGCCGACCGGGTGGTGGTGATGTCGCCGCGACCCGGGCGGATCACCGGCGTGGTGACCACCGGCATCGGCCGCGAGGTGCCCCGCGACGACGCGCTGCGCGAGGACCGGGACTTCTTCGCCAAGGTGACCGAGGTGCGCGAGGCGCTGCACGGGAGCCCGGTCACCGGCTCGGGCCGGGAGGCCCGATGAGTGCCGCCACGGCTCCGTCCCCGGGCGGCGCCCGGGCCGCGAAGGTGCTGGCGCCGGTCGTCGTCGGGCTGCTCGGGCTCGCCGTGTGGCAGTTCCTGGTCTCGGTGGTCGAGGTGTCGCCGTACCTGCTCCCGGGTCCGGCGGAGATCGTCGAGGAGTGGCAGGCCAACAGCGAGGCGATCCGGGAGGCGTTCTGGATCACCGGCGTGAACGCCTTCGTCGGCCTGGTCGTCGGCTCGCTGGCCGGAGTGGCCCTCGCCTCGCTGGCCAGCTGGGCGGGCTGGGTCGAGGGCATGTTCGCCTGGGTCGTCGCCGGGCTGGCCGTGGTGCCGATCGTCGCCCTCGCCCCGGTGCTCAACTCGATGTACGGCGCGGACAGCGAGTACGGCCGCCGGGTGATCGCCGGTATCGCCGCCTTCGTGCCGGTCTACGTCAACAGCGTGCGCGGGCTGCACCAGACCACCGCCCTGCACCGTGACCTGATGCGCTCCTACGCCGCCTCCGGCTGGCAGCGGTTCCGCACGCTGACCCTGCCCTCGGCCACGCCGTTCGTGCTCACCGGGATCCGGGTGGCCAGCTCGCTGGCCGTGATCTCGGCCCTCGTCGCGGAGTACTTCGGCGGTCCGCGCGGCGGGCTCGGCAGCTTCATCTCCACCAGCGCCGCGACCAGCGCCTACGCCCGGGCCTGGGCCTACGTCGCGGCCGCCATCGTTCTCGGGTTGGTCGCGTACGTCGTGACCCTGCTGCTCGAACGTCTCGTGCAGCGACTGCTGCCGACCGGGGCCACGCCGTGAGCGCGCGTCCTCTGGTCGGCTCGCACCGTCCGCCCTCGCAACGTCGCGCGGCGTACGTCCTCACCACCACCCCTCGAAAGGAAGAACCATGCTGAGATCAGTACGCCGCGGCCTCGCGGCGGCGACGATCGTCGCCGCCTCCGCCACGTTCCTGACCGCCTGCGGCAGCGACGACGACTCCGGCGGTGGATCGGGCGACCTCACCGAGGTCAAGCTGCAGCTGCAGTGGCTGCCGCAGGCCCAGTTCGCCGGCTACTACGCCGCCGTGGACCAGGGCTTCTTCGAGGAGGAGGGGCTGGACGTCGAGATCATCCCGTCCGGCGGCGACATCGTCCCGCAGGACGCGCTCGCCAACGGCGACGTCGACTATGCGATCGCCTGGGTGCCGAAGGTGCTCGGCTCGATCGAGCAGGGCGCCAACCTGACCAACGTCGGGCAGATCTTCCAGCGCTCGGGCACGCTCCAGGTCGCCTGGGCCGACTCCGGCATCGACTCGGTCGCCGACTTCGAGGGCAAGAAGATCGGCTCCTGGGGCTTCGGCAACGAGTGGGAGATCTTCGCCGCGATGGCGGCCGAGGGGCTGGACGCGAGCACCGTCGAGATCGTCACCCAGGACTTCAACATGAACGCGTTCCTGCAGGGCGACATCGACGCAGCGCAGGCGATGACCTACAACGAGTACGCCCAGCTGCTGGAGACCGTCGACCCGGACACCGGCGAGCTGTACACGCCCGAGGACTTCAACGTCATCGCCTACGAGGACACCGAGGGCGCGATGCTCCAGGACGCGATCTGGGCCGACACCGAGCGGCTCGACTCCGACGAGGAGTACGCCGAGACCACGGTCGCCTTCCTGAAGGCGGTCATCAAGGGCTGGGCCTATGCCCGCGACAACGTCGAGTCCGCCGCCGAGATCACCGTCGCGGCCGGCTCCAACTGGGGCCCCAGCCACGAGCTGTGGATGGCGAACGAGACGAACAAGCTGATCTGGCCGGCCGAGAACGGGGTCGGCGTGATCGACGAGGCGGCCTGGGACCAGACCGTGGAGGGCGCGCTCGCCGCGGTGAACGAGCAGGGACAGAACCTGATCACCGCCGAGCCGCCGGAGACGGCGTACGACAACACCTACATCGAGGACGCGATCGAGGAGCTCGGTGACGACGTGGACACCACCGGGTCGTCCTTCGAGCCGATGGACGTCACCCTCACCGAGGGCGGCAACTAGCAACGGTGGTGGGGCGGGACCCCCGCCCCACCACCGCCGGTCACCCCGCGACCGCGACCACCTGGTACGGCGAGACCCCTCGCCCCGACGGAAGGCAGACGATGACGACTGACGTAGTGGATCTCGACGCCGAGGCCAAGCGCCTCGACAAGGCCCACGTGTTCCATTCCTGGTCGGCGCAGGCCGCCCTCGACCCGATGGTCATCGCCGGCGGCAGCGGGTCGACGGTGTGGGACCACGCCGGACGGCGCTACCTGGACTTCTCCAGCCAGATGGTCAACGTCAACATCGGCCACCAGCACCCGGCCGTGGTCGAGGCGATCAAGCGGCAGGCCGACCTGCTCACCACCATCGCGCCGGCGACCGCCAACCTGGCGCGCGGCGCGGCGGCCGAGCGGATCACCGCGCTCGCGCCCGAGGGGATGAACAAGGTCTTCTTCACCAACGGCGGCGCAGACGCGGTGGAGAACGCGATCCGGATGGCGCGGCTGCACACCGGCCGGGACAAGGTGATCTCGCGCTACCGCTCCTACCACGGCAACACCACCGCCGCGGTGAACGCCACCGGCGACTGGCGCCGGATCCCCAACGAGTACGCCCGCGGCCACATCCACGTCTTCGGCCCCTACCTCTACCGCAGCGAGTTCTGGGCGACGACGCCGGAGGAGGAGTGCGAGCGCGCGCTGCAGCACCTGCGCCGGGTGATCGAGTGCGAGGGCCCGAGCACCGTCGCCGCGATCCTGCTCGAGTCGGTGCCCGGCACCGCCGGGATCATGGTGCCCCCGCCGGGCTACCTGCCCGGCGTGCGCGAGATCGCCGACGAGTTCGGCGTGATGCTGATCCTGGACGAGGTGATGGCCGGCTTCGGTCGGACCGGCCAGTGGTTCGCCTTCGACGCCTTCGACGTGACGCCGGACCTGATCACCTTCGCCAAGGGGGTCAACTCCGGCTACGTCCCGATCGGCGGGGTGGTGATCAGCGACGAGGTCGCCGCGACCTTCGACGATCGGGTCTTCCCCGGCGGCCTCACCTACTCCGGCCACCCGCTCGGGGCGGCCTCGGTGGTCGCCACCCTCGACACGATGGAGTCCGAGGGCATCGTGGAGAACGCCCGGACCCTCGGCACCGACGTGATCGGACCCGGGCTGGCCGCCCTGGCCGAGAAGCACCCGGTGGTCGGCGAGGCGCGCGGCAGCGGCGTCTTCTGGGCGCTCGAGCTCGTCGCCGACCCCGACACCCGGGCACCCCTGCCGGCAGCGGGCATCGCGCGGGCGAAGGGCGAGCTCGTCTCCCGCGGACTGCTGCCGTTCACCGCGGACAACCGCATCCACGTCGTACCTCCCTGCGTGGTGACCGCCGACGAGGTGGCCACGGCACTGGAGATCTACGACGACGTCCTGACCCTGCTCGACGAGGAGCTCTGAACACCCGACGACGTTCCTCGTCCCCTCCGCTTCTCTCCTCCGACGAACAGCGCCGCGGGGACCCCGAGAAAGGCTTCGAAATGTCCGACACAGCTGTACCCGTCCTCGACCACTGGATCGGCGGCACCACCACCGCCGGCACCTCCGACCGGACGAGTCCGGTCTACGACCCGGCCCTGGGTGAGGTGAGCAAGCACGTACGGCTCGGCTCCGCCGCCGACGTCGACGCCGCGGTGGCGGCGGCGAGCAAGGCGTTCACCTCGTGGGGCCGCTCCTCGATCGCGAAGCGCCAGCAGGTGATGTTCGCCTTCCGTGAGCTGCTCAACGCCCGCAAGGACGAGCTCGCCGAGATCCTCACCGCCGAGCACGGCAAGGTCCTCGCCGACGCGGCCGGGGAGATCGCCCGCGGCCTCGAGGTCGTCGAGTTCGCGTGCAGCATGCCGCACCTGACCAAGGGCGGCTACTCGCTCGGGGTCTCCACCGACGTCGACGTCTTCTCGCTCAAGGAGCCGCTCGGCGTGGTCGGGGTGATCAGCCCGTTCAACTTCCCGGCGATGGTGCCGATGTGGTTCTTCCCGATCGCCATCGCGACCGGCAACACGGTGGTGCTGAAGCCGAGCGAGAAGGACCCGAGCGCGGCCAACTGGATGGCCGCGCTGCTGACCGAGGCCGGCCTGCCCGACGGTGTCCTCAACGTGGTGCACGGCGACAAGGAGGCGGTCGACGCCCTGCTGGAGCACCCCGAGGTCGCCTCGATCTCCTTCGTCGGCTCCACCCCGATCGCCCGCTACGTCTACGAGCACGGCACCGCGCACGGCAAGCGGGTGCAGGCGCTCGGTGGCGCGAAGAACCACATGCTGGTGCTGCCCGACGCCGACCTCGACCTGGTCGCCGACGCGGCGGTCAACGCGGGCTTCGGCTCCGCCGGCGAGCGCTGCATGGCGATCTCGGTGCTGGTCGCCGTGGACCCGATCGGCGACGAGCTGATCGACAAGATCCGATCCCGGATGGGCGGTCTGGTCACCGGCGACGGTCGTCGCGGCTGCGACATGGGGCCGCTGATCACCCGCGAGCACCGGGACAAGGTGGCCGGCTACCTCGACGTCGCCACCACCGACGGGGCGGCGGTCGTGGTGGACGGCCGGGAGGCGACCTTCGACGGAGCCGACGACGGCTTCTGGCTCGGCCCCACCCTGATCGACCACGTACCGACCACCTCGACGGTCTACACCGACGAGATCTTCGGGCCGGTGCTCTCGGTGGTGCGGGTGAGCTCGTACGACGAGGGCGTCGCGCTGGTCAACGGCACGCCGTACGGCAACGGCACCGCGATCTTCACCAACGACGGCGGCGCCGCACGACGGTTCATGCTCGACGCGGAAATCGGGATGGTGGGCATCAACGTGCCGATCCCAGTGCCGGTCGCCTACCACTCCTTCGGCGGCTGGAAGGCATCGCTCTTCGGTGACGCCAAGGCCTACGGCCCGCACGGCGTGGACTTCTTCACCCGGGAGAAGGCGGTCACCTCGCGGTGGCTCGACCCCAGCCACGGGGGCATCAACCTGGGCTTCCCGCAGAACACCTGAGCCGATCGGGGACACGGGTCGGCGTCGCCCCGGGGCCAGGGGGAGGTCCGGGCGACGCCGACCCGGCTCGGCCGGGTGCAGGTGACCGGTCGGCGGGGCGGTGGTGACCGCTCGGCCGGGTGCAGGTGACCGGTCGGCGGGGTGGTGGTGACCGGTCGGCGATCCGAACGGCCGCTAGGGTCGCCCTCGTGAGCTCCACCAGCACCGCGCCGTCCGCACCTCGCGTCCTCGTCACCGGCGCCGCTCGAGGGCTCGGCGCCGCACTGGCCGCCGCCTGGGAGGAGCGCGGCGCGGTGGTGCTGCGCACCGACCGCGACGACGCCGCGGTGGGTCAGGGGGTCCACCGGCTCGACGTCACCAGCGAGGCCGACTGGTCGGCCGTCCGCGACCACGTCGAGTCCACCTGGGGTGGGCTGGACGTGCTGGTCAACAACGCCGGTGTGGCCGGCGGCGGTCGGCTCGACGTGGCCACGATCGCGGAGTGGCAGCGGCTGGTGGAGATCAACCTGCTCGGCGCGGTCCGGGGGACCGCCACCTTCACCCCGCTGCTCAAGCGGCAGCGCAGCGGCCGGATCGTCAACGTCGCCTCCCTGGCCGGCCTGGTGCACCCGGCCGGGATGGCGGCGTACAACGCGACCAAGGCGGCCGTCGTCGCGCTGACCGAGACCACCGGACACGAGCTCGCCGGCTACGGCGTCACTGCGCACGTGGTCTGTCCGTCCTACTTCCGGACCGGGCTGATGGACGGCGCGGAGGGCACCGACACCGCACTGACCGGCGTGGTCACCCAGCTGGTCGAGAACGCGCGTCTGGGGCCGGACGAGATCGCGTCCGCGGTGCTCGCCGGGCTCGACGCCGGCGACGAGCTGATCCTGCCCGACCCCGACGCCCGGGCGGCGTACGGGCTGAAGCGGTCCGACCGCGCCGGCTACGACCGGACGATGCGCGCCCAGGCCGCCAAGCTCGCCGCCCTGACCCACCACGAGGAGACCCGATGAACGACACCGCCCGCGAGGAGTCGCGCCCGGTCCGCGACGAGGACGCGTTCGACGTCCCGGCGCTCGCCGCGTGGCTGGACCGCGGCCCGATCGACGAGGTGCGCCAGTTCCCCGGCGGCGCCTCCAACCTGACCTACCTGCTGCGGATGGCCGACGGGCAGGAGCTGATCCTGCGGCGCCCGCCGACCGGGACCAAGGCGAAGGGCGCCCACGACATGGGTCGTGAGTACCGGCTCCAGGCCGGGCTGGCGCCGTACTTCGACAAGGTCGCGCCGATGGTCGCGTACGCCGACGACGCGCAGAGCCCGCTGGGGGCCGAGCTCTACGTGATGGAGCGGGTGGCCGGTGTCATCCCGCGCAAGGAGTTCGGGTTCGAGGTGTCCACCCGGCAGGCCTCCGACCTGTGCCGCGCCTACCTGGACACCCTGGTCGACCTGCACGCCCTGGACGTCGCCGAGGTGCCGGTGCTCACCGAGCTCGCCAAGGGCGAGGGCTACGTCGAGCGCCAGATGACCGGTTGGGTACGACGCTTCGAGGCCGCCCGCACCGACGACACCGGCGACTGGTCCGATGTCATCGGCTGGCTCCGGGCGCACCAGCCGGCCGACGTCGCCCAGTGCCTGGTGCACAACGACTACCGCTTCGACAACATGGTCCTCGATGCCGACGACCCGACCCGGATCGTGGCGCTGCTGGACTGGGAGCTGGCCACCGTCGGCGACCCGCTCATGGAGCTGGGCAACTGCCTGACCTACTGGGTGCAGCCCGACGACGACGATTTCCTGCTGGCGCTGCGCCGACAGCCGACGACGACCCCGGGGATGTGGACCCGCGACCAGCTGGTCGGCTACTACCTGGAGCGGACCGGGTACGACCCGTCGCCGGAGGCGCTGGTGTTCTACGAGGTCTTCGGGCAGTTCCGGCTCGCGGTGATCGCGCAGCAGATCTACTACCGCTACTTCCACGGGCAGACCACCAACGAGGCCCATGCCGGCTTCGGTGCGGCGGTCGGCTACCTGGAGGCGCGCAGCCGCCGCACGCTGGGCGGGGCCTGATCGATGGGCGTGCTGCACCTGGTCCGGCACGGCCAGGCGTCCTTCGGGTCCGACGACTACGACGTGCTCTCCGACGCCGGGCACCAGCAGGCTCGGGTGCTGGGCGCCTGGCTCGCCGCCCACGGGCCGGCGCCGGCGACGGTGGTGCACGGTGGGCTGCGCCGGCACCGGGAGACCTGGGCCGGGACCCTGGAGGGTGCCGGGTGGGCGGGGGTGCCGGACGCCCTGGTGGCCAGCGACTGGGACGAGTTCGACTTCCAGGCGGTGCTCGCCCGCTACTCGGGGCTGACCGACGACCTCCTCGCCGACGACGTCGACCGGCGGGAGTTCCAGGCCTACTTCGAGCGGGCCACGGGCCACTGGATCGGGCACACCGAGGAGGGCGAGGCCGGCTACGACGAGTCGTTCTCCGCGTTCGTGGAGCGGTCCCGACGCGCGCTGCGGGCGGCCGCCCGTCTCGACGGTCCGGTGGTCGCGGTGACCTCGGGCGGGGTGATCGCGGCCCTCGCGGCGGTGCTGCTGAGCTCCGGTGACCCGGAGGCGGCACCGGACCTGCCGACCGTCGGCACGCTGTGGGAGCGACTGAACACGGTGGTGGTGAACACCTCGGTCACCCGGGTGCTGCTCGGTGCGACCGGAGCACGGCTGCTCACCTTCAACGAGCACCCCCACCTCCCCCGGGAGCTGCGCACCTACCGCTGATCCTGCAGCCGGGTGCGCGGGCGCGGGCCCGGGGACCGGCAGGGAGCGGGAGATCGTCCGCAGCTCCGGGAGGTCGGCCGTGTTTCCGCCGCGCAACGTCGCGAAGGCGACGGTGATCTTGCGGCGTGTGGGGCTTGACGCGGCCCATCCTCAGGGGTTGGGTGTGCCGAGGCGGCACCCCGGCCGTCGGCATCTTCTCGAGGAGTTCCATCGATGCGTTTCTCCGAAAGTGGCGTAGCCGGGCTGCGCCACGGCGACCGCTCCCGCCGCACCCGTGTCCTGCCCGCCCTCGCCGCCTCGGTGGCCGGCGTGGTCGGACTGTCGATGCTGGGAGCGCCGGCGCTGGCCGAGCCGGACGGCGCCGCGACCGCCGGTCCGGGCGCCGACGACGGCGGTCTGAGCGGCACCGCGGACGACTTCCAGGAGTTCAAGGCCGGCCGCTACCTGGTGATGATGTCGGCGCCGCCGGCGACGGGATACGCGAAGACCCGGGTGCGCGGCGACCGCTCGTTCAACTCCCGGACCGCGGCGGTGCGCGCCTACAGCAACCGCCTGACCGCGAGCCACGACGACCTCGCCGACGACCTCGGGTTCGACGTGGAGCGCAACTTCACCATCGCGGCCAACGGCTTCGTGGCCGACCTGACCGCCGACCAGGCCACCGAGCTGGCCGGCGAGCGCGAGGTGCTCCTGGTGGAGAAGGACTCGATCGTCGAGGCCGACACCTGGAACACCCCCGACCACCTCGGCCTCGACGGCAAGCAGGGCATGTGGAAGAAGTTCGGCGGCTACAAGAACGCCGGTGACGGCGTGGTCGTCGGCATCATCGACTCCGGCATCTGGCCCGAGTCGAAGTCCTTCGCGGGCGCCCCGCTGACCAAGGGGCAGCGCACCAAGTGGGACATCGCCCGGGTCGGCAGCAAGGTCCGGATGGAGAAGGCCGACGGCCAGCTCTTCACCGGTGAGTGCGAGGCCGGTGAGGAGTTCACTGCCGACCTCTGCAACCGCAAGCTGATCACCGCCCGCTACTTCGTCGACGGCTACGGCGAGGACCGGCTGCTCGACGAGGACTACCTCTCGCCGCGCGACGGCAACGGCCACGGCAGCCACACCGCCAGCACCGCCGCCGGCAACCACGGTGTCGGTGCCCGGGTCGAAGGCGTCCGGTTCGGCAGGATCTCCGGCATGGCCCCGGCGGCCAAGATCGCCAGCTACAAGGCCCTGTGGGCGACCGAGGACGGTTCGGCCTCCGGCGCGACCAGCGACCTGGTCTCCGCGATCGACCAGGCCGTCGCCGACGGGGTCGACGTGATCAACTACTCGATCTCCGGGTCCACCGACACCACGCTGGAGTCCGCGGAGCTCGCCTTCGAGGGCGCGGCCGAGGCCGGCATCTTCGTCGCCGCCTCCGCCGGCAACAGCGGCCCCGAGGCATCGACCGTGGCGCACAACAGCCCCTGGCTGACCACCGTCGCGGCGAACACCCACACCAGCTTCGAGAACACGCTGCAGCTGGGCAACGGCACGAAGATCGTCGGCGCCTCGATCGCCAAGGAAGCACTCGGCTCGACGCCCCTGGTCGACGCGATGACGGTCGGCAACGGCTCCACCACCGACGCCGACACGGCGCTGTGCGCCCCGGACAGCCTGGACCCGGCGGCCGTCGCCGGGAAGATCGTGGTCTGTGAGCGCGGCACCTACGACCGGGTGGCCAAGAGCGAGGAGGTGGAGCGCGCCGGCGGCGTCGGGATGGTCCTGGCGAACGTCAGCGAGGGCAGCCTGGACGCGGACTTCCACGCGGTGCCGACGATCCACGTCTCCCACACCGACTCGCCGAAGGTCTACAACTACCTGGAGCGCGCCGGGGACGGAGCCACCGCCAAGTTCCTGCTGGGCAACAAGACCGGGAAGACCACGGTGGTCCCGCAGATCGCCGGGTTCTCCTCCCGCGGCCCGGCCGCCTCGGACAACGGTGACCTGCTGAAGCCGGACATCTCCGCGCCGGGCGTCAGCGTGCTCGCGGCGGTCGCCCCGCCGTCCAACTCGGGCCGCAACTTCGACCTCTACTCCGGCACGTCGATGTCGGCCCCGCACGTGGCCGGACTCGCCGCGTTCATGCTGGGCGAGCGGCCGACCTGGTCGCCGATGAAGATCAAGTCGGCGATGATGACCACCGCGACCAGCCTGCGCACCGAGGACGGCAAGGCGTCCCGCGACCTCTTCGCGCAGGGCTCCGGCGAGGTCACCCCGAAGCGGATGTTCAACCCCGGGCTGTTCGTGCTCTCCGACGGTCGGCAGTGGCGCGGCTACCTGGCCGGCCTCGGCCTGGACACCGGCGTGGCGCCGGTCGCGGCGAAGGACGTCAACGTGCCCTCGCTGGCCCAGGGCTACGTGATGAGCGAGACCTCGTTCACCCGCACCTTCACCGCGACCCGCAAGGGCACCTGGCGGATCAAGGTGAACGTGCCCGGCTTCAAGGCGACCACCAGCAAGTCGCAGGTGGTCTCCCGGCGTACCAACGACCTGGAGCAGGTGAAGTTCTCCTTCCAGCGCACCACCGCCCCGCTCAGCGAGTACGCGTTCGGCTACATCACCCTGACCGGCCCGACCACGGTCCGGCTGCCGGTCGCGCTGCGGCCGGTGTCGGTCAAGGCGCCGAGCTCGGTCCAGGGCAGCGGCGTGGACGGCAACGCGCAGGTGGACATCACCGGCGGCTTCGACGGTGAGCTCCAGGCGTCGACCCAGGGCCTGGTCCAGGGCCAGGTCGACGAGGGCACGGTCCCCGAGGGCGCCTACACCCTGGCCTGCGTGACCATCGGCGAGGGCAACGAGCTGGCGCAGTTCGACCTGGTCGCCCCCGACCCGGCCAGCGACCTGGACATGGCGATCTACGCGTCCGGCTCGTGCAACCCGGCCGACATCACCGCCCTGGCCGGCGAGGCCGCGACGCCGTCGTCGGGGGAGACGTTCAGCATCGAGGGCGCCCCGGCCGGCGACTACATCGTCCAGGTGGTCGCCTACTCGGCGGGCACGCAGGAGCCGGTGCCCTACTCGCTGCGGGCCTACGACGTGGGCGGTGTCGCCAACGAGGGGTCGCTCACCGTGACCCCGAACCCGGTGCCGGTGAGCACCGGGGCGGACACCTCGTTCGAGACGTCCTGGTCCGGTCTCCAGCCCGACGCCCACTACCTCGGCATCCTCGGGTACGACGGAGCGCCGAACTCGACGTACCTCTACGTCGACACCGGGGCGGAGTGATCACGGCGCGGTAGGCGCGGAGCCACGGCCGGTCGGTCCCACTCCGGGACCGGCCGGCCGTCGTCGTCCCCGGACCGCCCGACCCGCCCGGTCCGGGCTCCGGGTCACCTCCCGGCGACGGCGTACTCCAGGGTGGTGCCGATCCGCTGCCACAGCGCGGGTCCGGGCGTCAGGTCGGGGCTGATCCGCCTCTTCAGCACCTTGTTGGTGGGGGTCCGTGGCAGCTCCTCGACCAGCCGCAGGTAGCGCGGCACCCACTTGGTGCCGAGGTCGGTCTGGGCGGCGAGGAACGCGGAGAAGGCGTCGATCTCGAAGGTCCGCCCGCCGGCCACCTCGGCCACGGCCAGCACCTGGTCGCCGACCGCGTCGTCGGGCACGGCGACCACGGCGACCGCGGAGAAGGCGTCGTGGCGCACCAGCAGCCGCTCGATCGGTGCGGTGGCCAGGTTCTCCCCGTCGACCCGCAGCCAGTCACCGGAGCGACCGGCGAAGTAGAAGAACCCCTGGTCGTCGCGGTAGGCCAGGTCGCCGCTCCAGCTCCAGCCGTGGCGCAGCCGCCGCTCCCCGGCCTCGGGGTTGTTCCAGTAGCCCTCGAAGAGCGCGGCGCCGTCGCGGTTCACGATCTCGCCCACCGCCTCCTCGCCGTTGAGCAGGCGACCCCGGGCGTCGAAGACCGCGGGCGGGCACTCCGCCAGCGTCTCCGGGTCGAGCACCACCGTGCCGGCGGCGGCGACACCGAGCGAGCCGCGCGGGGTCTGCGGGGTGCGGATGATCTGGATCTCGCCCTCGCTGGAGCCGAAGGAGTCGATGACCCGGCAGTCGAAGCGCTCGGCGAACGCCGCGATGTCCCCGTCGGAGGCCTCGTTGCCGAAGGCGATCCGCAGCGTGTTGTCGGCGTCGTCGGGCCGGGCCGGGGTGGCCAGCACGTAGTTCAGGGGCTTGCCGACGTAGTTGAAGAAGGTCACTCCGTAGCGGCGCACGTCGGGCAGCCAGCCGGAGGCGGAGAAGCGTCGCCGCAGCACGATCGTGCCGCCGACCGCGACGGCGGGAGCGACGCCGGCCATCAGCGCGTTGGAGTGGAACATCGGCATCACCACGTAGAAGACGTCGGCCGAGGTCAGCTCGCGGCGCTGCGCCTGCTGGACGGCGATCCGTCCCATCCGCCGCTGCGTGCAGATCACCGCCTTCGGTGCCGCGGTGGTGCCGCTGGTGAAGACCAGCGAGAAAACGGCCTCCGGTGCGACCTCGCCGCTGCCGCCCGGGTCGGCCCCCGCCAGCCGCTCCCGGTACGACGCGGTGTCGACGTGCAGCACCCGCTCGGCCGGCACCGGGGTGCTGAGCCCGTCCAGCAGCGCCTGCCGGCTCTCGTCGACGACGAGCGCCTGGCAGTCGGTGAACGCGATGTCGCGGGCCAGGTCCGCACCGCGGCGGGTCGGGTTGATCCCGACACCGGTGGCGCCGGCCAGCGTGCAGGCGAACCACCAGAACAGGTGCTCGGCGGTGTTCTCCAGCGCCAGCCCGACGTGCCAGGGGCCCGGCACGCGCAGCTCGCCGAGCAGGCCGGCGCGCTGCCGGGCCTCGGCGACCACCTCGCGCCAGGTCCAGCACCGTTCCTCGAACCAGAGGGCGGTGGCGTCGTCGTCGGACCGGGCGGCCAGCAGGGCGGCGAAGGTCGGGTCGGTCACCGGCCCATCCTGCACCGCTCGTGGCCAGGAACTGAAACACGTTCCACTCTGCGGATCGGTGGGTGCACGGGTCCCGGGTGCGCGGGATCGGGGTGCGCGGAGGGACCGCCCTGGCTCAGTCGTCGGCGATGTGCGGGTCCGCCAGCAGATACTGCGTCAGCCGGCCCTCCCGGTGCGGGTCGGGTCGCACCGGCTCCGGGATCATCCGGCCCTCGGTGGTGTCCCAGAACCGGTCCACCCGGACCGCCACCCGGCGGGCCATCCGTCCGGACCGTCCGCGGTGCGGGATGTAGGGGTGCGGCCGGGTCGGCGCGACCAGCTCGCTGCGGTAGAGCCGCTCGGCCAGGACGTTGCGGTCGAGGTCGGTGCGGAGCACCCCGACCAGCTGGTCCTCCTCGGCCCAGAACGCGTCGAACTCGACCTGGACGTCGGCCCAGACGTCGCGCCAAGGGCGTCGTACCGCGTAGGTGGAGCCGTAGAGCTTGGCCTTGGTGTGGGCCAACGCCTCCTCCAGTCGCTTGCTCTGGTCGGTGAAGGCGACGGCGCGCTCGCGGCCGTCGTCGGAGTCCTCGGCGGCGGGCACCAGCACCGTGTTGGCGGCGGCGACGTGCCGGCTGGTGCTGGCCAGGAAGCGGTCGGTGGCGGGGAAGCGCTCGCGTGGCCGCTCCCGGGTCGGGAACGCCCCCTGGGCGTGGGCCAGCCGTAGGGCGAGGACGTCATGGGTCTGGTGGACCGTGGTGCCCAGTTGGTCGTGCATCAGCCGCTCCGATCACCGTGTGCCGGAACGCGACGTCCGTCGCGGGCGCCGCATGCGCGACACTGCCTCCCTCCATCGTGCGCCTGTGCCGGCGCACGGACAAGGGGCCTCGTCCGGAGACCGGTGTCGGTCGCGGACGGGGCCCCTCGTGGAGCGGGTGCGGGTCAGGCCTTCGCGGGGAAGGTCGGGTACTCGACGCCCGAGATGTACTGCAGGGTGCGGACCACCTGGCAGGAGTAGCCGAACTCGTTGTCGTACCAGACGTAGAGGATGGCGGAGTCGCCGTCGACGATCGCCGCGTTGGCGTCGATGATCGAGGCGGCCCGCGAGCCGATGAAGTCGCTGGAGACGGCGTCGGAGGCGACGGTGTAGTCGAGCTGGCGGCGCAACTCGCCGGTGAGCGCCACCTGGCGCAGGTGCTCGAGCACCTCCTCGCGGGTGGTCTCGCGGCCGAGCTGCAAGGAGAGGATCGCGATCGACACGTCGGGGGTGGGGACCCGGATCGAGTTGCCGGTGATCTTGGCGTTCAGGTCGGGCAGCACCTTGGCCACCGCGGAGGCCGCCCCGGTCTCGGTGAGCACCAGGTTGAGCGGCGCGGAGCGGCCGCGGCGGTCGGCCTTGTGGTAGTTGTCCAGCAGGTTCTGGTCGTTGGTGAAGGAGTGCACCGTCTCCACGTGGCCGCGGATGATCCCGAACTCGTCCTCCATCGCCTTCAGCGGCGGGACGATCGCGTTGGTCGTGCAGGAGGCGCAGGAGAGCACCTTCTCGGCCGGGTCCACGCCGAGGTGGTTCACGCCGTGCACGATGTTGGGCACGTCGCCCTTGCCCGGCGCGGTCAGCAGCACCTTGGCGATGCCGGGGCGCAGGTGGTTGGAGAGCCCTGCGCGGTCCCGCCAGATGCCGGTGTTGTCGATCAGCACCGCGTCCTTGATGCCGTAGGCGGTGTAGTCGACCTCGGCGGGGTCGTTGGAGTAGATCACCTGGATCGCGTTGCCGTTGGCGATGATCAGGTCGTTCTCCTCGTCGACCGTGATCGAGCCGTTGAACGCGCCGTGGACCGAGTCGCGGCGCAGCAGCGAGGCCCGCTTCTTCAGGTCCTCACCCTTGCCCTTGCGGACCACGATGGCGCGCAGCCGCAGACCGTTGCCGGAGCCCGCCTTCTCCACCAGCAGCCGGGCGACCAGGCGACCGATCCGCCCGAAGCCGTAGAGCACCACGTCCTGCGGCTCGCGCCGCGGCTCGCCGTGCGCGGCGGTCAGCGCCTCGGCCGCGAAGTCCGCGACCGACAGTCCGCGGTCGTCGGCCTGGTAGGCGGCCAGCAGCAGCGCCAGGTCGATCTTGGCGGCCGCCACGTCGAGGTCGGCGATCGCCTCGAGGAAGGGGAAGGTGTCGACGACGGAGAGCTCCTCGCCGCCGATCATCCGGGAGAACCGGTGGGTCTTGAGGATGCTGACCACCGACTTGTTCACCAGCGAGCGGCTGTGCACGAGGATCGTGACGTCCTTCTCGCGGTGCAGCTTCCCGATGATGGGGATCATCGCCTCCGCGATCTCCTCGCGGTTCTTCCAGCGGGTGAACAGGTCCTCGGTGACGCTCACGGAACTCCCCTACGACGGTGACAAGCCGCTCGGATGGTAGGTCCTCCGGCGGGCGGGGCCCAACCTGCGGACGGTCCGGGGACGGACTGGAACGATCAACGTGACCGGAATCCCAGAACGGCGCCCGGGTGCTCGCCCTACCGGGCCGCCTCCACGATCTGCTGCAGCGACCAGCCCAGGTGCTCGGTGCCGTGGGTGGCGGCCAGCATCTCGGACCCGACCAGCGTGCTCATCGCCCAGGTGGCGTAGGCGTCGGCGCGCTCCTCGCCCACCAGCGCCGCCATCGCCTCCACCACGACCTGGTACCGGTCGTGGTCGACCTCGCGCTGGACCGCGGCGACCCGCTCGTCGGTGCCGGCCCAGACCCGGATCGCAGCCTCGCTGCGGTGCAGCAGGGCGGTGCTCGCCTCGAGCAGCATGCCCAGCCGGACCACCGGGTCGTCGTACTCGTTGACGA
The DNA here is from genome assembly GCF_006494815.1 of Nocardioides sambongensis. NCBI lineage: Bacteria > Bacillati > Actinomycetota > Actinomycetes > Propionibacteriales > Nocardioidaceae > Nocardioides > Nocardioides sambongensis. Next base: position 3,846,404 of record NZ_CP041091.1, read on the forward strand.
TGGCGACGGTCTGCCGGGTGCGCTGCTCCAGCCAGGTGGTCAGCAGCGCGTCGGTGAACTCGGGCCAGTTGGCGAAGGAGTAGTAGAAGGAGCCGGTGGTCACGCCCAGCCGGCGACACAGCGGCGCCAGCTTGAGGCCGCCGTAGCCCTGCGTGGCCAGGATCTCGTAGGCCGCGTCGAACCAGGCCGCCCGCAGCTTCGGATTGCCCTGGCCACGTTGCCGACCCGACATGCAGACCCCTCTCCCCCGGGTCCGACTTCTCCCTCGACCCACGGTCATCCTAGGCCCCGGCGGCCGTTACCACCTCCTAGGATGAGTGAGTGACAGCAGAGACTCGGTGGCTCGACGAGGACCAACAGCGTGCCTGGCGGGCCTGGCTGGACGCGAACGCCCGGCTGACCTCGGCGCTGCACCGCCGGCTCCAGGCCAGCAGCGGTCTCTCCCTGGCCGACTACGAGATCCTGGTCGCGCTCACCGACGTCGAGGGCGGCACGCTGCGGATGTTCGAGCTCGGCGACCGACTCGGCTGGGAGAAGAGCCGCGTCTCCAAGCAGGTCTCCCGGATGACCACCCGCGGTCTGGTACGACGCCGCGAGTGCATCGACGACCGCCGAGGTGCGTTCGTCGACCTGACCGATGCCGGCGCGTCCGCGATCCGTGCCGCCGCACCGGACCACGTCGACCTGGTGCGCACCGTGGTCTTCGACAACCTCGACACCGACCAGGTGGCCGCGATGTACCGGTTCAGCGAGGCGGTGCTGGACCGGCTGGCCGAGCTGGAGCCGGCGACCGGCGACGCCGGCCGCCGCCGGATCGACTGACGCCGGATCGACTGCCGCCCAGCCTGGAGTCGCCGATCCTCGGCTCTCAGCCCCGCAGGTCCTGGACCGCCAGCGACGCGAACGTCATCGCCGCGCCGAGCGGCGCCCCGGGGCCGGGGTAGGCCGAGCCGAAGACCGAGGCGGTGGAGTTGCTGGCCGCGTAGAGGCCGGGGATCGGCGCTCCGTCGGTGTCGAGCACCCGCGCGGCCGCGTCGGTGACCAGGCCGCCCTTGGTGCCCAGGTCGGAGAGGACGAAGCGGGCGGCGTAGAACGGCGCCCGGTCGAGCGGGACCAGCGCCTTGTTGGGGGAGCCGGTGGACGCGAAGAAGGTGTCGTACTCGTCCTGGCCGCGCCCGAAGTCCTCGTCCACGCCGCTGGCCGCGAAGCCGTTGAAGCGCTCCACGGTGGCGACCAGGGTCGCGGCGTCCAGCCCGGTCGCGGCGGCGAGCTCCTCGAGGGTGTCGGCCCGCACCCAGGTGCCGGCGGCCAGGTGCTCGGCCGGGTCGCCCTCCGGCATCGCGATCGCCGGCAGCCGGCCGCCCTCGCGGTCGTCGAAGAGGTACCAGGACGGGATCCGCTCCGGTGCCGCCGCCATCACCCGGCCGAACCGGTCGTAGGGCAGGCACTCGTTGCCGTAGCGGTGCGCGGTGCCGTCGACCATCAGGCCGCTGCGGAAGCCGAGGGTGAACGTGCCGCTGCCGTCGGGCTGGGCGAGGCCGGGGCAGAACCAGCCCTCGCCGGAGAAGTCGGTCGCCGCGCCGAGCGCCGCCGCCGCGTCGATCACCTCGCCGGTGTTGGTCCCGCGGGGCGCCATCGTCCACGCGGCGTCCCCGGGCGTCCCGTGGGCCGCCCGGCGCTCCGGTGAGCCCTCGAACCCACCGGCGGCGATCAGGATGCCGCGCCGGGCGGTGATCTCCACCGGGCCGTCGGGTCCGGTGGCGAGCACCCGGTCGGCCCGACCGTCCGCGTCCCGTCCGAACCCGGTCACCTGGACATCGGTCGCGATCGTGCCGCCGTCCCGGACCAGCATCGCGGCGAGTCGGCCGATCAGCGCCTGGCCGCCCGAGAGGGTGGACCGGCCGGGCTTCCCGGCGCGGTCCTTGTCCACCGGGGGCCGCACCAGCGCGGTGATCCTCGGGTCGAGCTCGTCGCGGCGGATCGCCGCGGGCTGGATCGAACGTCCCATCGGCACCCGCCCCGGCGCGTCGTAGTACTCCGCGAACGGGATCCACTCGAAGTCCATCAGCGGGTCCGCCTCGAGCCGCTCGACCAGTCGGGGCGCCTCGGCCAGCATCGCCTCGACCTTCACCGGGTCCGGGTCGTCGAGCACCGCCGCGAGATACGCACGCGCGCCCTCGGTCGAGTCGGGCAGGCCGGCGCGCTGCTGGACCGTCGTACCGGGCAGCCAGCAGGCGCCACCGGAGTAGGCGGAGGTGCCGCCGATCAGGTCGGTGCGCTCCAGCACCAGGGTGCGCAGGCCGTCGGCGGCGGCGAGCGCGGCGCCGGTCAGGGCGCCGCCGCCGGAGCCGACCACCACGACGTCATAGGACTGCTGCAAGGCCTCGGCCCCCACGATGCTGGTCACCCCGGTGACGATAACGAGTTCTAGTTTTGCCGACCAGCGTCGGACCGTTCAGCGGGAGCCCTCACACTTGGCGACCATGGGCAAGGGGCATGCGCACCGGGCGGACCGCGACGTCGACGAGCAGGTCCAGGTCGCCCGCGGACCGGCGAACGTGCTGCTCGCCGGGCTCGCCGTCTGCCTCCTGGCGGCACTCGCCGGCCTGGTGGCGTGGTGGCCGACGGGGGAGGCGACCGCCCTCGGCGACGACCAGGACGCCAGCCGCTACGCCGCCGAGGGCGTCTCCTTCCCGGTCGGCGAGATCACCGAGATCGTCACCGACTGCTCCGACACCGCCGCGCAGGACGGTACGACGCCGGCCCGCGGCTGCCCCTACCTGAGAGTCGACCTCGGTGACGACGGCGAGGTCGCCGTGGCGGTGGCCGCCGAGGTGGTCGACAGCGGCCTGGAGCCCGGAGACCGGGTGGAGCTGCAGCGCACCCCCACCGAGGACGGCGTCGCCTACTCCTACTCCGGGATCGACCGCGACTCCACGCTGCTGCTCTTCTTCCTGCTCTTCGTCGGGGTGGTGCTGCTGATCGCCCGGTGGCGCGGACTCTTCGCCCTGGTCGGGATGGCCTTCGGCGGGGCCGTGGTCTGGTGGTTCGTGCTACCCGCGCTGCTCGAGGGGGCTCCCGGCGTCGGCGTCGCGCTGGCCGGGTCGACCGCGATCATGTTCGTGGTGCTCTACACCACGCACGGCTTCTCGCTGCGCACCAGCACCGCGCTGGCCGGCACCCTGGTCGGCGTCGCCCTCACCGCCGGCCTCGGCCAGCTCGCCCTGCAGCGGGCGAACCTGGTCGGCATCTCGGAGGAGTCCGGCGCCTTCCTGGCCGCCCTCGCCCCGGGCCTGGACTTCCAGTCGCTCCTGGGCTGTGCACTGGTCATCGCCGGGCTCGGCGTGCTCAACGACGTCACGATCACCCAGGCGTCGGCGGTCTGGGAGCTGCGGGCGGTGGCGCCGGGGACCTCGCGGCGAGGGCTCTTCGCCGCCGGCATGCGGATCGGTCGCGACCACATCGCCTCGACCATCTACACCATCGTCTTCGCCTACGTCGGCACCGCGCTACTGGTGCTGATGCTCTACCAGGTCTACGCCCGCCCGCTGCACGACCTGCTCTCCACCGAGCAGCTCGCCGAGGAGATCGTGCGCACCCTGGTCACCTCGATCGGCCTGGTGCTCGCGGTGCCGATCACCACCGCCCTGGCCGCGCTGGTGGTGGGCGGCCGGGGCGGTGAGGAGATCACAGACTCGGCGGGGTCCACGCCAGCTGCAGCGTCTCCACGCCGGCGTCACGACTGACCAGCCGGGCGCGACCGGGCTGGGCCTTGCTCGGACGCAGGTTGCCGAGCAACGGACCCTCGTCCCTGCTGCCGGAGAGCAGCAGGCCCGGCATGGCCAGGTCGCGCAGCGACTGGATCACCGGCTCGTAGAGCGCACGGGAGGCGCCGCCGGAGCGGCGCGCCACGACCAGGTGCAGTCCGACGTCGCGGGCCTGGGCGAGCAGCGGCTGCAGCTGCGCCACGGGTGAGGCCTGCTGGGTGGCCACCAGGTCGTAGTCGTCGACCACCACGAAGACCTCCGCCCCGGTCCACCAGGAGCGGCTGCGCAGCTGCTCCGGCGTCACGTCCGGGCCGGGGATCCGGCTCTCCAGGTAGGCCGCGAGATCGCGCAGGGCGGGCTGCGCCTGGTTGGCCGAGGTCAGGTAGTTGAGCAGGTACTCCTCGGGGATCTCGCCGAGCAGCGAGCGGCGGTAGTCCACCAGCAGGATCTGCGCCTCCTCGGCGCTGCGGGTCCGCATGATCTCGGCGCAGTAGGAGCGCAGCACGGTGCTCTTGCCGGAGCCGCCGTCGCCGAAGAGCAGCAGGTGCGGCTCGGCGTCGACGTCGACCCCGACCGGGGCGAGCTCGCGCTCGTTGACACCGAGCAGGATCCGCCGGTCGGTTCCCTCCGCCGGGCCTCCGCCACCGACACCGGCCTGCGCGCGCAGGTCGGTGAGGTCGATCCGGTCCGGCAGCAGCCGCAGCTTCGGGCCGGACGGCCCGTTCCACGCCTTGGCCACCTTGGTGATCAGCCCGTCGACCCCGTCGCCGAGGGTGTCCGCGGCGCCGTCGCCGTCGATCCGGGGGAGTGCTCCGAGGAAGTGCAGCTTGCCGGGCACCAGGCCGCGCCCCGGCCGGCCGGCCGGCACCAGGGCGGCGACCTTGCGGTCGACCTCGGAGTCGAGCGGGTCGCCCAGCCGCAGCTCCAGCCGGGTGCCCAGCTGGTCGCGCATCGCGGCGCGGAAGTCCGCCCAGCGGGCGGCGCCGGCGACGACGTGCACGCCGAAGGTCAGGCCGCGGGTGGCGAGCTGCTGGATCTCCAGCTCGAGGTCGTCGAAGTCCGCGCGGAGCGTGCTCCAGCCGTCGACCAGCAGGAAGACGTCGCCGTAGCCGTCGTCGACGGTGCCGTTGCGACCCTGGCCGAACCGTCGGCTGCGGTAGGTCTCGATGGAGTCGATGCCGTGCGCCCGGAAGTAGGCCTCGCGCCGGTCCACCATCACCTTGATCTCGGCGACGATCCGGCGTACCACCTCCGGCTCGGACCGGCTGCCGACGCCGGCCACGTGCGGCAGGTGCGCCATCGGCGCGAAGGTGCCGCCACCGAAGTCGAGCACGTAGAACTGCGTCTCCAGCGGCGTGGTGGTGAGCGCCAGGCTGGTCACCAGGGTGCGCAGCAGGGTGCTCTTGCCGCTGCGCGGACCACCCACCACGGCGACGTGGCCGGCCGCGCCGGCCAGGTTGACGCTCAGCGTGTCGCGCCGCTGCTCGCGGGGGCGGTCCACGGTGCCCAGCGGCACCACCAGCCGGCCGCGGCCGCGCCACTGCGCCGAGACCAGGCCCAGCTCGGGATGCGGCGCCAGGTCCGGCATCAGCTCGTCGAGGGTGTCCGGCACGTCCAGCGGGGGCAGCCAGACCTGGTGCGCCTCCGGCCCGTGGCCGGTCATCCGCCGGACCGCGATGTCGAGCAGCGAGTCGGTGTCCCGGTCGGTGGGGGCCGCGATCTCCTCCGGCTCCGGGTCCGGCTCGTCGAACTCCTGCACCTCGGAGATGGTGAACGGCAGGATGCCGCGGACCTTGCCGCCCTTGCCCCGGCGCACCGCGGCCCGACCGCTCGGCGGCCCCGAGACGTACGCCGCCTTGAACCGGACCATCGAGGTCGGGTCGGGCTTCAGGTAGCCCAGACCGGGCACCGCGGGCAGCTCGTAGGCGTCCGGCACGCCCAGCACGGCCCGGGACTCCTGGGCGCTGAAGGTGCGCAGGCCGATCCGGTAGGAGAGGTGGGACTCCAGTCCGCGCAGCCGCCCCTCCTCCAGGCGCTGGGAGGCCAGCAGCAGGTGCAGGCCCAGAGAGCGGCCGAGCCGGCCGATCGCGACGAACAGGTCGATGAACTCCGGCTTCGCCGAGAGCATCTCGGAGAACTCGTCGACCACGATGAACAGCGACGGCAGCGGCGCCAGGTCCTCGCCGGCGGCCCGCGCCTTCTCGTAGTCGCGGATGGAGGCGAAGTTGCCCGCCTCGCGGAGCAGCTCCTGGCGTCGCACCATCTCGCCGGAGAGCGCGTCCTGCATCCGGTCGACCAGGGTGAGCTCCTGGGCGAGGTTGGTGATCACCGCGGAGACGTGCGGCAGCTCGGACATGCCGGCGAAGGTGGCGCCGCCCTTGAAGTCGACCAGCACCAGGTTGAGCTGCTCGGGGAGTGGGTCAGGGTCAGCCCGAGCACCAGGGTGCGCAGGAACTCCGACTTGCCCGACCCGGTCGCGCCGATCACCAGCCCGTGCGGGCCCATGCCCTGCTGGGCGGACTCCTTGATGTCCAGGTGCACCAGCGAGGAGCCCTCGCCCAGGCCGATCGGCACCCGGAGCCGGTCGCGGGCCGGTCGCTGCCGCCAGGCCGTGGCCGGCTCCAGCGTCCGTACGTCGCCCAGGCCGAGCAGGTCCATGAAGTCGGTGGGGCCGGCGAGCTCCGCGGAGTCCTCGCCCACGACCTTCCCGGCGCTCGGTGTGTAGAGCGGGGTGAGCCGCCGGGCCAGCGCCTCGGCGGTGGCCAGGTCGCACTGGTCGCCCCGGGCGCGGATCGGCTCGTTGCGGACCCGCACCGCGAGCAGCGGCACCGTGGTGTTGCCGGTGACCGGGTCGGTGGTGGGGGCCTCGTCCTGGATCTCCAGGCGCAGGGTGTCCGCGTCGTCCAGCTCGCGCCACCGGGAGGGCAGGTCGATCACGGTGACGCCGTGCAGACCGTCCGGGGGGATCACGTGGTTGCCCGGCGGGAGCTCGGCGTCGTCGGTGACCACGATCAGGTGGGGCAGGGGGGACCGCTCGTCGGCGCCGAAGCGCGGCCGGTCGGAGAGCTCGCTGGGCAGCATCGCGGTCAGGTCGCTGAGCGAGGTGCTCACCATCCGGGCCGGTCCGACCGCGTCGGTCTGGTGCTGGCTGTGCGCGTGCGGCAGCCACTTCGTCCAGTCCCAGTGGGCCAGCGTGCCGTCGCTGGTCAGGACGGCGATCTGCAGCCCGTCGGGGGACTGGAAGGCCGCCGCGGAGCAGAGCAGGGCGCGGACCAGTGCCCGGGCCTCGTCCTCGGGTCCGCACACCTCGATCCGGGAGAAGGCACGCAGGTCGATCGAGGCGGGGAGGTCCGGCTGCAGCCGGTGCACGACGAGGAGCCGGTGCAGCGCGGAGGCGGCGGCGGGGTCGACGTCGTCGATCGCGGTGGTGTCCGGCGGCACCAGCTCCAGTGCCAGCGGCTGCGCGCAGATCCCGTAGCGGACCTGCAGGAACGCGGGGTCGGTGGGCGAGCGCTCCCACACCCGGCTGCGCTCGTCGGCCAGCGAGGGCAGCGCGATCGGGTCCGGGTGGTGCCAGGTCAGCGCCGCCCGCTGCTCGTCGGCGGCGTCGCGGGCGACCTTGCGCACGCTGGAGAGGTAGCGCAGGTACTCAGTCCGGGAGCCGGTGACCTGCTGCTGGCGCTGCTTCCGCTGCCGGTCGATCTGCACGAAGATGAAGCCGAGCGTGGCGAACAGGAACATGCCGGCCGCCACGAACCGGACCGCGCTGTTGCCGCCGCTGCTGCCGAGACTGGCGACCAGCACGATCGAGCCGAGGCTGCCGAGCATCGGGATCGCGTTCATCGCGACGCCGGCGGCCCCTCCGACGGCTGCAGCGCGGGCGGCTCGTTGATCCGCAGCTGGCCCGAGGGCATCTGTGGCCGTTCCCGGCGGCTGCCGCGCAGCGGGACCGGGCCGGCGGCCGGGGCCGGGCTGCGGCCGGCGCTGCGGGGCGTGGGCGCGGCCGGCGGCCGGGGCGAGCTCGGCGGCACCGGCGGGCGCGGCGGGGAGGCGGGAGTGCTCATCGCTCCCGGCCCGGGGTTGGTGCGGGGGCGCCGCGGTCCCGGTCGCCGTGGCGCGACCACGTTCCGTCGTACTGCCGTGCAGGTGTCATCCGCTCAGTCCGCCTCGTGCCCGATCAGTTGCCGAAGTGCGACTACCCTGCCACCTGGTCGGGTAATCGGGGCAACAGCGGTCCACACCGCAGGCACCGTCGACCCGGCGGCGCCGACCAGCTCGATCCACCAGCTCGATCCACACGTCAGGTGCGCCCGAGGCGCAGGAGGACGCTCGGAGGTCCCATGTCCGGTACGACGGCACGACCCGGCCTCTCGGGCGAGACCGCCGCACTGAGCGTGCACGGCCCGGGCGGCGTCCTGGACCTCACCGTGCCGACGGCGGTCACCATCGCCGACGTGGCGCGCGCCTACGCCGCCGACGCGGGCGGCGGCGTCCCGGAGCTGGTCTCCCGGACGGGTCGCCGGCTGGCTCCGGAGCGGACCCTCTCCGAGCTCGGCCTGCACGCCGGTGCGGTGCTGGTCGCGGTCGGACCACAGGCCTCCGCTGCCGGTGCGGGCGCGGCCCGGCGCACGTCCGACCCGGGGCGAGCACCGGCCTACCCGGCGACCGGGTTGGCCGCCTGGATGGCGGGTGCCGTCGTGCTGGCGGCGCTGGCCGCGTGGGCCGGGCTCCAGCGTCCGGCCGACGAGCGCTGGGTCGTGGTCGGCCTGCTCGGCGCTGCCGCGCTGGTGGGCTGCCTCCCGGTGGGCGCCGCCGCCGGTCGCCGGGTGCTGACCGCGCCGGCCTTCGCCGCCGCGGCCTGCCTGCTGGTGGTCTGGGACCCGACGCCGGAGCGGCTGCCCACGGTGCTCGGCGCCGCGGCGCTCGCCGCCGCCGTCACCGCGGCCCTGGGACGCGCCTGGTCCGATCCGGCCGACGGTGCCGACGAGGGACTGTGGGTGTGGATCGTGGTCGGCGCCGGCTGGTTCGTGGTCGCGGTGCTGGGTGCGATCGCCGGCGTGGAGGCCCAGGTGGTGTGGGCGGTGCTGCTGCTCGCCGCGGTGCTCGCGGCACGGATCGTGCCGACGGTGGCGATCGACGTCCCGGACGAGTACCTGATCGACCTGGAGCGACTCGCGGTGAACGCCTGGTCGGCGCGCGACCGCACGCCGGGCAAGCGGGGTCGGGTGGTGGTGCCCACCGCGACCGTCGGAGCGATCGCCGCCCGGGGGGCCCGCAGCATCAACGCCGCCGGGGTCGCCATCCTCGTCGTCACCGTGGTCTCCGCTCCCTTGCTGCTGGCCACTGCGGACATCCATCTGGACCAGATCGGGGCACGCTGCCTGGTCGGCTTCGGCGGCGCGACCCTGCTCCTGGTCGCCCGCACCTACCGCCACCGGCTGGCCCGTACGGCGCTGCGCCTGGCCGGACTGGGCTGCCTGCTGCTCCTGGTCGGGGTGGCCCTGACCACCTGGGAGGGCGACCGCCTGGTGGCGGTGACGCTGTCCGTGGTGCTCGGCGGCGTCGGACTGGCCGTCCTCGCGGTGGCCGTGGGGCGCGGGTGGCGCTCGCCCTGGTGGTCCCGTCGGGCCGAGGTCGGCGAGGTGCTGTTCGGCTCGTTCGCGATCGCATCGCTGGTGGTGGCGGTCGGTCTCTTCCGGTCCCTGTGGGAACTCACGGGTTGATGTTTAGCCCCCGACGGGGGTCGGGTAGCAGGTCGGTGTCGGCTTCTTGGCAGTGCTCGGGAGGCCATCGGAGAAATCGAAATCCACGACAGGCGGCCCAGCCGCCGCATCCCTGAGGAGCAGACACCATGGGCAACTCCGCCGAATTCGGCCAGAGCGAAGGCGTACTCAGCAAGGCAGCGCAGCTGGTCGCCGACGCACGCAGCGACTTCACCGCCTACTCGCGGACGCTGAACGACCAGCTCACCAACATGCGCACCCAGTGGCAGGGACAGGGCGGCCGTTCGTTCGGCGCCTTCGAGGCGACCTGGCAGGAGAAGCACGGCGTGGTCGTCTCCGCGCTCGACACCTTCTCGGCCTCGTTGACCGAGACCGAGCGCGACAACGTCAACACCGACGAGGAGGCCGGCGGCTTCGTCAACACGCTGACCGAGAAGCTCGGTCACGTGAAGGGCTGAGCACCTCCGACCACCCCGGCATCCCCACCCGACGAACTCGACACACGAGGAGCAGCACAATGGGCAACAACATCGACGGCCTCCGGGTCAACCACGCGGCGCTGGAGCAGGCCGCCGCCGACATCGGCACCACGGTCAAGAAGATGGACGAGCGGCTGGACCGCCTGGAGCGCGAGCTCGAGCCGCTGCGCAGCCAGTGGTCCGGTGACCAGCAGATCGCCTACCACGTGGCGAAGGGCCAGTGGGACGGCGCGATGGCGGAGCTGCGGACCGTCCTGAACGACAGCGGTTCCACCGTCAACGTCTCCAACGCCGAGTATGCCGCGGCGGACCGGCGAGGCGCCAACCGCTTCATGGCTTGATGGTCACTGACCGTCCTGGAAGGGACCGACACCTCGGTGTCGGTCCCTTCTCCCTGTCGCGGCCGTCCACCGCCCGCGCGGGCGGCGACCTCGGCGGCGACCGGGAGCGGTGGTGTGCCAGGATGCCGATCTCGGAACCTGCGGGGAGGCTCGGATGACGCAAGGCTCGGTCGCGTCGGGACTGGTGCGCGTGACGGTGACCTCCGGCACCCGGCGGGTGGACCTGGTGCTGCCGGGTGCCGTCCCGCTCGCCGAGCTGCTGCCCGAGCTGGCGCGCAGCGTCGGTCTCCTCGACGCGGCCACCGCCCACGGCGGCTATCGGGTGGTCACCGCCGAGGGGCGCCGCCTCGCGGTCGACACCGGCCTCACGCTGCAGGGCGTCGAGGACGGCGGGCTGCTGATGGTCGCGCCCGGGGTGGACGACGAGGTGCCGCGGATCTACGACGACGTGGTCGAGGCGATGACCGACATCGTCGAGCACGACCTGCGTCCCTGGGAGCCCGCCGCCGGACGTCGCACAGCGCTGGTCGCGGCGGGGCTGCTGCTCGGCCTCGGCGCGCTGGCACTCTGGGTGCAGCGCGACTCCAGCCTGGCCGCCGCGGCGGCGCTGGTGGTCGCGTGTGCACTGGTCTCCGGGGGCGTGGTGCTCTCCCGGGTGCAGCGCGAGCCCGAGGCCGCGGTCACCCTCGGCTGGCTGGGCACCGTCTACGCCGTCGTCGGCGGTCTGGCGCTGGCGCCGACCGACGTGCCCTTCTTCACCGAGCCGATCGCCTACGCCGGCGCCGCCGCCCTGACGGCCGGGCTGCTCGGGGCGATCGGTCTGGGCCCCGGCCGGATCCTGATGTTCCCGCCGGTGGTCCTCGGCGCGATCGGCGTCGCCACCGGCCTGGCGATGCGCGCGATCGAGCCGGACGGCGACCTTCCGGCCGACGTCCTGGTCACCGTGCTCGCCGTCGTGGTGATGCTCGGCAGCGTCTTCCCCTGGCTCGCGCTCGGTGCCACCTCGACCAAGGTGGACACCCTCTACACCGTCGCCGACATCACCGCCGACCCGGCCGAGATCGACCGTGCACGGGTTGCCGGGGACGCCCGCACCGCCCACGAGATCCTGATGGCGATCACCGGCACCGTGGGGCTGCTGATCGTGCTGGTCGCGCCGTTGGCGGTGGGGCTCGGTGTCGCCGGGACGCTGCTCGCCGTGGACGCCTGCGCGATCGTCATGCTGCGCACCCGGCAGTACCGCACCCGGTCCGAGGTCGGGCTCGGGCTGGCCTCCGGCATCGCCGGACTGGCGGTGACCGCGACCTCGGTGCTGCTGCTCCACCCCGACTGGCGACCCACGCTGGCCGTGGTGCTCGCCGCCGCCGGCGGGATCCTGGTCGCCGCGACGCTCGCGCCCAGCGCGCCGTCGGTGCGCCGCGGCCGACTCGGCGACGTGCTCGAGACCGTCGCGCTGGTGGCGCTGATCCCGCTGCTGGTCGTCGCGATCGGTCTGTTCGGCGCGATCTCCGAGGCGATCTGAGCGGCGATGGCGACCAAGAAGGACCTCGTCGAGGCGTATGCCTTCAGCCGCCGGCGCCTGGTGACCGCGTTCGTCTCCGGAGCACCGGGTGGCCGGGAGGTGGAGCCGGCCCGACCGGGCCGGGCGGTGATCGGAGGCGTCGCGCTCGCCGTGCTGCTGATGGCCGGCGCCGCGATCCTCGGGGTGTTCAAGGACACCGACGAGGTCGACTTCGACCAGGTCGGGCTGGTCAGTGACGACCGCGGCACGCTCTACGTGATCCTGGCCGACGACATCCCCGGCTTCGACGAGCCGCCGCTGCGGCAGGTGGTCAACGTGACCTCCGCCCAGCTGATCCTCGGCGCGGAGACCGAGATGCAGGAGGCGTCGACCGACGAGATCGCCGACGTGCCGAAGGGTCCGCCGATCGGCATCGTCAACGCCCCGTCCACCGTGCCGCCCGCCTCCGACCTGCACAACACCGGGTGGACCGCCTGCGTCGGTGGCGGCGAGACGGGCGCGACGCCCGGCGTGCGGGCCCGGATCGGTGAGTCCACCGACGTGACGAGTGCCGAGGACGCGCCGTTCCTGGTGCAGGCCGGCCGGCAGCGGTTCCTGATCGCCGCCGCCACCGACGTCGAGGGGAGCCCCGACCGGGCCTACTCCTACGCCCTCCCGGACGGACCGGACCAGATCTACACCTCGCTCGGCCTCGACGAGTCGAACGCGGTGCGGGTCTCGGAGAAGTGGCTGGCGCTCTTCCCGAGCGGCGGCGCGCTGGACCCCACCGGTCTCGGGATCGAGGGGTTCGGCGAGCCGATCTCCGCCGACCTGCGGCAGGCGGGCTATCCGTCCACCGCCCGCAACGGCGACTACTTCCTGAGCAACGGCCAGCCGGTGGTGTTCACCCGGGCCGGCACCGCCTCGCTCAGCGACTTCGGCCTCGCCGTGCTCCGGGCCACCCCGATGCCGGCCGCCGCCAAGGGCTCCGCCTACCCGAAGGAGCAGAGCGTGGGGGCCGGTGTCGCGCTCGACCTGCTCGGCCCGCTGAACGCCGATGCGCGCTGGCCCACCGAGATCCCGGTGGGCGACCAGCCGACCCAGTACGAGTCGATCTGCGCCGTGCTCGACACCGAGGCCGACGCAGAGCCCGCCGTGCACCTCGCCGTGGACCCCGGCGAGGAGGCCGACTCCTCGGAGGTCACCGATCCGGTGGACGCCGAGGTCGCGCCCGGCCTCGGCGCGGTCGTCCGCTCGGGGGACTGGCCGCTGTCGACGGGCGGCTCGCCGTACCTGATCGACGACCGGGGGGTGGCGTACCCGATCCGGGGCGAGCTGGAGCTGGAGAACCTGGGCTACGGGTCGGTGGACGACGTGGTCGTGCCGGACGTGTGGATCAAGCTGTTCGAGCCGGGGGTGGAGCTCTCCCGCGACGCGGCACTGTGCCCGCCCGACACCTCCGAGACCCCCACGTGCTCGTGAGACACCTGCGCCTGCAGCACCGGCGTCGCGGCCCGCGACGGTTCGCCGCGGCGCTCGCACTGAGCCTCTGCGCGGCACCTGTCGCGCTGGTCGCGACGCCGGTGGCGCCGGCGACGGCAGCCGAGGGCAGTGACTGCCTGCAGACCGACGACTCACCCGACCCGGTGTCGGGGACGAACACCCCCTACGAGCGGCTCGACATCCCCGAGGCCCACGAGGAGCTGAGCAGGCTCGGCATCGCCGCGGGCGGCGGAGTGGACGTGGTCGTGGTCGACTCCGGGATGAAGGTCGGCGCGCTCACCCAGCTGCGGCCGGACGGCTACGAGGGCGGGACTGAGGTGGTCACTCCGCACGCCAGCGTCGTCGCCGGCATCGTGAACGGACCCGATCAGCCGGCCGACGGCGCCGACCCGGCGGTGCCGATCGGGTTCGCCCCCGCCGCGCGGGTCCACTCGGTGTGGGTCTACGAGGCGCCCGCCACCGGTGAGGACGCCTCGGAGGAGGTCCAGTACCCGTCCGCGAGCGTGCTGGCCGAGGGTCTGCAGGCGGTCGCGGCGCAGCTGCGCTCCGGGCAGCTCTCGGCCCGGACCGTCGTGGTCGTGCCGTTCGTGGTCGCGCGCACCGGGGCGTTGAGATCGGCGCTCGACGCGGTGATCGGTGCGGGCGGGCTGGTCGTCGCCACGGGCGGGGATCGGCCGGCGGAGAGCGCCGGGTCCGTGCTCGGCGACTTCGCGGTCTCCGAGGGCACCCTGCCGCCACCTGCCGACGCCCGCGGCCTGGCCTGGCCGGCCGCCCACCCCGAGGTGCTGGCCGTCGGCGTCGACCCGGTGCCCTGGGGGGCCGAGGCGAACGGCTCCTTCCTGCCGAATTCCGACATCGACATCGCCGCCCCGGCGGGCGACGGCGTCTCCCGCGGGCTCGACGGTCGGGCGTGCTGGCTCGAGGCGCCGTCCAGCGACTGGGCCGCCGCCGAGGTCGGCGGGGTGGCCGCGCTGGTCTGGTCGCGGTTCCCCACCGCGGACGCCTCCGCCATCCGTCAGCGGCTGCTGCGGACCGCCGACGGCAACGTGACCACCAACAGCCCCTTCACCGGCCAGGGCGTGGTGCAGCCGGTGGCGGCGCTGGAGCGCCGCGCCGGTGCCTGGACCGAGGACGCCGGCGCGTCGTCGACGGAGGCGGCGCAACGGGCGCCGGCCCCACGCAAGCCCGCCGACGTGCTCGCCGAGACCCGGAGCGAGGCGGTCTGGTGGGGGCTGGTGTGCGGCGGCCTCCTGGTGGTCGCGCTGACCCTGCGGCCGGTGCTGGCGCGGCGGCGTCGCTGAGCCCGGCGCGGGAGATGGTGCGCGGTCCCGGCTCGCGGGCATGAGCGCGCGGGAAATGCAGAACGGCGCCGCACCTGGCGACGCCGTCCGATCGGCGGAGGTAGGGGGATTCGAACCCCCGAGGGCTGTTAACCCAACCCGCTTTCCAAGCGAGCGCCATAGGCCACTAGGCGATACCTCCGCGGAGGAGGCTACCGGTCGGGTGCGGATCCGTGGAAATCGGCCCCGGGAGCCGTGGCGAGCCGGGCGATACCGTCGCTGACGTGGTGAGCTATCGGACGATCGCCCGCGACGTCGAGGCCGAGATCGAGGTCAGGCGGTCCCGGTTCCTCTGCACGCTCGCCCGGGTCGGGACCGAGCCGGACGCGCGGGCGGTGGTCGACCGGTCGCGCCGCGAGCACGGGGACGCCCGGCACCACTGCTCGGCCTTCGTGATCGGCCCGCCCCGCTGCCGGTGGAACGCGCCTCCGACGACGGCGAGCCGGCCGGGACCGCGGGGGCGCCGATGCTCGAGGTGCTGCGCGGCGCCGGGCTCAGCGACGTCGTCGCCGTGGTCACCCGCTGGTTCGGCGGCACCCTGCTCGGTGCCGGCGGACTGGTCCGCGCCTACGGCGACGCGGTGCGCGCGGCGGTCGCCGACGCCGGTGCGGTACGTCGCAGCCTGGTCGTCGAGCACGAGCTGGTGCTCGATCACGCGGACGCCGGACGCGTGGAGAGCGAACTGCGGGCACGCGGCGTGGCGGTGCTCGGGGCCGACTACGCCGAGCGGGTGGCGCTCCGGCTCGGGGTCGGCGACGGCGAGGAGCAGCGGGTGGCGGCGGTGGTCGCCGAACTGACCGCGGGCGCGTCCGGCCTGCGGGTGGTGGGTCGCAGCTGGGCCGACGCACCGGAGCACCCAGCCGGGCCCTGAACCGTGCGGTGGTGCGGGTGCCGGGCGAGCCGGCGGCCCGGACTTCGGGGCCGACGGGCCCGTCGTCTATGGTGGGGCCAACCCCCGTGCGGCGGCATCTCACCCAACTCCCCCAGGGCCGGAAGGCAGCAAGGGTAAGTGGGCTCTGTCGGGTGCACGGGGGCCTTTCGTGCCCGCGGTCCCTCGTCGCCGCCGCGCGGCCGCCCTGGCGCAGCCCGCCTTCGCTGTGTCGGGGCCCGTGGTTAGGGTTCAGGAGTGGACTCGCCGCTCGCCCTCTACCGCCGCTACCGGCCGGAGACCTTCGCCGAGGTGATCGGGCAGGAGCACGTGACCGAGCCGCTGCGTGCGGCGCTGGCCAACAACAGGGTCAACCACGCCTATCTGTTCTCCGGGCCACGCGGCTGCGGCAAGACCACCAGCGCCCGGATCCTGGCCCGCGCCCTCAACTGCGAGAAGGCCCCGATCGCGGACCCGTGCGGCGAGTGCGACAGCTGCCGCGACCTGGCTCGCAACGGTCCGGGGTCGATCGACGTGATCGAGATCGACGCCGCCTCCCACGGTGGTGTCGACGACGCGCGCGACCTGCGGGAGAAGGCGTTCTTCGCCCCGGTGAAGAGCCGCTACAAGGTCTACATCATCGACGAGGCCCACATGGTCACCACGCAGGGCTTCAACGCCCTGCTCAAGCTGGTCGAGGAGCCACCGCCCCACCTGCGGTTCATCTTCGCCACCACCGAGCCGGAGAAGGTCATCCCGACCATCCGGTCGCGGACCCACCACTACCCGTTCCGACTGATCCCGCCGCGCCTGCTGACCGGATACCTCTCCGACCTGTGCCAGCGCGAGGGCGTGGCGATCGAGCCGGCCGCCCTCCCGCTCGTGGTCCGCGCCGGCGCCGGCTCCGCGCGCGACACCCTCTCCGTGCTGGACCAGCTGCTCGGCGGTGCGGGTCCGGCCGGGGTCACCCACGAGCTCGCCACCGGACTCCTCGGCTACACCCCCGACACCCTGCTCGACGACGTCGTCGACGCCTTCGCCGCGGGTGACGGCGCCGCGGTCTTCGGGGTCGTCGACCGGGTGATCGAGACCGGACAGGACCCCCGTCGCTTCACCGAGGACCTGCTGCGACGGCTGCGCGACCTGGTGATCGTCGCGGCGGTCCCCGATGCGCCGGCGACCGGCCTGATCGACGTGGCCGCCGACCAGGCCGAGCGGCTCGTCGCCCAGGCCGCGCGGTTCGGGCGGGCCGACCTCACCCGCGCGGCCGACCTGGTCGCCGCCGGTCTCACCGACATGCGCGGCGCCACCGCCCCGCGGCTCCTGCTCGAGCTGATCTGCGCCCGTGTGCTGCTCCCCGGCGCGGACCACTCGACCGACGGCGTGATGGCCCGGCTGGACCGGCTCGAGCGGCGGATCGCGATCACCGGCACGCCCACCGTCGCCCCGGCTCCCTCCCCGGCCCCGCGCCCGGCCAGGACCGGCCGCAGCCGTCGCGCTCGGAGCGGGCGGCGCCCGAGCGGGTCGAGCAGCCCGTCCCCGCCCAGGAACGGCCGACCCCGGCGCCCGCCCCGACCGAGGCGCCGATCTCCTCGACACCGCCCGGTGCGCCGCCCGCCCGACCGAGGCGCCGATCTCCTCGACACCGCCCGGTGCGACGCCGGCCCCGACGGAGGCGTCGATCTCCTCGACGCCGCCCGCTCCCGAGCGAGCCGAGCCGGTGACCCCGGCGCCCGAGACTCCGGCACCCCGGGCGCCCGGCTCAGCGCCCGGCTCGACCCCCGCGGCCGAGACGCCGGCCGCCGGCGGCACCGGCGCCGGCACTGGGCTCAGCCTGGTCGACGTGCGCCGGCTGTGGCCCGAGGTGGTCGACCGCTCCAAGGGGGCCAAGCGGCTGACCTGGATCCACCTGTCGCAGAACGCGCAGGTCGTCGGTTTCGACGGGTCCACCCTGACCCTGGGCTTCGCCAACGCCGGTGCCCGTGGCAGCTTCGACAGCGGCCCGCACACCGACATCGTGCGCCAGCTGGTGATCGACGTGGTCGGGGCCGACATCCGGATCGAGACGATCATCGACCCGGGTGCGGACGCCTCGGCCGCTCCGCCCCGGCCCGCCCGGCGGAGCCGCCCGGGAGCAGCCGGCCCCGCGCGCCGAGCGCCCGGTCACCGACCAGCAGCCCCCGCCCCCGACGACGCCCCGCCGCCGCCGTGGGACCCGCCGGAGCCGGACGGCCCCGAGCACGAGGGCGCGGCGCCCGAGGCGCCCCAGTCCCGGCGGGAGATGGTCGCCGAGATCCAGGCCGAGGCCCGCGCCGAGCAGCGCGGTCCGGCGGTCGACCCGGACGCCGCGGTCAACTTCGACGACGCGGAGGTGGACGCCGAGTCCAGCACCGAGCTGCTCGCCCGCGAGCTCGGCGCGCAGATGATCGAGGAGATCCCCAACGAGTGACGTGGGGCTCCGGCGATCGGCCGGCCCGGCGTCGTACCCCGTCTGTTCCGTTCCTTCCAGCACCCGTGAGGTGATCCAGAGATGAGCAACAACCCCTTCGACGCCCTGGGCGGCGCCGGTGGCCCCGGCGGCCTCGACCTCGGCGCGCTGATGCAGCAGGCCCAGCAGATGCAGGCCGACCTGATGGCTGCCCAGCAGCGCCTCGCCGAGGCGACCGTGGACGGCAGCGTTGCCGGCGGCGCGGTCACGGTGACCGTCACCGGTGGCGGCGAGCTGACGGGTGTGACGATCACCCCCGAGGCGCTCGACGGCACCGACGCCGACGCGCTGTCCGACCTCGGCGACCTCGTCGTCGCGGCCTACCGCGACGCCCGCGCGCAGGCGGACAAGCTGGCCGAGGACACCCTCGGCCCGTTGGCCGGCGGTCTGCCGGGTGGACTTCCCGGGATGCCCGGCGGCGGCGAGGAGCCACCGCGCGGCCAGCTCGGCTTCTGACGGAGCGGGGCGCATGTACGAGGGTGTCGTCCAGGACCTGATCGACGAGCTCGGACGGCTCCCGGGTGTGGGGCCGAAGAGCGCCCAGCGGATCGCGTTCCACCTGCTCCAGGCCGACCCGGTCGACGTCCGGCGCCTCGCCGACGTGCTGGTCGAGGTGAAGGAGAAGGTGAAGTTCTGCTCGATCTGCTTCAACGTGGCCGAGGACGACGAGTGCCGGATCTGCCGCGACCCGCGGCGCGACCCGACGGTGCTCTGCGTCGTCGAGGAGTACAAGGACGTCGTGGCGATCGAGCGGACCCGGGAGTTCAAGGGGCGCTACCACGTGCTCGGTGGGGCGATCTCGCCGATCGACGGCATCGGTCCCGAGCAGTTGCACATCCGCGAGCTGCTCACCCGGCTCGGTGACGGCACGGTCACCGAGGTGATCCTGGCCACCGACCCGAACCTGGAGGGCGAGGCGACCGCGACGTACCTCACCCGGATGCTGGGCCCGATGGGGTTGCGCGTGACGCGGTTGGCGAGTGGACTGCCGGTAGGCGGCGACCTCGAGTACGCCGACGAGGTGACCCTCGGACGAGCATTCGTGGGTCGGCAGTCCGCGACGTGAGCGGACGGAAGGAGAAGGCGATGACGACGGAGACGAACAGCGACGAGCTGCCGGGGCTGGCCGCCCTGCACGCCCTGATCGCGGTCGAGAGCGAGACCGTCCGCCTCGCCGACGACATCGCCGCCTCGGTGCGGTCCTTCCTGGACGGGCTGCGGGTGGTGGCCGCCCAGGCCACCGGCGGTCAGGGGATCTCGCTGCTGCTGCTCCAGGTCAGCCAGATCGCGTTGACCGGCGCGCGGCTCGGCGTCCAGCGGGACTTCGCGCCGCGCGAGGAGTTCCAGCCCGACGACGGACCGGACCCCGACCTCGATGAGCTGCGGATGCAGCTGGCCGCGCTGCTCGGCAACGTCGACACCTACAGCTACGTCTTCGACCCCTACCAGCCGGAGCTGCTCGAAGGTCAGCTCTCCGACGACCTGACCAGCGTGGTGGCCGACCTGGAGGTCGGCGTCCGGCACTACGAGGCCGGGGACGTCGACGAGGCGCTGTGGTGGTGGCAGTTCTCCTACGTCTCCTCGTGGGGCGCGTTGGCGGGTGCGGCGCAGAAGGCGCTGCTCTCCGTGGTCGCCCACGACCGCCTCGACGTGGACCTGGCCAGCACCCAGGAGCTGGAGCAGATCGAGGCGGCGTCCGCGGCGCTGGACAGCGCGGAAAACCGGTAGCGCTGCTCGGTAGAATCGCTGCTGGCCCCGACCGGGGTCGTTCAGCGTTCCCCGCACAGCCAGGAGTGGTCCACCAGTGGGCATTGTCGTGCAGAAGTACGGCGGCTCGTCGGTCGCCGATGCCGCCAGCGTGAAGCGTGTCGCGCAGCGCATCGTCAACACCAAGCGCCTGGGCCACCAGGTGGTCGTGGTGGTCTCGGCGATGGGCGACACCACCGACGACCTGATCGACCTCGCCAACGAGGTCTCGCCGCTGCCGCCGGCCCGCGAGCTGGACATGCTGCTGACCGCGGGCGAGCGGATCTCGATGGCGGTGCTGGCGATGGCGATCCAGAACCTCGGCCACGAGGCCCGCTCGTTCACCGGCTCCCAGGCCGGTGTGATCACCGACGCGGCCCACGGCAAGGCCAAGATCATCGACGTCACCCCGGGCCGGATCCAGGACGCCCTCGGCGAGGACGCGATCGCGATCGTCGCCGGCTTCCAGGGGGTCTCGCAGACCACCAAGGACATCACCACGCTCGGCCGCGGCGGCTCGGACACCACCGCCGTCGCGCTCGCGGTGGCCCTGGAGGCCGACGTCTGCGAGATCTACTCCGACGTCGACGGCATCTTCACCGCGGACCCCCGGATCGAGCCGCGGGCCCGCAAGGTCTCCCGGATCTCGTACGAGGAGACGCTGGAGATGGCCGCGCAGGGCGCCAAGATCCTGCACCTGCGGTGCGTCGAGTACGCCCGCCGCTACGACATGCCCATTCACGTCCGCTCCTCCTTCTCCGAGAAGGAGGGCACCTGGGTCGTCAAGGCCGAGGACGTCGTTCAGGAGGACTCCATGGAAGCCGCGATCATCACCGGCGTCGCCCACGACCGCAGCCAGGCCAAGCTCACCGTGGTCGGGGTGCCGGACAAGCCGGGTGAGGCGGCCGCACTGTTCCGCGCCGTCGCCGACGCGCAGATCAACATCGACATGATCGTGCAGAACGTGTCGGCCGCGGCGACCAACCTCACCGACATCTCCTTCACCCTGCCCGCCGGCGAGGGCCAGACCGCGGTCAAGGAGCTCTCCCGCCTGCAGGAGACCATCGGCTTCGAGAGCATCCAGTACGACGACTCGGTGGGCAAGGTCTCCATCGTCGGTGCCGGGATGAGCTCCTCGCCGGGCATCTCGGCGCGCTTCTTCGAGGCGCTGTCGGACGCCGGGGTGAACATCGAGATGATCTCCACCTCCGAGATCCGGGTCTCCGTGGTCGTCGCCGAGGCGCAGATCAACGAGGCGGTCAACGCCGCCCACGCCGCGTTCGACCTGGGGTCGGACGAGATCGAGGCCGTTGTGTACGGAGGTACCGGACGATGAGCGTCAACATCGGAGTCGTCGGCGCGACCGGCCAGGTCGGCGTCGCGATGCGTCAGATCCTCCTGGAGCGGGACTTCCCGGTCGGGGAGATCCGCTTCTTCTCCTCCGCCCGCTCGGCCGGCAAGGTGCTGCCCTTCGGGGACCGCGAGGTCACCGTCGAGGACGCCGAGACCGCGGACCCGACCGGGCTCGACATCGCGCTCTTCTCCGCCGGTGCCACCGCGTCCCGGGCGTTCGCGCAGCGCTTCGTCGACGCCGGCGTGATCGTCGTCGACAACTCCTCGGCGTTCCGCAAGGACCCGGACATCCCGCTGGTGGTCTCCGAGGTCAACCCGGAGGCCGCGCGCTCGGTGATCGAGGCCGGCCGCGGCATCATCGCCAACCCGAACTGCACCACCATGGCGGCGATGCCGGTGCTCAAGCCGCTGCACGAGGAGGCCGGTCTGGTCCGGCTGATCGCGTCGACGTACCAGGCCGTGTCGGGGTCGGGCATCGCCGGCGTCGAGGAGCTCGCCGGTGGCGTCGCCGCCGCGGGCGACAAGGCGCGCGAGCTCGCGTACGACGGAGAGGCCGTCGCCTTCGGCGAGCCGAGCATCTACCAGCGGACGATCGCCTACAACGTGCTGCCGTTCGCCGGGAGCCTCGTCGACGACGGCCTCAACGAGACCGACGAGGAGCAGAAGCTCCGCAACGAGTCCCGCAAGATCCTCGGCATCCCGGACCTGCGGGTCTCCGGGATCTGCGTGCGGGTGCCCGTCTTCACCGGTCACTCGCTGGCGATCAACGCCGAGTTCGAGCGGGCGCTGACGCCGCAGCGGGCTGCCGAGCTGCTCGCCGACGCCCCGGGCGTCGAGCTGAGCGACATCCCGAACCCGCTGCAGGCGGCCGGCAAGGACCCGTCGTACGTCGGTCGGCTGCGGCAGGACCCGGGCGTCGACGGGGACCGCGGCCTCGCGCTCTTCGTCTCGGGCGACAACCTGCGCAAGGGCGCGGCCCTCAACACCGTGCAGATCGCGGAGCTGATCGCCGCCGCCCGCTGACCGGTGGAGGCGAGCCCCATGCGGATTGGCTCAGGAATCGCTGAATTCCGAGCCAATCCGCATGGGGCGCGCCAACCCGCCCGCCCGCCGGGCTGTCTGCTAGTCGGCCGGGTCGACGAAGGTCTTGGTGACCCAGGCCGAGGTCAGGAACGCGAGCACGCTCAGCGCCGGGATGACGATGATCATCGACCAGTGGTCGAGCACGTCGACCAGGAAGAGCAGTGCGATGATCGCGACCAGCCCGACGGCCAGGAAGCTGCTGCTGCCCGGGTCGGGCAGCACGAAGGTCCGTAGCAGCGCGCTGCCGAGGTAGACGCACACCGCGAACGTGGCGATCAGGAGCAGCAGTCCGGGGCCGCCACCGCACGAGGCGGTGCCGCGGACCGCCTCGCACCCACGCAGTGCGAGCCAGGTGAGGCTGACCATGGCGGCGCCGACGATCAGGCCGGTCAGCGCGGCGGCCCGGTAGACCGACAGCAGCGGCGGCTCGTCCTCCTCGGGCGTGGCGGGGACCGCGACCGCCGTCCTGGCGGCGCGGGCGGCCTTGCCGGCGCGGGCCGCGGCGGAAGCGGCGCCGGCCTCAGGCCGCGGGTCCTCGACGGCTGGGGCGCCTCGCTGTCGGCGCTGCTCCCCGGCTCGCTGGTCACCTGGCTGGCTGCCCCGGCTTCGGTCTGGGTGTCGGCCACGGTCTCGGTCCGGGCGCCCGTGACCTCGGTGCGGCCGACGGCGGCGACAGGGGCGGGCTCCCGCGCTGGCGCGTCTTCGTCTTCGTCGGCGGCGGCGGGTGCCGCGTCGGCGGGCTGCTCCGGGGCGGCCGACGCGTCGGTCGCCAGGGCCGGGGTCGGCTCCGCGGCGGCGGGAGCCTCGTCGGCCGCAGCAGCCGAGTCGACAGCAGTGGCGCTCTCCGCGCCGTCGCTCTCGCCGTCCCGCTCGTCGAGCGCGACGACCGGGGACTCGACGTCCTCCGACGCCGCGGTGGTCGGCTCCGCCGGTCGTGCGGCAGACTTCTTCGTCGCCGGCGACGAGTCCGAGGGCGACGCGGAGCCGCCCTTTGCCGCCTTCTTCTTGCGGCCGAACAGCTTGGGAGGCTCCAAGCTGAGCTTCAGCTTGTCCTGCTCGTCAGACATGGGGTGCAGTGTGTCACGTTCTGTCGCACTATCTCGGTGGTGAAGACGGTCGGGCGGAGGGACGGTCCGCCGGTGCGGGAGGAGGAGCCTCGGGCGCCGGACCCGGCTGACCACGGGAGGCCGGGAGAACGACGAAGACCCGGCCCCTGAGGGACCGGGTCTTCGGTGGGTCGGGCTGACAGGATTTGAACCTGCGGCCTCCTCGTCCCGAACGAGGCGCGCTACCAAGCTGCGCCACAGCCCGATGGCTCCAGGCTTCCCTGGAAACCTCGGCGAGCATACCGGAGGGCCTCGACCGGTGTGGAATCGGCGTCCCCCGCCGAGACGCCAGCCGAGACGACAGCCGAGACGACAGCCGAGACGACAGCCGAGACTGAGCCGGAGAGCCCCCGGCCGGGACGGCGCTCGCCGGTCGGCAGCGGTCAGGCGGGCAGCAGGGTGAGCAACGTGGCCTCCGGCTTGCAGGCGATCCGGACCGGCGCATACGGGCTGGTGCCCAGACCGGCCGAGACGTGCAGCCAGGAGGACCCCGGATCGCCGGGACGCGAGGCGGCGGGGTGCCGGTGCAGTCCCTTGGCCCGGGCGGGCTCGAGGTCGCAGTTGGTGGCCAGCGCGCGTCCCCACGGCAGGCAGACCTGGCCGCCGTGGGTGTGTCCGGCGATGATCGCGTCGTACCCGTCGCCGGCGAACTGGTCCAGCACCCGCAGGTACGGCGCGTGCGCGATCGCCAGGCGCAGGTCGGCGTCGGTGTCGGCCGGGCCCGCGACGGCCGGGAGGTCGTCGTACTCCAGGTGCGGGTCGTCGACGCCGGCGAAGGCGATCCGGGTCTCGCCGACGGTGAGGGTGTCCCGCCGGTTGCTCAGGTCGCGCCAGCCGGCGGCGGTGAGAGCGGCGCTGAGGTCGCGCCAGGGGAGCTGGGGGACGTGGGTGTGGCGCTTGCCGTTGTCCGGCAACAGGTAGCCGAACGGGTTGCGCAGACCGGGCTCGAAGTAGTCGTTGGAGCCGTGCACGAAGACCCCGGGCACCTCGAGCAGCTCGCTCAGCGTGTCGAGCACCACCGGCACCGCCTGCCGGTGCGCGAGGTTGTCGCCGGTGTCGATCACCAGGTCGGGCCGCAGCCCGGCCAGGGAGGCCACCCAGTCCTGCTTGCGCAGCTGGTGCGGTGTCATGTGGAGGTCGCTCAGGTGCAGGACGCGCAGCGGTCGCATGCCGGTGGGCAGCACCGGCACGTCGTGGCTGCGCAGGCGGAACCGCCGGGTCTCCGCGAAGCCGTAGCCGGCGGCCGCCAGGCCGGCGGTCACGCCCGCCGCGCCGAGCGTGCCGAGGGCTCGGGCGGCGCCGGTGGAGATACGCATTCGGCAAGGCTGGCACATGGCGGCAGAATCGTGGTCATGAGCACCCTCAAGGCCCGCATCCGTACCGACCTGACCACCGCGATGAAGGCGCGTGACGAGGTCCGTTCCTCGACGTTGCGGATGGTGCTGAGCGCGATCACCAACGCCGAGGTCGCCGGCCCGGTGGCCAAGGAGCTGACCGACGAGGAGATCATCGGGGTGCTCTCCACCGAGAACAAGAAGCGCCGCGAGGCCGCCGTCGCCTTCGAGGAGGGTGGCCGCACCGAGAGCGCCGCCAAGGAGCGCGCCGAGGCGGCGGTGATCACCGACTACCTCCCGGCCCAGCTCAGCCCGGAGGAGATCGCCGACATCGTGGAGAAGGCCGTCACCGACCTCGGCGTCGCCGGGGAGGGCCCGAAGGCAATGGGCAAGGTGATGGGCGTCGTCCAGCCGCAGGTCAAGGGCAAGGCGGACGGCGCCGCCGTCGCTGCGGAGGTACGGCGCCAGCTCGGCTGACGTCGTCCCTCGGCCGCGGCCCCCTCGGCCGCGGCTCCCTCAGCCGCGGCCCCCGCGGCCGCCGCGGTTGCCGTTGCCGTTCCCGTTGCCGTTCCCGTTGCCGTTCCCGTTGTTGCCGCCACCGTTGTTGTTCGGCTTCGGCGGCTTCGGCGGGGTGCCGTCGGAGATGTAGAGGACCACGGTGTCGCCGGAGCCCAGCTGGGCGCCGCCGCCGGGCGAGGTGTAGGCGACCGTGCCGCGGGCGTAGCCGGAGTCGACGTAGCCGCCGTTGGTGACGGAGAACCCGGCGGCCTCGAGCGTCGAGGTGGCACTGTCGATGGACTGTCCGGCGACGCTGGGCACCGTGGTCAGCACACCCTGGATGTCGGTGGCCGAGGGGGCGGTGAAGTCGTCGCCCGGCAGATACTGCGCGACCGCCTTGAAGGTGTCGCCCCAGATCGGGCCGGCCGTGGTCGAGCCGGAGGTCGACTGGTAGTAGCCGTGGATGGTGACGCCGTCCAGCGAGATCGGCTGCCCGGCCGAGTTCGCACCGGCCACCACGGAGGCGCCGGCCAGGTTCGGGGTGTAGCCGGCGAACCAGACCGACTTGTTGTCGCTGGAGGTACCGGTCTTGCCGGCGGCCGGGACGCCCGGCTGCAGCGCCTCGCCGAAGCCGCCGGGCGCCACCACGCCGTCGAGGACGTCGTTGACGGCGTCGGCGACCGGTCCGGAGAGCACCTGGTTGCACTTCGGCTGGTACTCCTTGAGCACCGTGCCGTTGGCGTCCGCGATGCTGGTCACCGGGCGGGAGTCGCAGTGCAGGCCCCGGCCGGCGAAGGTGGCGTAGGCCTCGGCCATCTCCAGCGGGCTCGCGTCGGCCACGCCGAGCGTGAACGAGGGGATCTGCCAGCGCTTGCCCAGGTCGAGGCCCATCTGGCGGGCCAGCTTCCACGGGTCGCAGATGCCGGTGTCGAGCTCGAGGTTGACGAAGAAGGTGTTGACCGACTTCTGGGTGCCTTCGTAGAGGTTCGGGTTCGACGAGGAGGACGTCGAGTTGCCCGGTGACCAGACGCCGGAGCTCTGGTAGGGCCCGTCACAGGTGGTGAAGTCGCCCTCGCTGACCGTGATCGGGTTCGGCGCCGGGTAGGTGCGGCTCAGCGGGATGTCCTGCTGGATCGCCGCGGCCAGCACGAACGCCTTGAACGTCGAGCCCGGCTGGAACCCGTTGGCGTCGCCGTACTTCTCGGGCACGGTGAAGTTCAGGAAGGTCTGGCCCTCGCCGTTGCCCATCGGCTTGGACTGGGCCAGCGCCTTGACCTCGCCGGTGCGGGGCTCGACCAGCGCGATCGCGCCGACGGCCTGGTCGGTGCTGTAGACCGCGTTCTCGACCGAGGTCTGGGCGGCGGACTGCATCCGGGTGTCGATGGTGGTCTTGATGGTCAGGCCGCCGTTGAGGATCAGGTCCTCACGCTCCGCGCGGGTGCGGCCCAGCGACGAGTCCTCCATCAGGTAACGGACGACGTACTCGCAGAAGAACTGGGCGTTGGAGTTCACGCAACCGCGCGGCTTGTCCTGCGTCTTCAGCCCGAGGCCCTGCTCGCTGAGCCGGTCCGCCTTCTTCTGCGGGATCACGCCCAGCTCCGCCATCCGGTTCAGTACGACGTTGCGCCGCTCGATCGCGGCATCGGGCTCGTCGACCGGGTTCAACGCCTCGGGGCTGCGGACCAGTCCGGCCAACAGCGCGGACTGCTTGAGGTTCAGGTCCTTGGCGTTGACGCTGAAGAAGTGCTGGGCGGCGGCCTGGATGCCGTAGGCGCCGTCGCCGAAGTAGACGGTGTTGAGGTACTGCTCGAGGATCCAGTCCTTGCTGTGCCGCTTCTCCAGCGCGATCGCGTAGCGCAGCTCGCGGATCTTGCGGGCGTAGGAGTCGTCGGTGGCCTCGGCGATCTTCTCCTTGTCGCCCCCGGCCTGGTTGATCAGCGTCTGCTTGACCAGCTGCTGGGTGATCGACGACCCACCTTGGGCCACCTCGTTGGAGGCCTGGTTGGTGAAGAACGCCCGCAGGGTGCCCTTCAGGTCCAGCGCCCCGTGCTGGTAGAAGCGATAGTCCTCGATGGCGACGATCGACTTCACCATGATCCGGGAGGTCTGTCGCAGGTCGACGTTGACCCGGTTCTGGTCGTAGAGGGTGGCGATCGTGTTGCCGGACGCATCCTGGATCTCGGTGCGCTGCGGCAGCCGCTCGGTCTCCAGCTCCTGGGGGAGCTCGTCCATCGACTCGGCCACGTTGTTGGCGGTGAAGCCGACGACGCCGGCGAACGGGATCGCGAGGCCGGAGACGACCACACCGAGCACGACCGAGACGGCCAGCATCACGCCGAGGTGAGAGGCCACCTTACGGGCCGGCAGAGCGTCGAACCTGGAGCGGGGCATGCGCTCAGGTTACGGGAACAGTGGGTGTCTTCCCGAGTTCACGAGGTCACCCGCGGCCGCGGCCCGGAGGCGACGGGGTTGACCTTTCAGCGTCGCGGCGTAGTCATTCCGGACTACGGAGGTGCGAGCCAACGAAGCCTGCGCAGCGGGTGGTCGCTCACCTACCGTCGTGACCACGGAGCAGGGAAGCAGGCGCTGTGGGGGCGTCGCCCGAACTCCGGGACAGGGACGAGAGTCATGTGGGTTGAGGATTGGGCACCGCGCGCCGCGTGCCGAGACGAGAAGCCGGATCAGCTGTTCGTGCGTGGGGCCGAGCAGAACAAGGCCAAGCAGGTCTGCGCCGGATGCCCGGTGCGCACCGAGTGCCTCGCCGAGGCGCTGGACAACCAGATCGAGTGGGGGGTCTGGGGCGGGATGACCGAGCGGGAACGACGGGCACTGGTCCGCCGCCGGCCGAACGCCTCGTGGCGCAAGGTGCTGGAGTCGGCCCGGGACGCACAGCTCGCCGGACACCACTGACACTCCCCGCTCCCTCCGAGATCGGCGCCTGAGCCTGGGTAGGCCGGGCTCAGTCGCCCTGGTGGCGGGCGGTACAGGGTGCCGCCCGCCACCAGGTCCTGGCCGCCACGACGGTCGGGACAGCGCCAGGGGGCTGCCGAGGTCGCTCGAACATGGGGCCGAGCGACCCCGGGAGCGCCCCTCGGCATCGTCGGGGCTTGACGCGGTCGGGGCTCGGGGTTCGGCGCTCGCGCGACTGATCAGTCGCCGAGCAGCTCGCCGACCTGCCGCAGCCCGTCGAGGTCGTGCACGTCGCCGGCGAGCGCGGGCACCACCGCCGTCGCCACCTGCGGGTGCGCCGCGGCGAACCGGTCGCGCAGGGTGCCCTCGCGCTCGACCAGGCGTGCTCGGTCGGCGTGCAGCCGCAGCAGGCCCGCGGTCAGTGACTCCGGGTCCTCCGCGCGCAGCCGCTCGGCGCCCGCGGCCGCCTCCTCCGCGGACAGGTCGCTGGCCGGCGCCGCACTGGCCCGGTTGACGATCAGTCCGGCCAGCGGCATCGCGTCCTCGCTCAGCCGCTCGACGAAGTACGCCGCCTCGCGCAGCGCGTCCGGCTCGGGGGCGGCGACCACGAGGAACGCCGTACCGTCGGCCTGCAGCAGCGAGTAGGTCTTCTGGGCGCGCTGCCGGAACCCGCCGAAGACGGTGTCGAGCGCGGAGACGAAGGTCTGCAGGTCCTTGAGGAACTGGGCGCCGAGGATCTTCGTCAGCGCGTTCGTGATCAGGCTGAACCCGGCGGTCATCAGCCGTGCCGGCCCGCGTGCCGGCGCCAGCATCAGCCGGACGAACCGGCCGTCGAGGAAGCTGGAGAGCCGCTCCGGCGCGTCCAGGAAGTCCAGCGCCGACCGCGACGGCGGGGTGTCCACCACGATCAGGTCGTAGTCGCCGCTGCCCACCACGCGCTCGCGGTGGATCTGGCCGAGCTTCTCCATCGCCATGTACTCCTGGGTGCCGGCGAACGAGCTGGACAGCGCGATGTAGAACGGGTTGGCCAGGATCTGCTCGGCCTTCTCCGGGCTGGCCTGGGTGAGCACCACCTCGTCGAAGGTGCGCTTCATGTCCAGCATCATCGCGTCCAGCGACCCGCCGGCGGCCCCGTCCACGTCCGCGACCGGGCGGGGCGTGTTGTCCAGCTCGGCGATCCCCATCGACTGCGCCAGGCGGCGCGCCGGGTCGATGGTCAGTACGACGACGCGCCGGCCCCGTTCGGCGGCCCGGAGCGCGAGCGCGGCCGAGGTCGTCGTCTTGCCGACACCGCCGGAGCCGCAGCAGACCACGATCTCGGTGCTGCGGTCGTCCAGCAGGGCGTCCACGTCCAGCGGCGCGGAGCGACGGTCGGTGCCGGGGCCGACGCGGGTGCGCGGCCGGCGGGCGGCGGCGCTCATGCTGGCCCCTGCTCGCGGAGCATCCCGGCCAGCTCGTAGAGGGCGCCGAGGTCGATGCCGCCGGCGAGCCGGGGCAGCTCGCAGCTGGGCACCCCGAGGCCGTCGACCACCGCCCGTTGGCTGTCCTCCAGGGCCCTCCGCTCGGCGTGGTCGTGCGCCTCCTCGACCAGACCGTCGGTCAGCGTCCCGACGTCCGCGAGCCCGGCCCGCTCGAGGTCGTCGCGGATCGCGGCGCGGTCCAGCCCGCCGGTGCGGGCCGCGGCCAGGGCCTCGGCGGAGAGGTCACGGGGACGCACCTGGTTGACGATCACCGACCCGACCGGGAGGTCGGCCGCGCGCAGCTCGGCGATGCCGTCGGCGGTCTCCTGGACCGGCATCTCCTCCAGCACGGTGACCAGGTGCACGGCGGTGCGCGGGGAACGGAAGAGCGTCATCATGGTGTCGGACTGGGAACGGATCGGCCCCACCTTCGCCAGACCGGCGAGCTCGTTGCTGACGTTGAGGAACTGGGTGATCCGGCCGGTCGGCGGCGCGTCGAGCACCACGGCGTCGTACTCGATGGCGCCCTTGTTGCGCGAGTTGCGCTGCACCGCCTCGTAGACCTTGCCGGTGAGCAGCACGTCGCGGACGCCGGGGGCGATGGTGGTGGCGAACTCGATCACCCCGAACTTGTCCAGCGCCTTGCCGGCCCGGCCGAGCCGGTAGTACATCGCCAGGTACTCCAGCAGCGCGGACTCGGCGTCGATGTGCAGCGCGTGCACCACGCCGCGGCCGCCGTCGGCGTCCGGCAGGCCGGTGGTGAGCCGGCGCTCCTCGTAGGGGAGCGGGTCGACGTCGAACATCCGGGCGATGCCCTGGCGGCCCTCCACCTCGCAGAGCAGCACGTTGCGGCCGCCACCGGCCAGCGCCAGCGCCAGCGCGGAGGCCACCGTCGACTTCCCGGTGCCGCCCTTGCCGGTGACGACGTGCAGACGCACCTTCGGCCGATCGCTCACGCAGCCGAGCGTAGCGAGCGGTGGCCAACCGTGGGCGCGGTCCCGGCGGGACCGGCCCATCGTCGCGTCGGGACGTGAGTAGGGTGCGGGCTATGACCAAGTGGGAGTACCAGGTGGCGCCCGTCCTCAACCACGCGGCGGCGCAGATCCTCAACAACTTCGGACAGGACGGCTGGGAGCTGGTCGCGATCCTCCCCAGCCCGCAGGGCAACGACATCGCCTACTTCAAGCGCCCCCTCGAGGGCTGAGCCGTGGCCGCGACGCCCGAGCAGCGCCTCGCCGACCTCGGCCTGACCGTCCCGGACGTGGTGCCGCCGGTGGCGGCCTACGTCCCGGCGGTGCGGTCCGGCGACCACGTCTACACCGCCGGCCAGCTGCCGATGCGGGACGGGGCGCTGATCACCACCGGCAAGGTGGGCGACGCGGTCACCGCCGAGGTGGCGACCGAGTGCGCCCGGCAGTGCGCACTCAACGCGATCGCCGCGATCCGGTCCCAGGTCGGCGACCTCACCCGGGTGCGGATCGTCAAGGTCGTCGCGTTCGTCTCCTCCACCCCCGACTTCACCGGCCAGCCCGGGGTCGCCAACGGCGCCTCGGAGCTCTTCGGCGAGGTGTTCGGGGACAACGGGGTGCACGCCCGCTCCGCGGTGGGCGTGCCGGTGCTGCCGCTGGACGCCCCGGTCGAGGTCGAGGTGATCGCCGAGATCCTGCCCGCTGCGGCAGGGGGAGGCGCGTGAGGATCCCGCTGCCGCCGGTGCCGCTGCCGAGCGGGCTGGCCGACGTCGCCCGCGAGTTCACCGACGGCACCCGCACCCCGGCCGAGCCGCGCAACGCGGCGACCGTGGTGCTGATGCGCGACGGGGACACCCCGATGCCGGGCCGGAGGTCTACCTGCTGCGCCGCCAGGTCTCGATGGACTTCGCCGGCGGCATGTGCGTCTTCCCCGGCGGCGGGGTCGACCAGCGTGACGACGACGCCGAGGTGGAGGCCTCGGGCTGGGCCGGACCGAGCGCGGCCGCCTGGGCCGCGCAGCTCGGCGTCGACGAGGACCTGGCCCGTGCGCTGGTGTGCGCGGCGGTCCGGGAGACCTTCGAGGAGTCCGGCGTGCTGCTGGCCGGCCCGTCGGCCGACTCGGTCGTCGCCGACACCACCGGCGCGGACTGGGAGGCCGACCGGGTGGCCCTGGAGACCCGGGCGCTCGCGATGACCGACTTCCTGGCCCGCCGCGGCCTGGTGCTGCGCACCGACCTGCTCGGCGTCTGGGACGGCTGGCTGACCCCGATCTTCGAGCCCAAGCGCTACCGCACCTGGTTCTTCGTCGCCCAGCTGCCCGAGGGGCAGGTGACCCGGGACGTCTCCACCGAGTCCAGCGAGGTGGTCTGGCTGGGGGCCGCGGACGCGGCCGACCAGGCCGACGCGGGGACCCTGGCGATGCTGCCTCCGACGTACCTGACCTGCCTGGAGGTGGGGCAGCACCCGTCGACCGCCGCGGTGCGCGCCGCGGCCGACGGGCGCAGCGTCGACATGTTCATGCCCGAGGTCGAGCCACTCGGCGAGGGGCTGACCCTCTCCATGCCCGACCGGCTCCGGCCGCTCGTCGCGGCTCGTCGTACCGTCGGCTGACCCGCGATGGGAGAGGTACGTCGCCCGCTCGGCGCGACCGGCCCCGCGGACTGGCACGGCGGCGAGTTCGGCGACCGCGGCCGCTGCGTGCTCGCGCCGAACCCCGGGATGATGACCCTGGACGGCACCAACACCTGGGTGCTCCGCGAGCCCGGGGCGGAGCGGTCGATCGTGGTCGATCCGGGACCGCTGGCCGACGAGCACCTGGAGGCGGTCGCGCAGGTGGCCGGCCAGGTCGACGCGGTCCTGGTCACCCACCACCACCTGGACCACACCGAGGCAGCGCGGTCGTTCGCGGAGCGGATGGGCTGCGGGGTGCGCGGCCTGGACCCGGCACAGTGCTGGCGCTCCGACCCGGTCGGCGACGGCGAGGTGCTGTCGGTCGGCGGGCTGGACGTGGAGGTGCTGACCACCCCGGGGCACACCCGGGACTCGATCTCGTTGCTGCTCGGCGCCGACCGCGCACTGCTCACCGGCGACATGGTGCTGGGCCGGGGCACCACCGTGATCGTGCACCCCGACGGCGACCTCGCCGGCTACTTCGAGTCGCTGGACAAGATGCGCGGGCTGGTCACCGACGGCCGCGTGGAGACGTTGTGGCCGGCCCACGGACCGGTGCTCCCCGACGCCGGGGGCGTCCTCGACCACTACCGGGTTCACCGGCGCGAGCGGCTCGCCCAGGTCGAGTCCGCGCTGGCCGCCCTCGGGCTGCGGGCCGGGGAGCTGGCCCCCGACGTGGCCGACGACCCCGACCTCCCGCGCCGGGTGGTCGAGGTCGTCTACGCCGACGTCGACGAGTCGCTGTGGGGCGCCGCCGAGTGGTCGGTGCGGGCCCAGCTGGCCTACCTCGCCTCGCGCTGACCGCTGCGCGCTCGGGTCCGGCGGTCAGGGGAGCAGCACGGCGAGCTTGTCGACCGCGCGATAGCCGACCGGGACGCCCTCGACCACGCAGGCGATCGAGGTCGAGTGCTCGGTGCGCAGCGGGAGGATCTCCTGGTAGGCGGGCGAGTGGTACCAGTCCCGGGCGGCCGCGGCGTCGGGGAACTCCAGGATCACCAGGTCGCCGTCCCAGGAGCCCTCGAGGGGGCTGATCGCGCCGCCGTGGACCAGGAACCGACCGCCGTACGGCGCCATCGTGGCGTCGATCCGCTCGATGTAGTCGACGATCGCGGGACCGAGGTCGACCTCGCGCAGGTAGGCGACGGCATAGGCCTTGGCGGGGCTCTCGGTGCTCGTCTCGGTGTTCGTCCCGGTGTTTGTCTCGGTGCTGGCGGGCATCGTGGTGTCCTCTCGTTGCTCGGATGGGATGCCCCCATCCCACGCCGAGCAGCCGGGAACGACCATGACCTCGGAGGTCATGTGCACGGTGACCACCGCGATCTAGGTTGGGAGGCGTGAGCACCTCGACCGCCCCGGCCGGCGCCCTGATCCGCGGCTGGCGGCACCGCCGGCGCCTCTCCCAGGAGGAGCTGGCGCACCGCGCCGAGGTCTCCACCCGCCACCTCAGCTGCATCGAGACCGGGCGGTCCCGTCCGACCAGCACCATGCTGCTGCGGCTCTGCGACCAGCTGGAGGTCCCGCTGCGCGAGCAGAACCAGGTGCTGCTCGCCGCCGGTCACGCCCCGGTGCACCCCGAGCACGCGCTGGCGGCACCGGCGATGGCGGAGGCGAACGCCGCGCTCGAGACGATCCTCGCCGCCCACGAGCCCTACCCGGCGCTGGTCGTGGACCGGCACTGGGACCTGGTCACGGCGAACGAGGCCGCCTACGGCCTGCTCGCCGGGGTCGACGCCGACCTGCTCGAGCCGCCGGTCAACGTGCTGCGCCTCTCGGTGCACCCGCGGGGGCTGGCGCCGCGGATCGACAACCTGACCCAGTGGCGGACGCACCTGCACGAGCGGGTGGCCCGGGAGGCCCGGCACTCCGGCGACCCGGTGCTGGCGCGGCTCGCCGCCGATCTCCACGATCCGGGGACGCCGGTCGCTCCGGACACTGCCGCGCTCGTCGTACCGCTGCGCCTGCGCACGCCCGAGGGCGTGCTCTCCTTCGTCTCCACCACCACGGTCTTCGGGACGCCGCGCGAGGTCACCTTGTCCGAGCTGGCGATCGAGGCGTTCTATCCGGCGGACGAGCCGACGCGACGCGCCCTGAGTCGCCGCTAGGGCGGGCATCGGGGTGGCGTCAGGGTGCTGCGTGCGCGACGCGGGTCAGCGGGCCCTACGGGACATGCGCTCCATGTCCATGATCACGACCGAGCGCGGCTCCAGCCGCAGCCAGCCGCGGGAGGCGAAGTCGGCCAGTGCCTTGTTGACCGTCTCCCGGGAGGCGCCGACCAGCTGGGCCAGCTCCTCCTGGGTGAGGTCGTGGTGGACGTGCACGCCGTCGTCGGCGGAGCGGCCGAACCGGTCGGCCAGGTCCAGCAGCGCCTTGGCGACGCGGCCGGGCACGTCGGAGAAGACCAGGTCGGCGACGACGTCGTTGGCGCGGCGGAGACGCCCGGCCAGCTGCGCGAGCAGGCCGCGGGCCACCACCGGGCGGCCCTCGAGCCAGCGCAGCAGGTCCTCGTGCGAGAGGGACGCGAACGCGGCGTCGGTCACCGCGGTCACCGTCGCCGAGCGAGGGCCGGGGTCGAAGAGCGACAGCTCGCCGAACATCTGGCCGGGGCCCATGATCGCCAGCAGGTTCTCGCGCCCGTCGGACGAGGTCCGACCCAGCTTCACCTTGCCGTCGAGGACGACGTACAGCTTGTCGCCGGTGTCGCCCTCGTGGAACAGCACCTCGCCGCGGCGAAGGCGGGACTCCGCCATCGACGACCGGAGCGCTGTCATCGCCTCATCGTCGAGGGCGCTGAACAGTGGCGCCTGACGGAGTACGTCGTTGTCCACGCTTCCTCCAACATCCGTGTGTGTCGTCCCGGACCCCCTGGTGAGGCGCCGACCGGCGACACGCGTCGTCGGGAATCCTAGCCAGTGGCTCGTTTCACACCTAACATGCGGCGCTTCCTGGCCTGTCGGCGCCACGCCGTAGGCTGCACGCGTGCGGCCGATCGACATCACCACCGAGTCGTCGACCCAGCTGGTCCGCCGTGCCCGGAAGATCGACCGGGTGCTCGCCGAGACCTATCCCGACGCCCGTGCGGAGCTGGACTTCGACGATCCGTTCCAGTGCCTGGTGGTCACCGTGCTCTCGGCGCAGACCACCGACAAGAGGGTCAACGCCGTGCGCCCCACGCTCTTCGCGGCCTACCCGGACCCGGCCGCGATGGCCGCCGCGGACCGGGCCCACCTGGAGCAGATCGTCGGTCCGCTGGGCTTCTTCCGGGCCAAGACCGAGTCGTTGCTCAAGCTGAGCGCGGCGCTGGTCGAGCAGCACGACGGCCAGGTGCCGGGACGGCTGGAGGACCTGGTCAAGCTGCCCGGCGTCGGTCGCAAGACCGCCAACGTGGTGCTCGGCAACGCCTTCGACGTCCCCGGCATCACCGTCGACACCCACTTCGGGCGGCTGGTGCGACGGCTCGGGTGGACCACGGAGACCGATCCGGTGAAGGTCGAGTTCGCGATCGCGGGCCTCTTCCCCAAGCGCGACTGGACGATGCTCTCGCACCACCTGATCTGGCACGGCCGTCGCCGCTGCCACGCCAAGAAGCCCGCCTGCGGGGCGTGCCCGGTGGCGCGCTGGTGTCCGTCGTACGGCGCCGGCCCGACCGACCCGGTCGAGGCGGAGAAGCTGGTCCGCACGGAGGGGCCCAACTGATGTCACCCCGCTTCCCCCGCGCCTCCGGCGCCGGTGTGCGCCGCGCCTCCGGCGCCGTCGCGCTCGCCGCCGCCGCGCTGCTGCTGGTGGCCTGCGACGACTCCGGTCCGCTGGCCGCCTGCAAGGTCGACGTCACCACCGACGACCTCGTCCAGCAGCGCGAGGCGGCCGGCATCGCCGACTGCGACACCGAGGCCTGGGCCGCGAGCGGGGAGAGGCGGCCGACCTCCCCGACGTGACCCTGGACTGCCTCGGCAGCACCCGCACGGCCTCGCTCGCCGACGTGCACGGCCCCGCGGTGATCAACGTGTGGTCCTCCAACTGCGAGCCGTGCCGGGCCGAGATGCCGGCGCTGCAGGAGTTCTCGGCCGAGTACGGCGACCAGGTGAACGTGGTCGGGCTGAACTTCCTGGACACCTACCCCGGTGCGGCGATCGACCTGGCCGAGCGCAGCGAGGTCACCTACCCCTCGCTCGCCGACGCGTGCGGGGACCTCCAGGAGACCGACCTGGTGCTGGTCGGGCTGCCGCACTTCCTCTTCGTGGCCCCCGACGGGACCGTGAAGGAGAAGAAGGGCGGCGTGGACAGCGTGGCCGAGATCGTCGAGCTCACCGAGGAGAACACCGGCGTCGACCTGGTCGACCCGGGCGGCCGGGCGGGGGGAGCCGGATGAGCCCCGCCGCGCCGCACCCCGACGACCCCGGGCTGCCGGCCGCACCCACGATCCCGGAGTGGTTGGAGCCGGTCGCCGACGGCGCGGCCCGGATCGCGGGCAGCGACCTCACCCGGTTCCTGCCCCGGAGGAGGGCACCTCGCGCCGCGGCGCGGTGCTGATGCTCTTCAGCGAGGGGCCCGACGGCGCGGAGGTGCTGCTCACCGAGCGCGCCCACGACATGCGCTCCCACCCCGGTCAGGTCTCCTTCCCCGGCGGGTCGATCGACCCCGGGGAGACCGTCGTGGAGGCCGCGCTGCGGGAGGCCGAGGAGGAGATCGGCGTCGACCCTGCCGGCGTGGAGGCGTTCGCCACCCTGCCCGAGCTCTGGCTGCCGCCCTCGGACTTCGCGGTCACCACGGTGGTCGCCTGGTGGCGCGACCCCAACCCGATCCGGGTCGCCTCCCCGGCCGAGGTGCACGCGATCCACCGGGTGTCGGTGGCCGAGCTGGTCGACCCCGAGCACCGGATCGCGGTCCGCCACCCCGGCGGCTGGACCGGCCCCGGCTTCCTGATCGGGCCCGACAAGGACGTGATCCTCTGGGGCTTCACCGGCGGGATCCTGACCCGATTCCTCGACTTCCTGGGCTGGTTGCCCGCGGTCGAGGACGCCCCGGTGCATGATCTACCCGACTACATGCTCGCCGAGTACGTCCGGAAGACGGCCGACACCGACGACGCCGACGACGGCCTGGACCTGGCCGAACCGAATCCCGCGCCGCGGAAGGACCGATGAACTTCCTCGACATCCTGCTGGTGGTCCTGGTCGCGGCCTACGCGCTGTCGGGGTACTGGCAGGGATTCATCACCGGCGCCTTCGCCACCGCCGGACTGCTGGCCGGTGGCCTGTTCGGCATCTGGCTGGCGCCCGTCGTGCTGGGCGGGATCAACCCCTCGTTGTGGGTGTCGCTGGGCGCGCTCTTCCTGGTGATCCTCTGCGCCTCCCTCGGTCAGGCCGTGCTGCAGTACGTCGGGGCCAAGGCGCGGGACAAGATCACCTGGCAGCCGGCCCGGGTCCTGGACGCGGTCGGCGGCGCGGCGCTCAGCGCGGCCGCGGTGCTGCTGGTCGCCTGGGCGCTGGGCGTCGCGATCTCCGGGACCCGGATCGGGCCGGTCACCTCGATGGTGCGCAGCTCCGCGGTGCTGGCCAAGGTCAACGACGTGCTGCCCGACGAGGCCCCGCAGGCGCTGCAGGCGTTCAACAACGTGGTCGGCACCGGCTTCTTCCCGCGCTACCTGGAGCCGTTCGCGCCGGAGCGGATCGTGGAGGTCGACCCCGGCCCGAAGCGCCTGCTCAGCGACCCCGAGGTCACCGGGTCCGAGGCGAGCGTGGTGAAGATCCGCGGCAACAACGCCTGCGGCGCCGGGGTCGAGGGCACCGGCTTCGTGTACGCCGACGGCCGGGTGATGACCAACGCGCACGTGGTCGCCGGGGTCAACGACCCCGAGGTCGAGATCGGCGGCGGCACCGAGGTGGCCCGCGTCGTCCACTACGACCCCGACCTCGACATCGCGGTGCTGCAGCTCGACACCGGCGGCGCCCCGGCCCTGGAGTTCGACATCGCGGACGGCGACCCCCCGACCGAACCCGGCGACCCGGTGGCGGTGGTCGGCTATCCGCAGGACGGACCGTTCGACATCCGCAGCGGCCGGGTCCGCTCCGAGCAGCGCCTGCGCTCGCCGAACATCTACGGCGACGGCACCGTGCTGCGCGAGGTCTACTCCCTGCGGGCCGTGGTGCGGCCGGGCAACTCCGGCGGCCCGATCCTGACCCCCGACGGCGAGATCGCCGGCGTCGTCTTCGCGGCGTCGGTGACCGACGCCGAGACCGGCTACGCGCTCACCGCGGAGCAGGTCGAGGCCGCCGCGGCGGCCGGGGTGGCCGGCAACAGCGACGTCGACACCGGCAACTGCGCCACCTGACGCGCTCGACGGCGGCGTCCGCGTCCCACTCCGTCGACACGGCCGCTCGGGGGCCGGCGGGGTCCGGCATGCTGGCCCCATGAGCGACTCCACCCGCACCTCCGTCGAGCAGGTCCGCTACTCCTACACCGACGGCACAGCCCGGATCACGCTGGTCGACGGCGACCGTGGCAACCCGGTCAACAGCGGCCAGGTCGAGCAGCTCTTCGCCGCGGTCCGGCAGGCCGGACGCGACGGCGCCCGGGTGATCGTGCTGGCCGCCGAGGGCCGGTTCTTCTCCGTGGGCGGCGACCTGGGCGCGATGGCCACCTCCGCGGACATGCCCGCCTTCATCGACGACCTCGCCGACGCACTGCACCGGGTGGTCAGCGAGCTGATCCGCTCCGAGGCGATCGTGGTCAGCGCCGTCCAGGGCACCGCGGCGGGGGCGGGCTTCCCGCTGGCCTGTGCCGCCGACGTCGTGCTGGCGGCGGAGAGCGCGAAGTTCAGCCTGGCCTACACCAAGGTGGGCCTCTCGCCGGACGGCGGCTCCAGCATGCTGGTCGACTCGCTCGGTCTGCACCGGACGCTGCGGCTCGCCCTGCTCGGGGACCTGCTCACCGCGGCCGAGGCCCAGGCCGCCGGCCTGGTCGCCCGGGTGGTGCCGGCCGAGGAGCTGGCCGCAGCGGTGGATGCGGTGGTGGCGCAGCTGATCGTCGGCTCGGCATCCGCGCAGGCAGCCACGAAGCGGCTGCTCCGGGAGCACGCGGTGCCCTCGCCGGAGACCGCGCTGCGGGCCGAGACGCTCTCCATCCGCGGTCTGGCGGGCTCGGCCGACGGCCGGGAGGGCGTCACCGCGTTCCTGGAGAAGCGGCCCGCCGTTTTCAACGGCTGAGCCCCGCGCCGGCGGCGTCGGCCGACCCGCACCGGCGCCGGTCGCCCGCCGACCCGCCGAGCCGGCGTCAGGTGCGGTGCGGGACCGGGCAACCCGGCGACGTCGCTCGTTCGCCGGGGAAGGTGCCCAGGTCGGCGAGCGCGTAGCCGTTCGGATAGCTCTTGATCCGCGGGAGGTCCGCGGTGAAGGTCGGCTTGCGGTTGGACGGGGTGTGCCGCAGCAGCCGGGCCCGTGCTCGCATCGCGGCACGGCTCAGCCGGGTGATCGACGGGTGCGGGGCGTCGTACCGGAAGGCGCGGAGCAGGGGCTCGTCCATCAGGGCGCGACTGAACACCTCGACCGGTCGGCGCACGGGCCGCGGGTAGAACGTGCACATCAGGTCGAGTGTGGCGTCGGCGACCCGCCGCCCGCCCTCGTCGTAGGCGAAGTGCTCGCGCTCGTAGTCGTCCACCAGGTGCAGGAACCCGTCGTAGGTGTCGGGCACGTCCTTGATGTTCATGTGCCGGCCGAGGGTGCGGTAGTAGTTGACGGTCGCCCGCAGCTCGGTCTCGGTGAGCGAGCGCCAGCCGTAGTCGTCGAGCCACCGCTTCGGCACCACCACGAAGGTGGAGAGCACGTAGCGCAGGTCGTCGTTACTGATGTCGTACATCTTGTGCATCTGGTTGATCCGGCGCATCGCGGTGCGGCCCTGCTCGGAGTCGAACCCGTGCACGAACGGTGCCTCGAGGAGCAGCGTGGTGTCGTCGTACCGCTTCTGGCAGGCCTCGGTGAACTGGCCGGTCTCGAAGAGCAGCCGCCCGATGCTGGGCACCGCGTAGGTGCGGAAGAGGGCGAAGCTGAGCGACTGGGTGATGTCCCAGGTGAACTCGTAGAGCGAGAGGTTCTGCACGATCTCGACGTAGTCGGTCTCGGGGTCGAGCTGCTCGTTGCGGTCCCGCCACAGTGACTTCGGCATGCCGGGCACGCTAGCGGGAAGCAGGCTCGCCCGGAATGCAACGAGAACGTGTTCTCATCATCCGGTTAGGGTGCGCGGGTGGCTGCTCCCGACGTCTTCTCGCCCTACCGGCTCGGACCTGTCCGGCTGCGCAACCGGACGGTGAAGGCGGCGACCTTCGAGGGTCGTACGCCGCACGGGCAGGTCACCGACGAGCTGATCGACTACCACTTGGCGCCGGCGCGCGGCGGCATCGGGCTGACCACCGTCGCCTACCTCGCCGTCGCGCCCGAGGGGCGCACCCATGCCGAGCAGATCGTGGTCGGCCCCGCCAGCGCCGCCGGGCTCGCGCGGCTCGCCGACGCGGTGCACGCCACCGGGGCCCGGATCGCCGGTCAGGTCGGACACGCCGGTCCGGTGGCCAACGGTCGCTCCAACGGCGTGCCGGCGGTGGCGGCCAGCGCCATGCCCAGCCCGATGTCGATGCAGATGATCCGCACGGCCTCCGAGCGGGACCTGACCCGGATCACCCGGGCCTACGTCACCACCGCGCGGACCCTGGTCGGCGCGGGCTTCGACGTGCTCGAGCTGCACATGGCGCACAGCTATCTGATCTCCTCCTTCCTGGCTCCCGGCCTCAACCGCCGCCGCGACCGGTGGGGCGGTGGGTTCGCGGCGCGTGCCAAGCTCGCCCGCCAGGTCGCCCGGGCGGTCCGCGAGGAGGTCGGCGACGAGGTCGCGGTGACCGCCAAGGTCTCCTGCGGCGACGGCTTCCCCGGCGGCGTCACCACCGACGAGGGGATCGGGCTCGCCCGGATGCTGGAGGCCGACGGGACCGTCGACGCGCTCCAGCTCTCCGGCGGGTCGTCGCTGATGAACCCGATGTACCTCTTCCGCGGCGACGCGCCGCGCCGGGAGTTCGCCGAGGCGATGCCGACCATCGTCAAGTGGGCGATGAGGTCGCCGCTCGGCTCGACCTTCCTGAAGAGCTATCCGTTCCAGGAGGCCTACTTCCGCGAGCGGGCGCTGCGGTTCCGCGACGCCGTCGACCTGCCCCTGATGTTCCTCGGCGGGGTCAACGACGTCGCGACGATGCGGCAGGCGATGGCCGACGGCTTCGAGATGGTGGCGATGGGTCGTGCCGTGCTGCGCGAGCCGGACCTGGTCGCCCGGCTCGCCTCGGGCCGGGCGAGGCGCGGGATCTGCATCCACTGCAACCGGTGCATGCCCACGATCTACTCCGGCACCCGGTGCACCGAGTGGGCTCCGGAGGAGGTCATCGCGGTCCCCGCGCCCGGGTGAGCCCGGGCCACGGCGAGTCGGGCCCACGCCGACCCCGGCAAGCCCGGCGCCCTGGTCAAGAAGTAGAACTTGTTCTACGTTGAGGCGCATGTCTCAGGTGATCCCGTCCCAGCCGCTGCGCGTCGTCGTGTGGTCCACCGGAACCGTCGGCCGGCATGCGATCGCCGGCATCGACGCCCACCCCGACCTGGAGCTGGTCGGGGTCTGGACCTCCACCCCGGACAAGGCGGGCCGGGACGCCGGCGAGCTCGCCGGGCTGGGCCGCGAGCTCGGCGTGACGGCCACCACCGACCGCGACGCGCTGGTGGCGCTGAAGCCGGACTGCGTCGTGCACACGGCGATGACCGACGACCGGCTCTTCGAGTCCATCGAGGACCTCACCGGACTGATCCGGGACGGCGTCAACGTGGTCTCGTCCGGACCGGTGATCCTGGTGCACGCGCACGGCGCGCTGCCCGAGGAGATGATCGCCGGCATCGACGCCGCCGGGCGCGAGGGCGGTGCCAGCCTGCACGTCAACGGGATCGACCCCGGCTTCGCCAACGACCTGCTGCCGCTGGTGATGACGTCGCTGTCGCAGCGGATCGAGCACGTCAAGGTCAGCGAGATCGCCGACTACTCCACCTACTACCAGCCGGTGGTGATGCGCGACCTCTTCGGCTTCGGGCAACCGATGGACTTCGAGGCGCTGCTCTGGCAGTCGGGGATCCTCTCCACCGGGTGGGGGCCGGTGGTCCGGGTGATCGCCGCCGGACTGGGCGTCACCCTCGACGAGCCGCTGGTGGAGAAGGTGGAGCGCCGGCCCGCGCCGCGGCCGGTCGAGACGGTGTCGGTCGACATCGCCGAGGGCACCCAGGGGTCGGTGCTGTTCCAGGTGGTCGGCACCGTCGACGGAGAGCCGCGGATCACCCTCGAGCACGTCACCCGCACCGACGCGGCGACCGACGACGACTGGCCCCGCCCGCACGAGGGCGACGGGTGCTACCGGATCGAGATCACCGGGGAGCCGGTGATGAAGGTCGAGTTCAGCCACCACGGCGCCGACGGCGACCACAACGTGTCCGGGATGATCGTCACCGCGCAGCGCCTGATCAACGCGATCCCGGCCGTGGTCGCCGCCGAACCCGGGCTGGTCTCGCCGATCGACCTCCCGCTGGTCACCGGCCGGGGCCTGGTCACCGGCGCGAGGGCCGGTGCCCGATGAGCGTCCTCGACCGCTTCCTGCTCACCGACCACGTCGCCGTGGTCACCGGCGCCGGGCGCGGGATCGGCGCGGCCACCGCCGTCGCCCTCGCCGAGGCGGGTGCCGACGTGCTGGTCTCCGCGCGGACCGCGACCCAGCTCGAGGCCGTGGCCGAGCGGGTGCGGGCCGCGGGGCGCCGGGCCGTCGTCGTACCGGCGGACCTGGCGGACACCGACGCGGTCGCGGACCTCGCCCGGGCCGCGTACGACGCCTTCGGGCGGCTCGACATCGTGGTCAACAACGTCGGCGGGACGATCCCGAACGCCTTCCTCGACACCGACGTCGCCTACCTGGAGGAGTCGTTCCACTTCAACGTCTCCACCGCGCACGCGCTGAGCCGGGCCGCGGTCCCGCTGATGCTCGCCTCGCTCGGCACGGCCGAGGCGCCGCGGCACAAGTCGATCACCTCGATCTCCTCGATGATGGGGCGCACCGCGGACCGCGGCTACCTGGCCTACGGGACCGCCAAGGCGGCGCTGGCGCACTGGTCGCGGCTGGCCGCCGCGGACCTGGCGCCGAGCATCCGGGTGAACGGGATCTTCGTCGGCTCGGTGATGACCAGCGCGCTGGAGTTCGTCGCCGGGGTGCCGGAGACCAGGGCGGAGATGGAGGACAAGACGCCGCTCGGCCGGATCGGTGAGGCGGAGGACATCGCGGCGGGCGTCGTCTACCTCTCCTCGGCCGCCGGGAAGTACGTCACCGGCAAGCTGCTCGAGATCGATGGCGGGATCCAGGCGCCCAACCTCGATCTGCGGCTGCCAGACTTGCAGCCGTGAGCCAGACCAACGAGAGCACGAAGCGGCAGGGGAGCGGGGTCAGCACCGGCAAGGCGATCTCGCCCGACAGTGGCGAGCACTGGGCCAACGAGGGAGCCTGGAAGGTCGCCGACGGCATCCACCGGATCCCGCTTCCGCTGCCGATGGACGCCCTCAAGGCGGTCAACGTCTACGCCATCGAGGGCGACGACGGACTCACCCTGGTCGACGGCGGCTGGGCCATCCCCCAGGCCCGCGAGATCCTGGACCGCTGCCTGCGCAGCGTCGGCTCCGGGTTCGGCGACATCAAGCGCTTCCTGGTCACCCACGTGCACCGCGACCACTACACGATGGCCCGGGTGCTGGGCACCGAGGTCGG
Source organism: Nocardioides sambongensis (assembly GCF_006494815.1). NCBI lineage: Bacteria > Bacillati > Actinomycetota > Actinomycetes > Propionibacteriales > Nocardioidaceae > Nocardioides > Nocardioides sambongensis. The sequence continues at coordinate 3,890,358 of NZ_CP041091.1, forward strand.
CGCGGACGTGGCGCTCGGGATCGAGGAGAAGCCGGCCCTGGAGCTGCTGCACGACGCCAGCGTCGGTGGGATCGAGGAGAGCCCGTTCCTCTCCGTGCTGCGGACGGCGGGTGCCGCCGAGGTCGCCGCGCTGTGGGGCGAGGGCGGCCCGGGCGATCTCCCGAAGTCGACGGACTGGGCGTTCCCGGACACCTGGATCGAGGGCGACCGGACGTTCACCGTCGGCGCTCGCACCCTGGACGCGGTGCACACGCCGGGCCACACCCCCGGCCACTACGTCTTCGCCGAGCAGGCCGAGGGCGTCCTCTTCTCCGGCGACCACGTGCTGCCCACGATCACCCCGTCGATCGGGTTCACCGTGCCCGCCTCCGAGCAGCCGCTCGGCGAGTTCATGGCCTCGCTGGCCCGGGTCCGCCACCTGCCGGACCTGCGCATCCTGCCCGCGCACGGCCCGGTCGCCCCGTCCACCCACCAGCGGGTGGACGAGCTGCTCGACCACCACGAGCAGCGGCTCGACGAGTGCCTGACCTCGCTGCGATCGCGGGGCAGGGCGACGGCGCACGGCGTGGCCGGAGACCTCGGCTGGACCCGGCACGAGCACGCCTACGACACCCTCGACCCGTTCAGCATGGGCATGGCGGCGATGGAGACCAAGGCGCACCTGGAGCTGCTCGAGGCCCGCGGGTTGGCCACCAGCGAGGACCACTCCGACGGGATCGTCTTCGCGCCGGTGGAGCCCGCTCGGGGCTGACCCGGCCGTCGCCGAGGAGCTGCCACCGGTCCGCCGCCGCGGCGCAGGCTCAGCCGGCGCGGCGCCGCATCGGCGTGTGCGGGATGCCGTCCTCGAGGAACTCCGGCCCGTCCGGGGCGAACCCGAACCCGCGGTAGAAGCCGACCAGCGGCGACTGCGCGTCCAGTACGACGTCCCGCTCGCCCGCCTCGGCGCACACCTGCAGCGATGCCTCCATCAGCGGCGCCGAGAGGCCGCGCCCGCGGGCGGTGCGCGCCAGCGCGACCCGGCCGATCCGCCACACCGCTCCGGTCGGTGTCTCGTCGACCAGCACCCGGGTGCAGCCGGCCAGCGGACGGTCGGCCCCGGCGGGCTGGCTGTCGGTGGGCTGGCTGTCGGTGGGCTGGCTGTCGGTGGACTGGCTGTCGGCGGGGAGGCGGAGCAGCACGTGCACCGTGGTCGGCTCGGTGTCCCGGCCGTCGAGGTCGGGGTAGGGGCAGGCCTGCTCGACGACGAAGACGTCCTGGCGCAGCCGCGCGACGTCGTACAGCTCAGCGACGGTGAGCGCCGCGAACCGGCGCACGGTGATCTCCACCCGGCGCAGGCTAGCGCCCGTCCCGGGGCTAGTGTGGAGGGACAAGACAGGGGAGCACGACCCAGCGTGCTGAGAGTGCGGGCGGACCGTCGGCGGAAGTCGGGTCCAGGGCCGCAGACCCTCCGAACCTGCTCCGGTTAGCACCGGCGAAGGGAGTCCCTCCGTGGCTTCTCATCTCCACCGTCCTGCGCGCCCCCGGCGCCCGATCGCCCTGCTCGGCGCGCTCTGCGGCCTGGCCCTGCTGGGCAGCGGGTGCTCGTTGATCGGCGAGGACGACTCCTCCTCGGGTGGCGGGTCGGCCGGCGACGACCCGGGCACCGGCTCCGGAGAGGTCGTGCTGGTCACCCACGACAGCTTCTCGCTGCCCAAGAGGCTGGTCCGCGCCTTCGAGCAGGAGTCCGGCTACACCCTGGTGCAGAGCCCGGCCGGCGACGGCGGCGAGCTGACCTCCAAGCTGCAGCTGACCGAGGGCGACCCGCTCGGCGACGTGGCGTTCGGGGTGGACAACACCTTCGCCGGGTCGGTCCTCGGCGCCGACGTGTTCGCCCCTACGACGCCGACCTGCCGACCGGCGCCGAGGACCTGGTCCTGCCCGGCGACGACGAGGGCGACGGGCGTGAGCTCACCCCGATCGACACCGGCAACGTCTGCGTCAACGTCGACACCGACTGGTTCGCGGCGGAGGGGCTGGAGCCTCCGGGCTCGCTGGACGACCTGACCGACCCGGCCTACCAGGACCTCTTCGTCACCTCGGGGGCGACCACCAGCACTCCCGGGATGGCCTTCCTGCTCTCCACCATCGGTGCCTACGGCGAGGGGTGGACCGGCTACTGGGAGGACCTGCTGGCCAACGGCGCCAAGGTGGTCAAGGGCTGGGAGGACGCCTACTACGTCGACTTCACCTACTCCGGCGGCGACCGCCCGATCGTGCTCTCCTACGACACCTCCCCGGCGTTCACCGTCGAGGGTGGCGAGAGCAGCACGCGGGCACTCCTCGACACCTGCTTCCGCCAGGTCGAGTACGCCGGCGTGCTGGAGGGCGCGCAGAACCCCGAGGGCGCCCGGGCGGTGGTCGACTGGCTGCTGAGCCCCGCGGTGCAGGCCGCGCTGCCGACCAGCATGTACGTCTTCCCGGTCGACGACGAGGTGGAGCTGCCCGCGGACTGGGCGGCCTTCGCCGCGCAGCCGGACTCCACCGTCGAGGTCACGCCGGAGGAGATCGCGGACCACCGTCGCGAGTGGCTCACCGCGTGGTCGGAGCTCACCAGCCGCTGAGGCGGATCCTGGGGGGAGAGCCCGGATGACACGTCGCCTCACGCTGGTCGCCCTCGCCGCGGTGCCCACCGCGGTGCTGGCCGTCTTCTTCGTGCTGCCGGTGGCCGGCATGGTGCAACGCGGGTTCTTCCCGGACGGCGTCTTCGACCCCGGCGCGGTGATCGAGGTGCTGGGGTGGCCCCGGACCGGCCGGGTGGTGTGGTTCACCGTGTGGACGGCGGCCACCGCGACCGCGGTCGCGTTGCTCGCCGGGCTGCCGGCGGCGTACGTGCTGTATCGGCTGCGGTTCCCCGGGCGGGGCCTGGTCCGGGCCGCGCTCCTGGTGCCGTTCGTGCTGCCGACGGTCGTGGTCGGGATCGCGATCCGCCAGCTGCTGCGGCCCGACGGTCCGCTCGGCGCCCTCGACCTGGACGGGACCCCTGCCGCGATCGTGGCCGGCCTCGCGTTCTTCAACGTGGCCGTGGTGATCCGCACCGTCGGGACGGTCTGGGAGTCGCTGGACCGTCGTCCCGCGGAGGCCGCCGCCGCCCTCGGCGCCGGGCCGTGGCGGGTCTGGTGGACGGTCACCGTCCCGGCGCTGCGGCCGGCCGTGGTGTCGGCGGCCTCCGTGGTCTTCCTCTTCTGTGCCACCGGGTTCGGCGTGGTGCTCACCCTGGGCGGGGTGCGCTACTCCTCGGTGGAGACCGAGATCTACCTGCTCACCACGGGTGCCATCACCGGCAGCCCCGAGCTCAGCGCCGCCGCCGCGCTCTCGCTGGTGCAGCTGGTCTCGGTGGTGGTGCTGCTGGTCGTCGCCGCCCGGCTGCGGCGGGTCCCGGACCCGACGGTACGACGCGTCCCGGCGACGCCGGCCCGTCCGCAGCGGCGCGACCTGCCGGCGATAGCGGCCACCGTGGTGGTGCTGGCCGCGGTGGCGGCGCCGGTGCTCGGCCTGGTGCTCGCCTCGCTCCGTCCCGACGGTGCCTGGTCGCTGGCGGCGTACCGGTCGCTGGGCGGCACCGGGGCCGACGCCGGCGGCGCGGCCGGCGGGGGGCTGCTCCGGGTGCCGGTCACCGAGGCGCTGGGCAACTCGCTGCGGATCGCGCTCGACGCCACCTGGATGTCGCTGACCCTCGGACTCCTGGTCGCCTTCGTGGTCACCCGACGGGTCCGGTCGCGCGGCGGACGCCGGTTGCGGTCGCTCTTCGACGGCCTCTTCATGCTGCCGCTGGGGGTCTCGGCGGTGACGCTCGGCTTCGGCTTCCTGATCACCCTCGACGAACCCCCGTTGGACCTGCGATCCAGCCCGGTGCTGGTGCCGCTGGCCCAGGCGCTGGTGGCGCTGCCGCTGGTGATCCGGGTGCTGATCCCGGTGCTGGCCGGCATCGACGACCGTCAGCGGCAGGCGGCCGCGTCGCTGGGCGCGGGGCCGTGGCGGGTGCTGCGCACCGTCGACCTCGCCGTGCTGTGGCGGCCGGTGCTGGCGGCGGCCGGTTTCGCGTTCGCGGTCTCGCTCGGGGAGTTCGGTGCCACCGCGTTCCTGGTGCGTCCGGAGACGCCGACCCTGCCGGTGGTGATCTTCCGGTTGATCGGCACTCCCGACCCGGCGAACTACAGCGTCGCGATGGCGGCCTCGGTGCTGCTCGCCGCGGTCACCACGGCGGTGATCCTGGCGGTGGAGCGGCTCCGGGTGCCGGGGGTGGGGCACTGTGAGAGCCGGAACGGGACCGGGCGGATCGAAAGCCGCGAGGCGTGAGGAGGACGGATGCTCGAGGTGACCGGGGCCCGCGTGGAGCTCGGCGACACGGTGGCGGTCGACGGCGTCGACCTGCACGTGCCGTCCGGCGAGATCACCGCCGTGCTGGGGCCGTCGGGCTGCGGCAAGTCGACGCTGCTGCGGGCGGTCGCGGGGGTGGAGCCGCTCACCGCGGGTGGTGTCTCCTGGGACGGGGCGGACCTGGCCCGGGTGCCGACCCATCGGCGCGGCTTCGCGCTGATGTTCCAGGACGGCCAGCTCTTCGACCACCTCACCGTGGCGCGCAACGTCGGCTACGGCCTGCGCGGCCGCGGTGCCTCGCCGGCTCGCCGGGAGCGGGTCGCCGAGCTGCTCGACCTGGTCGGTCTGGCCGGCTACGCCGCGCGCCTGCCGCGCACCCTCTCCGGCGGTGAGCGGCAGCGGGTGGCCCTGGCCCGCTGCCTGGCCGCCCGGCCCCGCCTGGTGCTGCTCGACGAGCCGCTCAGCGCGCTGGACGCCGCGCTGCGCGAGCGGCTGGCCACCGACCTGCGCCGCATCCTGCACGAGTCCGGTACGACGGCGCTGCTGGTCACCCACGACCAGCAGGAGGCGTTCGCGGTGGCCGACCGGCTCGCCGTGATGCGCCGCGGCCGGATCGTCCAGGAGGGGAGCACCCGCCAGGTCTGGTCCGCGCCGGTGGACGAGGAGGTGGCGCGGTTCCTCGGGTTCACCCGGGTCTTCGCGGGGGCGGCCGCGACCACGCTCAGCGGCGGGACCGCCCGACGCCTCGCCGTACGACCCTCGGCGCTGCGGGCGGGGGCGGAGGGCGACCTCACCGGCACCGTGGTGGCGGCCACCGCGACGCCGGACGGGACCCGGCTGGTGGTGCAGGTCGACGGGGTGGGGGAGGCCGACGCGGTCGGCCCGGCGGGATGGACGCCGGCGGACGGGGACCCGGTCCGGCTGCGGGTGGAGACGGCCGCGACGGCGCCCCTGGCGGAGGGCTGATCCGGGCGTGTGGGCCGAGGATCTAGAATCCGTCGGGTGTATCGCCGCGCCTATACCGTCCTGATCGGCACTGCCGCGGCAATCTTCGGCGCCGCCTTCTATGTCGCCGTCCGCTACGACCGCCCGTTGGTGGAGCCCGAGGGCAAGCTGCTGGGTCCGTCGTTGAGCTGGCTGCTGGAGCTGTTCGACGCGATGCCGACCAACATCGTGCTCTCCAGCATCGTGTTGCTGATCGACATGTTCTTCCGTGCCTTCTCGATCCTGCTGGCGGCGCTGCTGGTGGACCTGGTGGTGCGCGCCGCCTGGGGACGGGTCTCCGACTCGATCCAACGGGCGCGAGCCGGCGCCGACGCGGAGGAGGAGCCGCGTCCGACGATGAAGGAGCGGGTCCGCGAGCGGTGGCGGACGCACTGGACGCGGGAGCGGATGACGCTGGTCATCCTCGGCACGGTCTGCTTCTACATCACCTACGTCTGCTACCGGAACCTGAAGTCGAGCCTGCCGTTCGTGCGGCCGGATCCGAACGAGCCGGGCAAGGCGCTGCTCTTCGACCGCGAGCTGCACATCATGGACCGGGTCCTCTTCTTCGGCAACGACCCCTCGGACGTGCTGCATGCCATCTTCGGCACCAACATCAGCGCGTTCGTGCTGTCCCAGATCTACCTGACCTACCTCCCGCTGGTGATCCTGCTGGTCGCGGTCTGGCTGGTCTGGTCGCGCACCGTCTCCTACGGCTACTGGTTCGTGACCTCGCAGGTGATCGCCTGGACGCTGGGCACGCTGTCCTACTACCTGCTGCCGACGCTCGGCCCGGGCATCCAGTACCCCTCGGAGTACACCGACCTGGTGCACACGCCCACCGCGGACCTGATGGAGTCGATCACCAGTGGGCGCACAGGGGTGCTCTACGACCCGACGGTCACCGACTCGCTGAACTCGGTGGCCGGCTTCGCCAGCCTGCATGTGGCGATCACCCTGCTCTGGGCGCTGATGGTGCAGTACACGGTGAGGTCGAAGATCCTGCACTGGGTGTTCTGGGTGAACTTCGGGCTCACCGTGATCGCGACGCTCTACTTCGGCTGGCACTACGTCGCCGACGACATCGGCGGTGCCGCGATCGCGATCACCTCCTTCTACCTCGGCGGCATCGCCAGTGGTCAGAAGTTCGACCGTGGGTTGCGCTCGCATCCGACGACCACCACGTCGAAGATCCCGATCAACGCCGACTGACCACGATCGTCGGTGACGCCGATCCGCCCGGCCGGGTGGGTCGGCGTCGGTCGTTTTCGTGGGCGGTGCCCGGTTCGTCGAGAATTACAACCATGTAGTTCGTCAAGGCGACACGCCGGTGTTTTTGAGAAAGTTGGGACGAAATGTTCTTTCTGGGGTGAAAAGTGGCTAGCGTGCCGCGAGTTGCCCTTGGTGAGCCGACGCTGCCGATCGGGTGACCACCCCGCTGGAACCCCATGCCGTCGAACCCCAGGAGCTCCAGGTGCAACAGGCCCAGGTGCCCGCCACCGGACCGCGCCGACCAGCCCGCCGTCGACCGCTCGCGCTCGTCCTCGGCTCGCTCGCGCTCGCCGCCACGACCGCCGTACCGGTCGCGCAGGCAGCCCCCGGCGCCGACCCCGGCCCGACCCGACAGGACGTGCGCGAGGCGCGGCAGGACCAGCAGCAGGCGAGCGACGACGTCGCGTCGGTGAAGGAGGCGCTGGCCACGGCCAACGCCAACGCCGAGAATGCCGCGGTCGCGGCCGCCAAGGCCGCCGAGGCCTACAACGGCGCCCGCTGGAGGGCGCAGGTCGCCCGACGCGACCTCAGGACCGCCGAGGCCGCCTCACGGCGCGCCGACAACCGGCTGGCCGAGCAGCGTGAGACCTACCGGCGGACGCTGGTCGGCACGCTGGGCAGCGACATCGACCTCACCGCGCTCACCGCCGTCTTCGACGCCGACGGCGTCTCGTCGCTGCTGGCCGACGCCACCGCCATCGACACCGTCCAGGGCGCGCTGCAGACCCAGCACGACGACTTCACCGCCGCCGCCGAGGACGCCGAGGACGCCGAGACCGCGGCCGACGAAGCCGCCACGGAGGCGACCGACGCCGCGACCGCCGCACGGGTCGCGCGCGACGAGGCGTCGTCCGCAGCCGCTGCGGCGGCCGACGCCGCGACCAGCACCGCGGCCCGTCAGGACCGTCTGGTCCGGCGCCTGGCGCGACTCCAGGGCGTCACCGTCGCGCTGGTCGAGCAGCGGCAGGAGCGGGCCGAGGAGCGTGCTCGGGCGGAGCAGGACGAGAGCCGCCCGTCGCCCGACCAGGACGTGCCGACCGCTCCGGAGCCCGACCAGGCCACGCCGCAGCCGGAGCCGCAGCCGAGCGACGACCCGACCAACGAGCCCGAGCCCGAGCCCGAGCCCGGTGGCGGCGACACCCCGCCGGCTGCCGGGGGCGCCAGCGCCGCGATCGCCTTCGCCCGTGCCCAGCTCGGCGAGCCCTACCGGTGGGCCGCGGCCGGCCCGTCGGCCTGGGACTGCTCGGGGTTGACGATGGGAGCCTGGCAGGCCGGCGGGAAGTCGCTGCCGCACTACTCCGTCGCACAGTACGACGCCTCCACCCCGATCACGGCGTCCCAGCTGCAGCCCGGCGACCTGGTCTTCTGGAGCGACGGCAGCCCCTCCTCGATCTACCACGTCGCCCTCTACGCCGGGAACGGGATGATCATCCACGCCCCGCGCACCGGGCGTCCGGTGACCGAGGAGTCGATGTACTACTGGCGCACCCCGGACCACTACGCGCGGCCGTGATCCGGCGGTTCCCGGCCGTCCTCTAGGTTTCCTGTATGGCGACCGACGCACCCGCTCCCGTCTCGGACACGACCACCAGCGGCACCACCAGCGGCACGGACGGCCCGGTGCCCACGGTGGACCTCGACGGCCTGCGAGCGGTGCTCGACGGCGAGTACGCCGAGGTCCGGCGCGGGGTGCGGGAGTCGCTGGCGTCGTACGCCTCGGTGCTGACCGATGCCGAGACGATGCCGCGGGATGAGTTCCGCGAGCGGGTCCGCGAGGTGGTCCTGGAGATCGCCGCCACCGGGCAGTCGGCGCTCGGGTTCCCGGTCGAGTACGGCGGCGGCGGCGACCTCGGCGCCTCGATCGCGTCGTTCGAGACACTCGCGTACGGCGACCTCTCGGTGCTGGTCAAGGTGGGTGTGCAGTTCGGTCTGTTCGGCGGAGCGATCCTGCAGCTGGGCACCGAGCGGCACCACGACGCCTACCTCGCCGACATCGTCTCCGGCCGGCTGCTCGGCTGCTTCGCGATGACCGAGACCGGCCACGGCAGCGACGTGCAGTCGCTGGGCACGGTGGCCCGCTACGACGCCGAGACCCGGGAGTTCGTGGTCACCACCGCCGAGCCCGGGGCGAACAAGGACTACATCGGCAACGCCGCCCGGCACGCCCGACTGGCGGTCGTCTTCGCGCAACTCGAGGTGGCCGGGGAGCGGCACGGCGTGCACGCGCTGGTGGTGCCGCTGCGCGACGAGTCCGGCGGGGTGCTGCCCGGCATCCGGATCGAGGACGACGGCGCCAAGATGGGCCTCAACGGCGTCGACAACGGCCGGATCTGGTTCGACGAGGTGCGGGTGCCGCGGGAGGCGCTGCTCAACCGGTTCGCCGACGTCACCGAGGACGGTACCTACACCAGCGAGATCGAGAGCTCCGGCCGCCGGTTCTTCACCATGCTCGGCACCCTGATCCAGGGGCGGGTGAGCGTCGGCGGTGCCGGGATCAGTGCTTCCAAGGTGGCGCTCACGATCGCGGTCGAGTACGCGTTGAAGCGCCGCCAGTTCCAGGCCTCCGACGACGCTCCGGAGGAGCTGCTGCTCGACTACGGGATGCACCAGCGCCGGCTGCTGCCGCTGCTGGCGCGCACCTACGGTCTGCACTTCGCCCAGGAGGTGCTGGTCTCCCGGCTGGACGAGGTCTTCTCCGGGGCGAGCACGGACGAGGCGACCCGCAAGATGCTGGAGTCGCGGGCCGCCGGCACCAAGGCGCTGGCCACCTGGCACGCCACCCGCACCATCCAGGAGTGTCGTGAGGCATGCGGCGGCGCGGGCTACCTCGCCGAGAACCGGTTCGCCGCGCTGAAGGCGGACACCGATGTGTTCACCACCTTCGAGGGCGACAACCACGTGCTGCTCCAGCTCGTGGCGAAGGGCCTGCTCACCGACTATGCCAGCGACTTCTCCGACCTGGACCAGATCGGGATGGTGCGGTTCGTGGCCGGCCTCGCCGTGGAGACGGTGCTGGAGCGCACCCGGGTGCACCGGCTGCTGGAGCAGATCAAGGACGCCCTGCCCGGCGGCAACGACAGCTGGGACGACGACGCGGGCCTGCTGGACCCCGACTACCACCTGGCGATGTACCGGTTCCGCGAGGAGCACCTGATCGGCGGGGTCGCCCGGCGGCTCAAGCGCGGCGTGGACGCCGGGATGGACGCCGGCCAGGTCTTCTCCCAGGTCCAGGACCACGTCATCGCCGCCGCCCGCGCCCACGTGGAGCGGCTGGCGCTGGAGGCGTTCACGGAGAAGGTGGCCGCGCAGCCCGACGGTCCGGTCAAGGACACCCTGAACCTGCTCTGCGACCTGCACGCCCTCTCCGGGATCGAGGCGGACCGGGCGTGGTTCATCGAGCATGGTCGGCTCACCGTGCAGCGCTCCAAGGCGATCACCCGCGAGGTCGGCGTGCTGTGCCGCCGGGTGCGTCCGATCGCCGGCGACCTGGTGGCCGCGTTCGACGTACCGCGGCCGCTGCTGCGGGCGGAGGCGTTGATCGGCGACGGCGCCTGAGGTTCGGACGGAGCCGGGACGCGGAGCCGGACCCTCGGCGGGACTCCTGGCACCGGAACGGGCGCCGGATGGTGCTCGACCGCCGGCGGGCGGGGACTTGTCGGCCGAAACCCGCACGACACGCCGTGGTTGTCCGGCGTGTCGTGCGGGTTTCCCCGGCTGACCGGTGAAACCCGCACCCCCAGGTACGCCGAAGGGCCGGCCCCCACGGGACCGGCCCTCGCCGCAGTCAGCCTCGGATCAGTGCCCGGAGGTCTTGAACCGCTCGAACGAGGCGTTGATCTCGGCCTCGGCGTCGGTGCGACCGACCCAGTCGGCGCCCTCGACGGACTTGCCGGGCTCGAGGTCCTTGTAGACCTCGAAGAAGTGCTGGATCTCCAGGCGGTCGAAGTTCGGGACGTGGTTGATGTCGCGCAGGTGCTCCATCCGCGGGTCGCCCGCGGGGACGCACAGGACCTTGTCGTCGCCGCCGGCCTCGTCGGTCATCCGGAACATGCCGATCGCGCGGCACTTGATCAGGCAGCCCGGGAAGGTCGGCTCCTGCAGCAGGACCAGCGCGTCGAGCGGGTCGCCGTCCTGGCCGAGGGTGTCCTCGATGTAGCCGTAGTCGGCGGGGTACATGGTCGAGGTGAACAGGAAGCGGTCCAGACGCATCCGACCGGTCTCGTGGTCGACCTCGTACTTGTTGCGGCTCCCCTTGGGGATCTCCACGAGGACATCGAACTCCAGCACGTACTTCCTCCACACTCTTTGATCTGCGCCGGGTCGGCGCCCCGCCTTGGATGGGCGCCGCCATTGTCGCGCACAATGGCCCCGACCGTGCAGTCGAGACAAAGTATCGTCAGGGGTAATAGTGGCCGACCGGCGCCAGAAGCACGAGGGGAGCCCCCTGCGTCGGGTGCTGGCCACCCTCGTCGTGATCGCTCTGGTCGCCGGTGGCGTGACCGCCTGGCGGACCGGCTGGGCCGAGGAGCAGTGGGACTCCTGGCGCGGCGAGGACACCACCGCGCAGACCGATCCGGCCGCGGTGGAGCCGCCACCGGAGGTGGACGCGCCGGCCGTCGTGGAGCCGGCGGCGGTGGCCGCTCCCGCCGACGGTGCGGCCGCGCTGCGCGCCACCGCGATCGACCGCGCGATCACCTCCCACCTCGACGACAAGGACCTCGGGCGGCACGTGCTGGCCGCGGTGGCCCCGCTGGAGACCGACGACTGGGCCTTCGAACGCATCGAGGGGGCGGACCTGGCGATCCCGGCGTCGACCACCAAGGTGGTCACCTCGACCGCCGCGCTCTTCCTGCTCGGCGCCGACCACGAGTTCAGCACCACCGCGGTCGTCTCCGCCGGCGCGAAGCAGCCGGTGCTCACCCTGATCGGTGGTGGCGACCCGTACCTGCTCGCCGCGCAGCCGGCCGAGACCAGCCCCACCTCCACCTTCGTCCCGCCGAAGGCCGACCTGACCACCCTGGCCACCCGGACCGCGCGCGCACTGAAGCGGGACGGGACGACGACGGTCCGCGTCACCTACGACGACACGCTCTTCACCGGCCCGTCCGTCAACCCGACCTGGGAGGCGGACTACATCCCGGACGGCGTGGTCTCGCCGATCACCTCGCTCTGGGTCGACGAGGGCCGCGACCCCTCCGGGTACGGCCGGGTGGCCGACCCCTCGGCCACCGCCGCCTCCGCGTTCGCGCAGGCCCTGCGGGACCAGGGCATCGGGGTCAACGGCACCCCGTCCCGCGCGAGTGCCCCGGACCGGGCGCGCCAGGTCGCCGAGGTGCGCAGCGCACCGCTCGCCCAGATCGTGCAGCGGCTGCTCGAGGTGAGCGACAACGAGGCGACCGAGGTGCTGTTGCGCCACGTCGGCATCGCCCAGACCGGCGACGGCTCGTTCACCGGCGGGCAGGACGGCGTCAAGGCGGTGCTCCGGGCCAACGGCGTCGACATGGCCGGCAGCGTCCTGTACGACGGCAGCGGGCTGTCCCGGCAGAACCGGATGTCGCCGCGGCTGCTGGTCGACGTGCTGCGCCTGGCCGCCGACGACGACCAGACCGAGCTCTGGCCGGTGCTGAGCAGCCTGCCGGTGGCCGGCTTCACCGGGTCGCTGACCGACCGGATGGATCTCGGCGACCCGGACGGACTGGGCCGGGTGCGGGCCAAGACCGGCACCCTGACCGGGGTCACCTCGCTGGCCGGCATCGCGGTCGACCGGGACGGCGACCTGATGGCCTTCGCGTTGATGGCGGACCGGATCCCCAAGGACAAGGACCTGCTCGCCCGGGTGGCGATGGACAACGCGGCCGCCGCTCTCGGCGCCTGCCGCTGCGCGCGCTGACCCGGGGCTTTGGGAGGCGCGCCCTAGGCTGCACGGCATGAGCGCCGCACCGAGCCAGCCCGCGATGATCGACTGGAAGGTCGCCGTCGCCATCGGAACCCGGATCGCCGGCGAGGGCCCCCAGGTGAGCCGTGCCGAGGCCGAGGCGGCGGTCGCGGAGCTCCGCGCCGACGCCGGACGCTCGACCGGACTGGTGCGGGAGTTCACCGGCCTCGACGCGCCGGACGGCACGGCGCCGGTGCTGGTGGTCGACCGCAGCGGGTGGGTGCGGGCCAACGCGGAGAGCTTCGAGGTGGCCACCCGGCCCCTGGTCGACAAGCTGGCCGACGCGAACCCACCCTCCGGGATGGCGCGGGCGGTGGGGTCCAAGGTCACCGGCGCCGAGGCGGGCGGCCTGCTGGGCTTCATCGCCGGCAAGGTGCTCGGCCAGTTCGACCCGTTCGGCCAGCCCGTCACCGCGCCGAACGGCCGGCTCCTCCTGGTGGCGCCGAACATCGTCCACGTCGAGCGCGAGCTGGGCGTGGACCCGACCGACTTCCGGCTGTGGGTCTGCCTGCACGAGGAGACCCACCGGGTGCAGTTCACCGCGGTCCCCTGGATGCGCGACCACCTGCACCAGATGGTGCAGCGGCTCAGCGACACCGTGGAGCCCTCCTCGCTGCTCGACGGCGGACTGGAGCGGATCCGGGAGGCGCTGGCCTCGGGCCGCGAGGGCGGCAGCATCGTGGAGATCTTCTCCACCCCGGAGCAGCGGGCGCTGATGGACGAGGTCACCGGGATGATGTCGCTGCTGGAGGGCCACGCCGACGTGGTGATGGACGACGTCGGGCCGAGCGTGATCCCGTCGGTCGCACAGATCCGGCGGAAGTTCACCCAGCGTCGTCAGGGCGTCGGCACGCTCGACCGGATCCTGCGCCGGCTGCTCGGGCTGGAGGCCAAGATGGCGCAGTACCGCGACGGCGCGAAGTTCGTCCGCGGCGTGGTCGACACGGTCGGGATGGAACAGTTCAACGCGGTCTGGGCCGGCCCGCAGAACCTGCCCTCGAAGGCGGAGCTCTCCGACCCCGACGGCTGGATCCGTCGGGTCCTGGGCTGAGCCGGCCTCCGGTGGCGCTCCACCCCTCGGTCGCGGCGGTCCGCCTCGGCGTACGACGCAGCCTCGCCGATCTCGGCGCCGGCGACGCGGTGCTGGTGGCCTGCTCCGGCGGGCCGGACTCGCTCGCGCTGCTCGCGGCCACCGTCTTCGAGGCGCGCCGCCCCGGCGTGCGGGTGGTCGGCGCCACCGTCGACCACGGTCTCCAGGACGGCTCCGCGGAGCAGGCCGCACGGGTGGTCGGCCAGATGGCCGGGCTGGGGGTCGACGAGACCGTCGCCGCCCGGGTCGAGGTCGACGCCGGTGGGCTCGGGCCGGAGGCGGCCGCCCGCCGCGCGCGCTACGCCGTACTGGACCAGATGGCCGACCACTTCGGCGCGGCGCAGGTGCTGCTCGGCCACACCCGCGACGACCAGGCCGAGACCGTGCTGCTCGGCCTGGCCCGGGGGTCGGGGGGCCGTTCCCTGGCCGGGATGCGCCGCGGGTTCGACCGCTACCGCCGTCCGCTGCTCGACGTGGCCCGGGACGACACCGTCACCGCCTGCCAGGTCGAGGGCATCGAGTTCTGGGACGACCCGCACAACAGCGACCCCGGCTACACCCGGGTGCGGGTCCGGCAGCGGGTGCTGCCGGTGCTCGAGGCCGAGCTCGGGCCGGGCGTCGCCGCCACCCTGGCCCGGACCGCGGACCAGGTGCGCGACGACGTCGACGCGCTCGACGCGTTGGCCGCCGCCGCGCTCGCCGCGCTGCGCACCGACGTTCCCGACCCGTCGGGCCGAGGGCCGGCGCTGCCGCTGGCCGGCCTGGCCGAGCAGCACCGCGCGATCGCCTCCCGGGTGCTCCGCCTGGCCGCGCTCGAGGCGGGCGCCCGCGACGCGGAGCTGTTCCACGTGCACGTGGCGGCGCTGCTCGACCTGGTCGCCGGCACGATCTCGGGGGAGATCCAGCTGCCGGGTTCGGTCACCGCCCACCGAGACGCTGGTCACCTCCGCTTCCGATCCACCTGACCGGATCTCGTGGCACCCCCCGCAGGTGTGTCACGATGAGGGACATGGATTCCTCGCACGTCGAGAGCGACCTCGTCGAGGTGCTGTTCACCGAGAAGCAGATCCTCGACCGTCTCGGCGAGCTCGCCGCCGACATCGAGCGCGACTACGAGGGCAAGGACCTCGTCGTGGTCGGCGTGCTGCGCGGCGCCGTGATGGTGATGGCCGACCTCTCCCGCGCCCTCGGGCGGCACGTGGAGATGGACTGGATGGCCGTCTCCTCCTACGGGTCGGGCACCAAGTCGTCCGGTGTGGTCCGGATCCTCAAGGACCTGGACGCCGACATCGCCGGTCGCCACGTGGTGATCGTCGACGAGATCATCGACACTGGCCTCACCCTCTCCTGGCTGACCAAGAACCTCGCCTCCCGCGGCCCGGCGAGCGTGGAGATCTGCACGCTGCTGCGCAAGCCCGAGGCGCTGACCATGCCGGTCGAGGCCAAGTACGTCGGCTGGGACATCCCCAACGAGTTCGTGGTCGGCTACGGCCTGGACTACCGGGAGCGGTACCGCAACCTGCGCGACATCGGGACCCTGGCGCCGCACGTCTACTCCTGAGCGCGGCCTGAGAGAACCTTCGCGGCGGAACACCGCAGGTCCGCCGTACGTTCTCCCTCTGGCCGATCACCATGGACCGGCCAGAATGGAGTACGACGACGGCGTGTACCGTCGTCGGATCAATCGTTAGTCGGCGGGAGTGGAAGATTCTGTGAAGCGCGTTTTCAGGGGGCCGGTGCTCTGGATCGTGGTGGCGGTCCTCGCCGTCATCCTGGCACTGGAGTTCCTCGCTTCCGGTAGCGGCCACAAGGAGGTCACCACCTCCCAGCTCGCCGAGTACATCGAGAAGGGCGAGGTCAAGGAGATCACCTTCATCGATGGTGATCAGAAGATCGAGGCCGAGCTCGACGACGGTGTCCGCGACGACACCGACCAGGTGATGGCGTACTACATCGACGGCCAGCAGGAGACGCTGCTCGCCGCCGTCGACGAGCAGGTCGCCGCCGGGGACATCGAGAAGTCGAACTCGACCAACCCGCAGCCCAGCGTGTGGTCCTCGCTGCTGCTGACCCTGCTGCCGTTCGTGCTGATCATCGCCCTGTTCATCTTCCTGATGAACAACGTGCAGGGCGGCGGTCGCGGCGTCATGCAGTTCGGCAAGTCCAAGGCGAAGATGATCACCAAGGACATGCCCAAGACCACCTTCGCCGACGTCGCCGGGTGTGACGAGGCGCTGGAGGAGCTCGGCGAGATCAAGGAGTTCCTCTCCGAGCCGGCCAAGTTCCAGGCGGTGGGCGCCAAGATCCCCAAGGGCGTGCTGCTCTACGGCCCTCCGGGCACCGGCAAGACCCTGCTCGCCCGCGCGGTCGCCGGTGAGGCCGGCGTCCCGTTCTACTCGATCTCCGGCTCGGACTTCGTGGAGATGTTCGTCGGCGTCGGTGCCTCCCGGGTGCGCGACCTGTTCGAGCAGGCCAAGGAGAACGCTCCGGCGATCGTCTTCATCGACGAGATCGACGCGGTCGGTCGCCACCGTGGCGCCGGCATGGGCGGCGGTCACGACGAGCGCGAGCAGACGCTGAACCAGTTGCTCGTCGAGATGGACGGCTTCGACGTGCGCGGCGGCGTGATCCTGATCGCCGCCACCAACCGTCCCGACGTGCTCGACCCCGCGCTGCTGCGACCGGGCCGGTTCGACCGGCAGATCCAGGTGGACGCCCCCGACCTCGCCGGGCGCGAGATGATCCTGCAGGTCCACTCGCGCGGCAAGCCGCTCGCGCCGGAGGTGGACCTGACCTCGGTGGCGCGACGTACCCCGGGCTTCAGCGGAGCCGACCTGGCCAACGTGCTCAACGAGGCCGCGCTCCTCGCCGCGCGCAACGGCGAGAAGGTGATCACCGCCGGCTCGCTGGACGAGGCGATCGACCGGGTGATCGCGGGACCGCAGCGGCGCACCCGACTGATGTCGGAGAAGGAGAAGCTGATCACCGCCTACCACGAGGGCGGCCACGCCCTCGTCGCGGCGGCGCTGCCGGGCACCGACCCGGTCCACAAGATCACGATCCTGCCGCGCGGCCGGGCGCTCGGCTACACCATGGTGCTGCCCGACGAGGACAAGTACTCCCAGACCCGCAGCGAGATGCTGGACAAGCTGGCCTACATGCTCGGCGGCCGGGCGGCCGAGGAGATGGTCTTCCACGACCCGACCACCGGCGCCGGCAACGACATCGAGAAGGCGACCAACGTCGCCCGCGCGATGGTCACCCAGTACGGCATGACCGAGCGGCTCGGCGCGATCAAGCTCGGGGAGTCCAACTCCGAGCCGTTCCTGGGCCGCGACCTCGGCCACTCCCGGAACTACTCCGAGGACGTCGCCGCGATGGTCGACGAGGAGACCAAGCTGCTCCTCGCCCACGCCCACCAGGAGGCCTTCGACATCCTGGAGGACAACCGGGACGTGCTGGACTCGCTCGTCCTCGAGCTCCTGGACAAGGAGACCCTGGACAAGGCCCAGGTGGCCGAGATCTTCACCCCGCTGCGTCGCCGGCCCGAGCGGCCGGCCTGGACCGGGTCGCCCACCCGGATCCCGTCGGCGATCCCGCCGGTGGAGATCCCCGAGGAGATCCGGCGCCGTGCCCTGAACGGCTCCTCGACCAACGGTGTGCGGCCCGACGCCGAGGGCGGCGGGGAGATCCTGACCCCGCCGGGGCCCTCCGGTGACGTCCACGGGGGCCCGCCGGCCCCGCCGAGCGACCCGACGCCGCCGAGTCCGCCCACCGTCTGAGGAGGATCGGTGACCGACCCGATCACGACGCCGGACCGGCCCGCCGCCGACCTGGCGCCGTTCGACCACGACCGCGCCGAGGCCGCCGTACGGGAGCTGCTGGCCGCCATCGGCGAGGACCCGGAGCGCGAAGGCCTGCGGGACACCCCGGCGCGGGTGGCGCGGGCCTACGCCGAGCTCACCGCCGGCCTCCGCCAGGAGCCGGAGGAGGTGCTGACCACCACCTTCGACCTGGGCCACGACGAGATGGTGCTGGTCCGTGACATCGAGCTGTGGTCGATGTGCGAGCACCACCTGGTGCCGTTCACCGGGGTGGCCCACGTGGGCTACATCCCGGCGGCCAGCGGCAAGATCACCGGGCTCTCCAAGCTCGCCCGCCTGGTCGACGTCTACGCCAAGCGTCCGCAGGTCCAGGAGCGGTTGACCACCCAGATCGCCGACGCCCTGGTCGAGATCCTCGACGCGCGCGGCGTGATCGTGGTGATCGAGGCCGAGCACCTCTGCATGACGATGCGCGGCGTCCGCAAGGCCGGCGCCCGCACGATCACCTCGGCGGTGCGGGGGCAGATGCACCAGGCCGCCACCCGCGCCGAGGCGATGGCGCTGATCCACCGCGCCTGATCCGTCACGCCGAGCGTGGCCGGCAGCGACGGGCGATAGGGTCACCGGGTGAGTGATGTGCCGCTGGTGATGGGCGTCGTCAACGTCACCCCCGACTCCTTCTCCGACGGCGGCCGGTACGACGACCCCGACCGCGCGATCGCGCACGGACTGCGGCTGCTGGCCGATGGCGCCGACATCCTCGACGTGGGCGGAGAGTCGACCCGGCCGGGAGCGACGCGCCCGCTGGTCGGCGAGGAGCTGGACCGCGTGGTCCCGGTGATCACCGCCCTCGCCGGTGCCGGCGCCACCGTCTCGGTCGACACGATGCGCGCGGAGGTGGCCGAGGCGGCGCTGGCCGCGGGGGCGCGGATCGTCAACGACGTCTCCGGCGGCCTGGCCGACCCGGCCATCCTGCCGGTGGTCGCGGCCAGCGGGGCGACGTACGTGGCGATGCACTGGCGCGCCCACGGCTCGCAGATGCAGCGCTTCACCGACTACGCCGCGCAGGGCGGCGTGGTGGCCGGTGTGCGCACCGAGCTCGCCGCCCGGGTGGAGGCGATCCTGGAGGCCGGCGTCGCCCGGGAGCAGATCGTGCTGGACCCCGGACTGGGGTTCGCCAAGGCGCCCGACGACAACTGGCCGCTGCTGGCCTCGCTGGGCGAGCTGGCCGGCCTCGGCTTCCCGCTGCTGGTCGGCGCCAGCCGGAAGACCTTCCTCGGCCGGCTGCTGGCCGACGAGGACGGCACGCCGCGGGAGGTGGCGGCCCGGGAGGCGGCCGGGGTGGCGCTGACCACCCTGCTGGCCGCCGGGCACGGCGGTGCGCCGGTGTGGTGCGTGCGGGTGCACGACGTACGAGCCCATGCCGATGCACTGCGTGTCGTGGCCAGATGGCAGGCTGTCGCCCGTGACTGACGAGCTGTCCGTCCTGGGCATCGAGTGCTGGGGCCACCATGGTGTCTTCGAGCACGAGAAGCGCGACGGCCAGCGCTTCGTGGTCGACCTGACCCTCGGCGTGGACACCGCGCCGGCCGCGGCGTCGGACGACTTGCGCAACACCGTTGACTACGGGAGCCTCGTCGACGAGGTGGCGCGATCGGTGGCCGGTGATCCGGTCGACCTGATCGAGGCGCTGGCACAGCGGGTCGCCGAGGTCTGCCTCTTGGACACTCGTGTTGAATGGGCGCGGGTGACCATCCACAAGCCGAACGCGCCGATCGAGATCCCGTTCGGCGACGTGCAACTGACCATCACCCGCACACGAGCCGACGCGGCAGACGGAAAGGGAGAGGGCCACCGATGACCGAGGTCCCGAATCCGAACATCATCGACGCGGACACCCTCACCGGTGAGATGCGCCCGATCCGGCGGATGGTGATCGCCCTCGGATCCAACCTGGGCGAGCGCTTCGGGAACCTGCAGGGCGCGGTCTCCTCGCTCGCGGACACCCCGGACGTGTGGGTCACCGGCGTCTCCCCGGTCTACGAGAGCGAGCCGGTCGGGTGCCCCGAGGGCGCCGGCCCCTTCCTCAACGCCGTCGTGCTCGCCGACACCACCCTCTCGGCCAGCCGGCTGATGGACCGCGCGCTCGCGATCGAGGACGCGTTCGACCGGATGCGCTCCGACGAGCGCAACGCGCCGCGGACCCTCGACGTCGACCTGATCGTGGTCGGCGACCGCCGCAGCGAGAAGCCCTCGCTGCAGCTGCCCCACCCGCGCGCCCACGAGCGCGCCTTCGTGCTGCAGCCCTGGCTCGACCTCGAGCCCGACGCCCAGTTCCTCGACCGGGGGCCGGTCGCCGAGCTGCTCAGCGCCGTCGGCACCGACGGCCTCAAGCTCCGCGACGACCTGGTGCTCGAGTTCGAGTGAGCCGGCCGGGCCGGCAGGACGATCCGGCTCCCCACCCCGGCGCCCTGCGTCCGACCCCGCCGACGGCACTGGTCGGGTGGGGCGTCGTCGGGCTGGTCCTGGGCCTGGCCCTGCGACCGGTCTGCGAACGCCTCGGGGTCACCCCGCCGCTGATCTCCTGGGCGCAGCCGCTGGCGCTGGTGCTGCTGGCCGCGATCCTGGGCTACACGGCCTGGGCGACCCACCGCGCGCTGCAGGTCCGTCACGAGCGGCTGCTGGCGCACCAGGCGGTCAACAGGCTGGTGCTCGCCCGCGCCTGCGCGATGGTGGCGGCGCTGGTCGCCGGCGGCTACCTGGGCTACGGGCTGAGCTGGGTGGGCAACCCCGCCGAGCTCGCCGACGATCGGCAGCTGCGTTGCTGGATCGCGGGTGTCGCCGGGCTCCTCGCCGCGGCCGCCGCGGTGGCCCTCGAACGTGCCTGCCGAGTGCGGGACGACGACGAGGACGGCGACCCGGCGTAACGCCGCCGGCCGTCCCTTACCACGTGCTGTGGTGGCACCGTCGGGCGGGTCACACCCGTCACATCCGTCTCATCCGGCACGCGTCCGCGCGGCGCGCCTGCGGCCGGTGCGGGCAGCCGCGGCCTACGGTTCAGGCATGACTTCCCCCGTCGGTTCCCGTCGTCGTCAGCGGTCCACGCGCGTCGTGGTCGCCGCGGTTCTCCTCCTCCTCGCCACCGCTGCCGTGGTGGGCACGGTGGTCGCCGGCTCGTGGCTGGCGCTGGTCGTCGCCGCTGCCGCCTCCGTCGCGCTGGGCGCCGCCGCCACCAAGATCACCCACACCGAGCTCCTCGACACGCGTCGTGACGCCGCCCGGGACCGGGCCGAGCAGGCCCAGGCCTATCGCCGGCTCGCCGACGAGCGGTCCGAGGAGAACATCGAGTTCGTGGCCGAGATGCAGACCCGGATGGCCCAGCGCGAGGCGGCCGTCGAGCGTCTGGAGCGTCGCCTTGCCGATGCCGCCGCGGAGCTCGCCGACGCCCGTCGGGACCTCACCGACGCGACGCAGCGGGCCGAGGTCGCCGAGCGTGAGCGCACCCGTCTGGCCGAGCAGTTCGCCGACGCCGAGGACCGCGCCACGCAGGCCGTGGTCCGGGTCGCCGAGCTCGAGGCCGAGCTGGACGGGCTCCAGGCCGAGCTGGCCGCCTGGAAGTCGCACCAGGCCACCCGCACCGCCTGATACCCGGATCGGCCGACGCCGACGCCGACACCGACACCGGCACCGCGCGCGATCCCCGCTCAGCGTTCGTGGGGTCGCACCGCCAGCGCCTCCGCCGCCACCGTGGTGACGTCGAGCACCTCGGCCGGGACCGACAGTCGCGGCCGCCCGCTGTCGGGGTCCGTCTCCCGCGGCGGCCGGGCCGGCAGCGCGGCGAGCCAGGTGACCACGGCCGTGGCGTCGTCGCGACGGTCCTGCTCCACCAGCCAGCCGACCAGCCGTTGGGCCGGCGGCAGGCCGCTGCCGGTCAGTGACCGTCCGGCCCAGAACTCGGTGACGCCGTCCTGCAGCAGTCGCCACCAGGCGTCGTCGCACCCGGGGATGGCGTCGAAGTAGCGCCACAGGTCGCCGGCCAGGACCCGGTCCACGAAGATCTCCTCGACGGCGGGCGACCCGTGGTCGCGGACGGTGCGCAAGGACATCCGCTTGGTCTCCCACCGGTCCCGCAGGTCCGCGACCGTTCCGCGCTGCTGGGTGATCGAGGTGCCGTCGGAGCGGATCCGCCAGTGGTAGACGACGTCGGCGAGCACGTCGAACCGGCCGGCCACGAAGGACCTGGTCAGGGTGGGCTGGTCCTCGTACCTGATGCGCTCGGGCCAGGAGAGCGCCGCGGCGTCCCAGAACGACCGCCGCCAGACCTTGTTCCAGGCGAAGACGTCCCCGAGCAGCTCGGGTCGCTCCTCGATCCGCAGCCCCTGAGCCGGGCGGTGCAGCCGCCGCATCCAGCCGGGCTCGGTGAGCCGGCCGTCCTCCCAGCGGGCCATCGAGCCCACCGCGAAGTCCGAGCCGGTGCGGTCCAGCGACGCCACCAGCAGCTGGTACGCCGTCGGCGGCAGTACGTCGTCGGCGTCGAGGAACGCCAGGTACTGCCCGCGGACCAGTCCGCTGCCGTGGTTGCGGGCCGCGCCGAGCCCCTGGTTGGGGGTGCGGACCACACGGATCCGCCGGTCCCGTGCCGCCCAGTCCGCGGCGATCCGCCCGGAGCGGTCCACCGATCCGTCGTCGACGACGACCGCCTCCCAGCGGGTGAGTGTCTGTGCGACCAGCGAGGCGAGGCACTCGTCGAGCCACTCCTCCACGCCGTACGCGGGAACCACCACGGAGAGGGTCGGCGGACGGCGGAGCAGGCGCACAGGCAGTAGCGTCCCACGTCCGCCGCGGGTCGCCGGAACGGCCGGGCGTGGCCGGGCGGGAGTCAGGGCCCCCGCCCGGGGCGTGGCATCAGTCACACCGGTGAGTGATTCCCTGAGCGGTTACCACAGGCGTACGCTCGTGACGACCTGAACGAGCGATCGACTGGTACCCACACCGGCCTCCGGGTGGACGGTGGGACTGGAACGAGAGGTTCGCAGCATGAACGACCCCCTTCGGGTGGGTGTCGTCGGCGCGGGACGCGTCGGCGCCGTCCTGGCCGCACGCCTGGACGCCCACGACGACTTCACCGTCACCGCGGTGGCCGGCGCCTCCGAGGCGACCCTGGCCCGTGTCGCCGAGCTGCTGCCCGGCGTCGCCGTCGACAAGCCGAGCGCGGTCGCCCGGACCAGCGACGTCCTCCTCCTCACCGTCCCCGACGACATGCTGGCCAACGTGGTCCGGGTGCTCGCCGACAGCGGCGCCATCACCGAGGGCCAGTACGTCGTGCACACCTCCGGGCGTCACGGGCTGTCGGTGCTCGACCCGGCCGCCGACGTCGGCGCCCGGGTGATCGCGCTGCACCCCGCGATGACCTTCAGCGGCACCGCGGTGGACCTCGACCGGCTCGCCGGCTGCATCTTCGGCGTGACCGCCACCCGCTCCGAGCGGCGGATGGCCGAACGGCTGGTCGCCGCCCTCGGCGGCCGGGTGATGCCGGTCCCGGAGGAGATGCGCACGCTCTACCACGCCGGCCTCGCGCACGGCGCCAACCACCTGGTCACCCTGGTCGCCGAGGCGATGGAGATCCTCCGTGCCGCCGGTGCCGACGACCCCGCGGGCACGCTGCGGCCGCTGCTCACCGCGGCGCTGGACAACGCGCTCGAACATGGTGACGCCGCGCTGACCGGCCCGATCGTGCGCGGCGACGCCGGCACGGTCGCCGCGCACCTGGCCGACCTCACCGCGAACGCGCCGCACACGCTGCCCTCCTACGTCGCGATGGCGCGGGCCACCCTGGACCGGGCCGCCGCCGACGGACGGCTGCTGCCGCTGCGGGCGGTGAAGATCAGCGCGCTGCTCGACGAGGCGGTCGCCGAGGCCCCGCGCACCGGCGCCCGGCCCGGCGTGCCCACCGTGCGCACCCGTCGGCTGCGCCACGGCGGCGGCGCGTGACCTCGGTCCGGCTGGCCAGCACCCGCGCGGAGCTGGCCGAGCTGCTCGCGGGCGCCCGCGGCACCGGGACGGACGGCTCCGCGGCGCCGGTCGGCCTGGTGCCGACCATGGGCGCCCTGCACGACGGCCACGCCAGCCTGGTCCGGCTCGCCCGGGACCGGGTCGCCGGCGGCCCGGTGGTGGTCTCGGTCTTCGTCAACCCGCTGCAGTTCGGCGCCGGGGAGGACCTCGACCGCTACCCGCGCACGCTGGACGCCGACCTCGAGGTGTGTGCCGCGGCCGGCGCCGACGTGGTCTTCGCCCCCTCCGTCGAGGAGGTCTACCCGTCCTGGCCGGTGCCGCCGCAGGTCACCGTCGCACCGGGGCCGCTCGCCGAGCGGCTCGAGGGAAGCACCCGGCCGGGGCACTTCGGCGGGATGCTCACCGTGGTGGCCAAGCTCTTCGGGCTGGTCCGCCCGGACCTGGCCGTCTTCGGCGAGAAGGACTACCAGCAGCTGGTGCTGATCCGGCGGATGGTCGCCGACCTGTGCCTGGGGGTGGAGGTGGTCGGTGCCGAGACCCGCCGCGACCCCGACGGCCTGGCGATGTCCAGCCGCAACCGCTACCTCACCGCGGAGCAGCGGGAGGCGGCGCTGGCGTTGGGCCGCGCGCTGCGCGCGGCGCAGCAGCGGGCGTCGTACGGCGTGCCGGCCGCCCGCTGGGCGGCGATGGACGTGCTGCGGGCGGAGCCGGGCATCGAGCTGGACTACCTGGCGCTGACCACGACCGGACTCGACGAGCTGCCCGACTATCCCGAGCAGCCGACCGAGGGGCGGATCCTGGTCGCGGCGAAGGTCGGGACCACCCGGCTGATCGACAACCTGCCGCTCCACCTCGCCGACCACGCCACCCCACAGACCCCCGACCGCCCCCAGAGCCCGGCCGCGTCGGCGGCAGGCGCCACCCACGAGGGAGACAGCTGATGCTGCGCACGATGATGACGAGCAAGATCCACCGGGCCACCGTGACCCAGGCCGACCTGCACTACGTGGGCTCGGTGACGGTCGACGAGGACCTCCTCGACGCCGCCGACCTGCTGGCCGGCGAGCTGGTCCACATCGTCGACATCACCAACGGTGCGCGGCTGGAGACCTACACCATCGCCGGCGAGCGCGGCTCCGGCGTGATCGGCATCAACGGCGCGGCCGCGCACCTGGTGCACCCCGGCGACCTGGTGATCCTGATCGGCTACGGCCAGATGACCACCGAGGAGGCCCGCGCGCACCAGCCGCACGTGGTCTTCGTCGACGCCGACAACAAGATCCTGGGCGCCGGAGCGGACCCGGCGGACACCTTCGACGACCCGTCGCTGCGGCGCGGCGACCTGGCCGGCGTTCGCTGACCGACGACGGATACCGGACACTGGGGCACGTGAGCGCCACCACCCGCCGACTCCCCGG
The DNA here is from genome assembly GCF_006494815.1 of Nocardioides sambongensis. Taxonomy (NCBI): domain Bacteria; kingdom Bacillati; phylum Actinomycetota; class Actinomycetes; order Propionibacteriales; family Nocardioidaceae; genus Nocardioides; species Nocardioides sambongensis. The sequence goes on from NZ_CP041091.1 coordinate 3,915,249, forward strand.
TCGGCTGACCGCACCCGCACCCGGCTGGACGATCCGGGCCGACGTGGTCATCGTCGGCTCCGGCATCGCCGGGCTGACCGCCGCGCTGCGGCTGCGCGAGTCGGTGGACCAGGTGCTGGTGGTCACCAAGGACGTGCTCAACGCCGGTTCCACGCAGTGGGCGCAGGGCGGGATCGCCGCCGCGCTCGGCCCGGAGGACACGCCGGCCCAGCACGAGCGCGACACCCTGGTCGCCGGTGCGGGCGCCTGCGACCTCGATGCGGTGCGCGCCCTGGTCGGCGAGGGGCCTGACGCGGTCCACGAGCTGATCGCCCTCGGCACCCGGTTCGACCACGACGACGACGGCGCGCTCTCGCTCACCCGGGAGGGCGGGCACCACCGCGACCGGATCGCGCACGCGGGCGGGGACGCCACCGGTGCGGAGATCCAGCGGGCCCTGATCGCCGCCGTCCAGGCGGCGCCGGACATCGAGGTCATCGAGCACGCGCTCGCCGTGGACCTGCTGCTCGGTGACGGCCCGGACGGCCGGGACCGGGTCGCCGGGCTGACCCTGCACGTGATGGGCGAGGGGCAGCGCGACGGCGTCGGTGCGGTGCACGCCCGGGCGGTGGTGCTGGCCGCCGGCGGCCTGGGCCAGGTGTTCAGCCAGACCACCAACCCGGCGGTCTCCACCGGCGACGGGATGGCGCTGGCGCTGCGCGCCGGGGCGACCCTGCGGGATCTGGAGTTCGTCCAGTTCCACCCGACCGTGATGTACCTCGGGCCCGACTCCCGGGGACAGCAGCCGCTGATCTCCGAGGCCGTGCGCGGCGAGGGCGCCTACCTCGTCGACGGGCCGCCCGAGGAGGGCGGGGTCCGCTTCATGACCGGCGTCCACGAGCTCGCCGACCTGGCGCCGCGGGACGTGGTGGCCAAGGCGATCATGAAGCGGATGCTGGAGACCGGCCGGCCGCACATGTGGCTCGACGCGCGGCACCTCGGCGCCGAGTTCTGGGAGCGCCGCTTCCCGACCATCCTGGCCACCGCGCGGTCCCACGGGATCGACCCGGTCACCGAGCTGATCCCGGTCGCGCCGGCCAGCCACTACGCCTCGGGCGGGATCCGCACCGACCTGCACGGACGCACCGACCTCCCGGGCCTCTACGCGACCGGCGAGGTCGCCTGCTCCGGGGTGCACGGCGCCAACCGGCTGGCGTCCAACTCGCTGCTGGAGGGGCTGGTCTTCTCGCGGCGGATCGCCGCGGTGATCCCGGACGAGATCGGGCCGTGGGTCGCGCCGGCGCCGGATCGTCGTACCGCCGGGTTGGTCGACGGCGAGGTGCGCCGCGACCTGCAGGAGACGATGACCTCCCGGGTGGGCGTGCTGCGCAACGCTCCGGGGCTCTCCGAGGCCGACGTGCTGGTGGAGAAGCTGGCCGGCCGCACCACCGACGTGGTCGACCAGGCCTCGTGGGAGACCACCAACCTGCTCACCGTCTCCGCCGCCCTCGCCGACGCCGCCGCGCTGCGCGAGGAGACCCGCGGCTCGCACTGGCGCGAGGACTTCCCCGCCCGGGACGACGACCGCTGGGCGGGCCACTTCGACGTCACCATGACCGACGGTGTCACCACCGTCGCGTTCACCCCCTCGCCGGCCAGCGACGTCGCCCCCGAGGAGGGCTCCGCATGATCGCCCGCACCCCGTACGACGCCCTGCCGGCCCCGCTCGTCGAGGAGATCGCCGCCGCGGGGTTGGACCCGCGGGCGGTCTTCGACCACGTGGCCCTCGCCTTCGAGGAGGACCTGCCCGGCGGCGTCGACGACGTGACCAGTGCGGCGATGCCGGCGATGGGCCGTGCGGTCGGCGACTTCACCGCCCGGGAGACCGGTGTGGTGGCCGGACTGGCCGTCGCCGAGCTGGCCTTCGTCTACGCGCTCGGCGACGCGGTCACGGTCAGCGGCCGGGTCCCGGACGGCACCCGGGTCCGGCCCGGCGACGTCGTGCTCACCGTCTCCGGGCCGCTCCAGAGCGTGCTGACCGGGGAGCGGACGGCGCTGAACTTCGCCTCGCACCTCTCCGGTGTCGCGACCGCGACCGCGGCGTGGGTGGACGCCCTGGCCGGCACCGGGGCGCGGGTGCTGGACACCCGCAAGACGCTGCCCGGCTGGCGTGCGCTGCAGAAGTACGCGGTGCGCTGCGGCGGCGGGGTGAACCACCGGTTCAGCCTGGTCGACCGGGCGATGGTCAAGGACAACCACGCGGTCGCCGCCGGCGGCGTCGTCGAGGCGTACCGGGCGGTGGTCGCGGCCAACCCCGGCCTCCGGGTCGAGGTCGAGGTGATGGACCTCGACGAGCTGCGTGCCGTCCTCGACGCCGGCTGCACCGAGGTGCTCCTCGACAACATGTCCACCGCCGACATGGCTGAGGCGGTCGGCATCAACCGGGCCGCGGGCAGCCCGGCGACGCTGGAGGCCTCGGGCGGACTGACCGTGGAGCGGGCCCGCGAGGTGGGGGAGACCGGCGTCGACTTCATCTCCGTCGGCGCGCTGACCCACTCCGTGGACGTCTTCGACCTCGGCCTGGACTTCCGGGAGGACTAGACCGTGACGCTGCTCGCCGCGGACATCGGCAACGCGCACACCGTGCTCGGCCTGGTGGCCGGAGGCGAGGTGCTCGCGGACTGGCGCGTCTCGACGGCCGAACACCGCACCGCCGACGAGTGGGCGGTGCTGATCCGCGGACTGCTCGGCGAGGACGCCGCCTCGGTCACCGGCGTCGCGGTCTGCGCGACCGTGCCGTCGGTGCTCAACGAGTGGCGCGACATGCTCTCGTCGCACTTCGCCGAGGTGCCGCGGGTGATCGTGGAGCCCGGCATCCGCACCGGGGTGCCGCTCCAGGTCGACAACCCCCGCGAGGTGGGCAGCGACCGGATCGTCAACGCGGTGGCGGTCGCCGACGAGCACGACGGACCGGCGATCGTCGTCGACTTCGGCGGCACGGCCACCACCTACGACGTGGTCGACGCGGACGGGCGCTACGTGGGCGGCGCGATCACCCCCGGCATCGAGATCTCCCTCGACGCGCTCAGCCGGGCCGGCGCGCAGCTGCGGATGGTCGAGCTGGTGCGTCCGCGCAGCGTGGTCGGCAAGAACACCGTCGAGGCGCTCCAGTCCGGCATGGTCTTCGGCGTCGCGGCCCAGGTCGAGGGGATGGTGGATCGTCTGATCGAGGCCCTCGAGGTCGAGGTCGAGGACGTGGCGGTGGTCGCCACCGGACATCTCGCCACGCTGGTGGTCGCCGAGTGCGACTGTTTCACCCAGCATTCCCCGGGCCTGACCCTGCGGGGGCTGGAGAAGGTCTTCTGGCGCAATCAGCGCTGAGTCGACCCTCGACTTCCCTACCGTTCTCCGAATAGCCGATATCTGGATTCGTCCGCCTTTGCCGAGAACGGTGTTTCGGTATTTCTGGTCGTGCTGCTAATGTCGCGGCGTCCGATATCGAATATCGCCGCTGGTTGTGGTTACGGGTTCTGGGGACCGGTCGCCGATTCTTTCGAGCAATGCCATTCCCTTCGAGAGGGGCAATCCGCCATGGCACAGAAGGTCCACATCATTCTCGTCGACGATCTCGACGGCAGCGATGCGTCACAGACCGTCTCGTTCGGCCTCGACGGCGCGAACTACGAGATCGACCTCAACGACGAGCACGCCGACGCACTGCGTGAGGCGCTGGCGCCGTACCTGGGTCATGCCCGCAAGGTGAGCCGGGGCGGTGCCCGCAAGGCGAAGTCACCGGCCGCCGCCGGCGGCGCCTCGGCCAAGGAGATCCGTGACTGGGCCCGCTCCAACGGGTTCGAGGTGCCGGACCGCGGCCGCATCCCCACCGATGTGCGGGAGGCGTTCGACGCCGCGAACTGAGCGCACGGCCACGCCCACGGGGCCGGTCGTCGTCCTCACCGACGGCGACCGGCCCCGTGCGCTGCAGGTGCGACCGGTCGGCCGTCCTGTTCGCTGAGAGCGGACGTGATCGGGGCGATACGTGGAACGCGTAGGCTGTCCGCGGGGTTGTACTCCCCGTGAGGCCCCGGCACTCCGCGTGGAGGGGCCACCGGCGAAAGCATGAGGAGCGACATATGTTCGAGCGGTTCACCGACCGAGCCCGACGAGTGGTGGTGCTGGCCCAGGAAGAGGCCCGCATGCTGTCCCACAACTACATCGGCACCGAGCACATCCTGCTCGGCCTGATCCACGAGGGCGAGGGTGTCGCGGCCAAGGCGCTGGAGTCCCTCGACATCTCCCTCGAGGCGGTCCGCGCCCAGGTCGAGGAGATCATCGGCCAGGGCCAGCAGGCCCCCTCGGGCCACATCCCGTTCACCCCGCGGGCCAAGAAGGTGCTCGAGCTGTCCCTGCGCGAGGCGCTGCAGCTCGGCCACTCCTACATCGGCACCGAGCACATCCTGCTCGGCCTCATCCGTGAGGGTGAGGGCGTCGCGGCCCAGGTGCTGCAGAAGCTCGGCGCCGACCTCAACCGGGTCCGGCAGCAGGTGATCCAGCTGCTCTCCGGGTTCCAGGGCAAGGAGTCGGCGGCCTCCGCAGCGGCCGCGACCGGCGGCGGCGAGGCCCCCGCCTCGTCCCTGGTGCTCGACCAGTTCGGCCGCAACCTCACCCAGGACGCACGTGAGGGCAAGCTGGACCCGATCATCGGTCGCGCCCAGCAGATCGAGCGCGTGATGCAGGTGCTGAGCCGGCGTACCAAGAACAACCCGGTGCTGATCGGCGAGCCCGGCGTCGGCAAGACCTCGATCGTCGAGGGTCTGGCCCAGGACATCGTCAAGGGCAACGTCCCCGAGACGCTGAAGGACAAGCAGATCTACACCCTCGACCTGGGTGCGCTGGTCGCCGGCTCGCGCTACCGCGGCGACTTCGAGGAGCGCCTGAAGAAGGTGCTCAAGGAGATCAAGACCCGCGGCGACATCGTGCTGTTCATCGACGAGATCCACACCCTCGTCGGTGCCGGTGCGGCGGAGGGCGCGATCGACGCCGCCAGCATCCTCAAGCCGATGCTGGCCCGCGGCGAGCTGCAGACCATCGGCGCCACGACGCTGGACGAGTACCGCAAGCACCTGGAGAAGGACGCCGCGCTCGAGCGCCGGTTCCAGCCGATCCAGGTGCCCGAGCCGTCCATCGCGGACACCATCGAGATGCTCAAGGGCATCCGGGACCGCTACGAGGCCCACCACCGCGTCACCATCACCGACGAGGCGCTGGTCTCCGCCGCCACCCTGGCCGACCGCTACATCTCCGACCGGTTCCTCCCCGACAAGGCGATCGACCTGATCGACGAGGCCGGCTCCCGCCTGCGGATCCGTCGGATGACGGCCCCCGCCGACCTCCGCGAGTACGACGAGCAGATCGGCGAGGTGCGGCAGCGCAAGGAGGCCGCGATCGACGGCCAGGACTTCGAGGCCGCCGCGCGCCTGCGTGACGAGGAGAAGCAGCTCATCCTGAAGAAGTCCGAGCGCGAGAAGCAGTGGCGCTCGGGCGACATGGACGAGGTCGCCGAGGTCGACGAGGAGCTGATCGCCGAGGTGCTGGCGGTCGCCACCGGCATCCCGATCGTGAAGCTGTCGGAGGAGGAGTCCACCCGTCTGCTCAAGATGGAGGACGAGCTCCACAAGCGGGTCATCGGTCAGGACGAGGCGGTCAAGGCGCTGTCCCGGGCGATCCGCCGTACCCGTGCCGGCCTGAAGGACCCGAAGCGTCCCGGCGGTTCGTTCATCTTCGCCGGTCCGTCCGGTGTCGGTAAGACGTGGCTGTCCAAGACGCTCGCGGAGTTCCTCTTCGGCGACGAGGACGCGCTCATCCAGCTCGACATGTCCGAGTTCGGTGAGAAGCACACCGTTTCCCGACTGTTCGGATCCCCGCCGGGATATGTCGGTTATGAAGAGGGTGGCCAGCTCACCGAGAAGGTGCGCCGCAAGCCGTTCTCGGTGGTGCTGTTCGACGAGGTCGAGAAGGCCCACCCGGACATCTTCAACAGCCTGTTGCAGATCCTGGAGGAAGGTCGCCTGACCGATTCCCAGGGCCGGGTCGTGGACTTCAAGAACTGCGTCATCATCATGACCACCAACCTCGGCACCCGCGATATCGCCAAGGGCATCCACCTCGGGTTCAACCAGGGCGGCGACGCCGCGGGTTCCTACGAGCGGATGAAGAGCAAGGTGTCGGAGGAGCTCAAGCAGCACTTCCGCCCCGAGTTCCTCAACCGCGTCGACGAGATCATCGTGTTCCCGCCGCTGAGCCAGGAGCAGATCATCGCGATGGTCGACAACATGATCGCCGCGGTCGAGGTCCGGCTGCGCGACCGCGACATGAAGCTCGAGCTGACCCAGCCGGCGAAGAACCTGCTCGCCCAGCGTGGTTTCGACCCGGTGCTGGGCGCCCGGCCGCTGCGTCGTACGGTGCAGCGCGAGATCGAGGACGTCCTCGCCGAGAAGATGCTGTACGGCGAGGTCGGCCCCGGGCAGATCGTCCTCGTGGGCGTCGACGGCAGCGGGCCCGCGGCGAGCTTCACGTTCGAGGGCCAGAAGATCACCGAGCTGCCGGACATGCCGCCGCTGGAGACCGTCGCCGACGGTGGCAGCGAGAGCACCGGCGAGGGGACCTCCGACCCGGAGTGAACCGACCCGCGGTGATCCCGCCGCAGTGATCGAAACGGCGCAGTCGTGTGCCTGAGACGTCGACCCGGTCCCTCGGGGCCGGGTCGACGCGTTTTTCCTGACCGGTCGGCACGGCGCGGGGCGGAGACGACGGGTCCCGTCCACCGGGATGGGTCGACGGTGGCGGGGGTCACGGCTCCACGCTCGGCGGAGTCAGCCCGTCCCGACCTTCGGAGGACCAACGTGAAACGCCGTGCCCGTCTTCTCTCCGCCGCTGTCGCCGCCGTGGCGGTCGTCGCGATCGCCCCCTTGACCGACGGTGGTGAAGCTGCCGCCAAGCCCCGGCCCGACCACGGCCGGGGCTACGACGTCCTCTTCGTGCGCCACGCGCACACCAATTACCCGCAGCCCGAGCAGGAGCTCTCCGCGCGGGGCATCGCCGAAGCCGACGCGCTCACCGAACGACTCGCCGACGTGCCGCTCGACGCGGTCTACACCTCGATGATGGTGCGCTCGTTCCAGACCGGCGACGGTGTCGCGGCCGACCACGACCTCCCCGTCACGGCCGACGAGGACCTCAGCGAGGTCGCCCTCGACGTCTCGGACGTTCCGCCCGCCCAGCAGGCGGAGCGCTACCTGGGGATCATCTCGGCCTGGGTGCACGGCGAGGACCGGGACCAGGCCTACGGCGAGAGCTATCAGCAGGTCGAGCACCGGTGGAACGACTGGTGGCGCGGCTTCGTCCGCGAGCACCGTGGCGACGACGGCACCGCGATGGTGGTCGCTCACGGGGGCATCTACTCCCTGATGCTGCCGGAGACCTGCGCCAACACCGTCGACCCGGACTTCGTGATGGCCAACCAGCTCGACAACACCGGGATGGTGCGCGCGCGGCTGCAGCCCAACGGTCGGCTCACCTGCACGGAGTGGAACGGGGTCCCGATCCCGGGCGCACCCTGAGCTGAACGCTGAGTCGGCGACCGCCTGCGTCAGGGGAGTGCGTAGCGGTCGCCCTCAGCGACCACCAGCCCGTCAGCCAGCAGCGAGTCCAGCGCCCGGGCGCGCTGCACCGGCTCGTCCCACGCCGCGTCCAGCTGGGCGCGACCGACCGAGCCGGGTGCGTCCCGCAGCACCGCCAGCAGCCGCCCGCGGCACTGGCGGTCGGTGCCGGCATAGTCCTGCACCGGCCGCGGTGGCCCCTGGTACGGCGGCTTCCCGGCCGCCCGCCACGCGCAGTGCTCCCGCACGGGGCAGTCCTCGCAGCGTGGGCGGTCCGCGGTGCACACCAGCGCACCGAGCTCCATCACGGCCACCGACCAGGTCGCGGCCGTGGGTGGGTCGAGGGGCAGCAGATCGGTGGCGAGGACACGCTCGGCCTTGGTCACCGACCGGGCCGGGAACTCCACGCCGGAGACCAGCCGGGCGAGGACCCGCCGGACGTTCGTGTCCAGCACCACGTGGCGGCGGCCGTGGGCGAAGGTCGCGATCGCCGCCGCAGTGTAGTCGCCGACCCCGGGCAGGGTGCGCAGCGTCGGGTAGTCGTCGGGCACCGCGTCCCCGTGCTCGTCGCGGATCGTGGTCGCCGCGGCGTGCAGCCGCAGGGCGCGCCGTGGGTAGCCGAGGCGGCCCCAGGCGCGCACCGCCTCGCCGGCCGGCTCGTCGGCCAGTGCGGCCGGGGTCGGCCAGCGCTCCAACCAGGCAGCGTGCACCGGCAGCACCCGGCGGACCGGGGTCTGCTGCAGCATGAACTCCGAGACCATCACCGACCACGCCGACGCCGCGGGGCGGCGCCACGGCAGGTCGCGGGCGTTCTCGTCGTACCAGCGCAGGATCGGGTGGACCAGGGGCGAGCTCATCGCGGTCATTGTCACCGGTGGTGGCAACCATCACCTGAGGGGGTCCGCGGCGAGGGACCACCGATCCGGCCGGCCAGGTGGCTAGCGTTCGCTGCATGTCCTCGCGCCGCCCGCTGACCCGGGGCCCGCTCCCGCCTGAGGTCTACTGGCGGCGACGGTTCTTCGTGGTCGCGCTCGCCCTCACCCTGATCTTCGTGATCGGCAGTGCCCTCAGCGGAGGCAACGACGCCCGCGACGAGGAGCCGGCGGCGCAGCAGGCGGCAGCCCCCAGCCCACCAGCACGGTCACCGTCGGGCAGCAGAAGGGGCGCAAGCGCAAGCAGCGCACCACCGGGCCGGTGCAGGGCCCGCAGGCTCCCTCCACCGAGCTGGTGGAGCCCGAGGGCCGCTGTGCGAGCTCGGACGTGGTGGTGACCCCGCTCGTCGAGGAGGCCGTCGGGGGCCAGGACGTCACCATCGGTCTGCAGCTGCAGACCCGCGAGGCGGCGGCCTGCACCTGGAAGGTCAGCCGCAACAGCGTGGCCGTCAAGATCCTCGACGGCAGCACCGAGGTCTGGACCAGCCGGCAGTGCCCGGGTGCACTGCCCGAGGAGTCCGTCGTGGTGCGCTGGGCGGTCGCGACCGTGGTCGAGATGACCTGGGCGGACGCGCGGGAGTCCGACCGTGAGTGCTCGGGCCAGGCCGGTTGGGCGATGCCCGGCGACTACACCGTCATCGCCGCGGCACTGGGCGGGGAGCCGAGCGAGACGACCTTCGACCTGATCGCTCCGGCCGAGGCGACCGCTGACGCGACCGGTGACGCGAGCGGTGGGGCGAGCGAGCCCGCTGCGCCGGGCACGAAGCGCACGCGGGAGTCCGGTCCGGAGCCGACGGACGACTCCAGCGACGACTCCAGCGGGTCGGCCGACCCGGCGCCCGACCGATCCCCGAGGACGAGGTCGACGCAGCAGCGCCCGGGGGACGACGGGGAGACCGAGCCCCGCCGCTGACCGAGCGCGCCCCGACTGCCCGGCGGACCGAACGGCGGCGAGCGAACCTCAGACGTAGCGCTCGAGGATGGTCGACTCCGCGAGCCGGCTGAGGCCCTCGCGGACGCTGCGGGCACGCAGCTCGCCGACGCCCTCCACGGCCTGCAGGTCGTCGATGCCGGCGGAGAGCAGCTTCTGCAGGGTGCCGAAGTGGTCGACCAGACCCTCCACCACGCTGGGGGCAGGCGCGGCACCTTGGTGAGCAGGCGATATCCCCGGGGGGCGACGGCACCGTCGAGGTGCTCTCCGCTGCCGATGCCCAGCACCCGGGCCACCGAGGCCGGGTCGACGAGTTCGGTCGCCGACAGCTGCTCCAGGGTGGCCAGCTGGTTGGAGGGGTCGCGGCTGCGCTTGCGTGAGGGCACGTAGTCGCGGATCACCAGCTCGCGCTCGGTGTCGACCCCGGTGACCAGCTCCTCCAGCTGCAGCGAGAGGAGGCGACCGTCGGTGCCGAGCTCGAGCACGTAGTCCTCGATCTCGCGCGCGATCCGGGTCACCATCTCCAGGCGCTGGGCCACCACGGCGACGTCGCGCACCGTGACCAGGTCCTCGATCTCCAGGGCGGAGAGGGTGCTGGAGACCTCGTCGAGCCGGAGCTTGTAGCGCTCCAGGGTGGCCAGGGCCTGGTTGGCGCGGGAGAGGATCTGACCGGAGTCCTCCAGCACGTGGCGGGTCGCCCCGACGTAGGCGGCGATGATCTGCATCGACTGGGAGACCGAGATGACCGGGAACCCGGTCTGCTTGGCCACCCGGTCCGCGGTGCGGTGGCGGGTGCCGGTCTCCTCGGTCACGATCGACTGGTCCGGCATCAGGTGCACCGCAGCGCGGATGATCCGGGTCCGTTCGGGGTCCACGATCACGGCGCCGTCCATCTTGGCCAGCTCGCGCAGCCCGGTGGCGGTGAACGGCACGTCCAGCTCGAACCCACCGGTGGAGATCTGTTCGACGACGCCGTCGTGACCGAGCACGATCAGGGCGCCGGTGCGGCCGCGCAGGATGCGCTCGAGCCCGTCGCGCAACGGGGTGCCGGGCGCGATGAACGCCAAGGTCTCGCGTAGGTGGAGGTCCCCGCTGCGCTCGCTGGCCACGCTGTCTCCCTAACCCCAAGAATGTGCTGCGCTCACACTAGAGGATCAGACCCGAGCGCTGCGCGGATGAGACGCTCAGAACGGCGCCTCGTCACCGCCCTCGAGCAGCTCCAACGACTGCGTGCTCCGCCGCCGCAGGCCCAGCATCCGCAGGGCGGACAGCACGTCGGGCGCCTCGATGATCTTCATCCCGTCCACGGTGCGCTCCACCTGGGGCCGGGTCAGCGACGTCTTGTGCGGCTCGGCGGGCACCACCGCCATCGCGAAGCCGAGCCGTGCCGCCTCGGCCAGCCGCTGCGGCAGGTCACGCACCCGGCGGAGCTCGCCGGAGAGCCCGATCTCGCCGAGCGCGACCACACCGTAGGGCGGCGGGGTGAGCAGGTGGGCCGAGGCGACGGAGATCGCCACCGCGAGATCGCTGCCCGGGTCGGTGAGCCGCGCGCCGCCCACGGTGGAGGCGAACACGTCGTGCTTGTGCAGCGAGATCCCGCAGTACTGCTGGAGCACCGCCAGCACCATCGCCAACCGGGAGCCGTCGATGCCGGAGGTGGTCCGGCGCGGCCGCTCGAGCGGGGAGTGGGTGGCCAGCGCCTGCACCTCGGCGAGCAACGGACGCCGGCCCTCCATGGTCACCGCCACGCAGGCTCCGGCGACGCGGCCGTGGTGTCGCTCGGTGAAGATGCCCGTCGGATCGTCCACCGCCGTGATGCCCTGGGGACCGAGGTCGAAGCAGCCGACCTCGTCGACCGGTCCGAACCGGTTCTTGATCGCGCGCACCATCCGGAACCGGGAGTTGCGGTCGCCCTCGAAGTGGAGCACCACGTCGACGAGGTGCTCGAGCACCCGGGGCCCGGCGATCGAGCCGTCCTTGGTGACGTGCCCGACCAGCACCACCGTGATGTCGCGGGTCTTGGCCACCCGGACCAGGGCCTGGGCGACCTCTTTCACCTGGGTGACGCCACCCGGCACGCCGTCCACCCCGGGGGCGCCGATCGTCTGCACGGAGTCGACGACGAGCAGCTGTGGCCGCACCTGCTCGACGTGGGTGAGCACCGCGCCGAGGTCGGTCTCGGCCGCGAGGTAGAGCTCGTCGTGCACGGCATCGGTCCGGTCGGCGCGCAGCCGCACCTGGGAGGCGGACTCCTCCCCGGTCACGTAGAGCGTGCGCTGCCCGCGTGCCGCGGTCCGGGCGGCGACCTCGAGCAGCAGCGTCGACTTGCCGACACCCGGCTCGCCGGCCAGCAGCACCGCGGCGCCGGGCACCAGCCCGCCACCGAGCACCCGGTCCAGCTCGGGCACGCCCGAGCCGGTGTGCAGGGCCTGCTCGGCGGAGACCTTCCCGATCGGCACCGCGGGCGCGGTCACGGCGGTGGCCGTCGTACGGGAGGCGGTGGCGGTGGCCGCGGGGCGGTCTCGGCGACCGAGCCCCACGCCTGGCACTCGGCGCAGCGGCCGACCCACTTCGCCGTGGTCCACCCGCACTCGCTGCAGCGGTAGGACGACCGTGGAGGGCGGACGCGGGAGGATGCCATGGCAGCGACCGTAGGCCAGCGGTCCGACACAGCCGCACACCGCCCGGCGAGAGCGCGCGCCGCCCGTCGGCGGCCGGGGTGCAAGAATCACCGCCTACCGGTCGGTGGCCGGGACATGTCGACCTGCCGTGTCGCAGGTGCTCGGTGTCGAGAGAGGGAGGTGCGTGATGGCGACTGCTCCGCAGGCGCCCACCCTGGCCGACGTCGCCCGCCGCGCGGGCGTCTCCCGGCAGACGGTCTCCAACGCGGTCAACAACCCGTCGCTGCTGCGGGAGGACACCCTCTCCAGGGTCCAGGCCGCGATCGACGAGCTCGGCTACGTGCCGAACCGCGCGGCCCGCAACCTGCGCACCGGCACCACGCGCCTGGTCGGGCTGCGCTACACCGCGACCCCGGAGGGCACCGCGAACACCGCGATGGACCGGTTCGTGAGGGCGCTGGTCGCCGCGGCCCGCGATGCCGGCTACCACCTGATGCTGGTCGCCGACGGCGACGACGGCAGCGCGACCCCCGACCCGATCAAGGGGTACGACGACCTCCTCCGCTCCACCGCCGTGGACGCGTTCGTGGTGACCGAGACCTTCCTGGACCGGCCGCAGACCGCCTGGCTCACCCAGCGACGCGCCCCGTTCGTCGCCTTCGGCCGCCCGTGGGGGAGCCCGAGGCCCGGCACTCCTGGGTCGACGTCGACGGCGCGGCCGGGGTGCGAGCGGCCACCGAGCACCTGATCGCCCGCGGCCACCAGCGCATCTGGTGGCTCGGCTGGTCGCCGAGCAACCGGGTCGACGCCGACCGGCGCTCCGGCTGGGAGCAGGCGATGCGGGCGGCCGGCCTGCCCACCGACGGTCTGGTCGCCTCCTCGATGGACACCGTGGAGGCCGCCACCGAGGCCGCCGGTGCCTTCCTGGACGCCGCCGGTGACCGGCCGGACGCGGTGGTCTGCGCCACCGACACCCTCGGCATCGGCGTGCTGCACGCCCTGGTGGCGCGCGGGCTGCGGGCCGGCACCGACGTCGGGGTGGTCGGCTTCGACGACTCCACCGCCGCCCAGATCGTGCCGCCCGGGCTGACCTCGGTGCGGGCACCGCTGGAGGAGGTGGCCACCGAGGTGATCACCGCGCTGCAGCGGCTCCTCGGCCCCGACGACGCGGAGCCGACCGGGGTGCTGCTCACCCCGCGTCTGGTGGTGCGTGGATCGACCGACCCTTCGGACGGTCCGTTCCTCTGAGGCCCGGCGGTGCCCGGCGGGGGTCGGTCTGGTCGGTCCGCTCTCAGAACTGCTTCGACCAGAGGTTGACCGCGTAGTCGACCTCCACGCCACGGTGCTCGGCGAGCACCCGCTCGGCCACCTGCGGGGTGAACTCGATCCGCACCACCGCCTCGAGGTCGGCGCGGGAGGCGAACCGCCAACCCATGTCGACCCGGTCCAGCTCCCAGCCGCGTGCGGTGAAGAAGCGCTCGACGACCGCCGGCTCGGGGAGGTCGGGGTAGCCGCTGCGGAACCAGCCGCCGAAGGTCGAGCGGGACGCGTCGTTGTCGATGATCAGCGCGGTGCCGCCGCGTCGTACCACCCGGTCGAGCTCGGCCAGGCCCGGCTCGCAGCCGGGACCGAAGAAGTAGGCCCACCGGGCGTGGCTGACGTCGACGGAGGCGTCCGGGAGCGGGATCTGCTGGGCGGTGCCGAGCAGGGGCCGCACCCCCGCGAGCCTCCGGGTACGGCGCTGCGCCAGCCGCAACAGCCCGGGGTGGGGCTCCACGCCGACCACCTCGGCGGCGTCCTCGGCGAACCGGGGCAGGTGGTAGCCCGAGCCGCAGCCCAGGTCGAGCACGGTGCGTCCGGCCCAGGCGCGGGGGCCGCACCGCTCGCGCATCAGCGACCAGAGACGGCCGTTCGGGTCGGCGGCGGCGTTCTCGATCTCGTAGGTGGCGGTGTGCTGCCAGATGTTGGGGCTGGGGATCGCCCCGCGCAACGGCCGGCCGGTCAGCGCGGACTCAGATCCGGACCAGACCGTCGGGGGTCTGCAGCTGGGCGGCCAGGATGCCGGGCGTGCCGTGCGGTGCGACCCACTCGACCTTGACGTCCTCCAGGGGAGCCTCGACGGACTCGCCCAGCCACTCGCTGACCCGCAGCGGGTCCCCGGCGATCTCGATGCCGGCGAGGGAGTAGGCGGCGTCGGCGCCCGAGGAGGGGTGCAGGTCGTCGGCGGACTCCCACTGCACGAAGAACGGCAGCTGCGGGTCGGCGATCAGGCCGTTGACGCCGATCTGCTTCCAGGACAGCTCGGTGCCGTCGGGACGGTGCCGGTGACCGGCGACCGCGGAGCGGCCGAGCCGGGCCTCCAGGGGCGCGATGTCGGGAACGGCCACGACCCAGCCGAGCCAGCCGCCGCCGAGCGCGGACCGGGCCTTGACCGCTTGGCCGAACGGGGCCTTGTCCGAGGCCGGGTGGTCCAGCGCCTCGACGACCTCGATGTAGGTCGCGTCGGCGAGCGGGAGGATCATGTTCCGGGTGCCGAACCGGGGGTGGATACCGCCGTCGACGAACTCCCTCCCCACTGCTGCGCCGAGGCGCTCGGCCGAGGCGATGAGTCCATCCGGGCCTGCCGCGTAGGAGAGATGATCGAGGCGCATGCCCTCATTCTCAGCATGCGCTCAGGAGCCCGTTCAGCCGGGGTCGGAGTCTCTTGATGTCGAGAGGTGAGCCGGAGCCCGCCTCACCGCGGTGAGGCGGGGTGCAGCGCCAGGGCCGACCGGGAGCGCAGGTGCGCCTCGCAGCGCAGCGCGAGCTCGTCGTAGGCGGACTGACCGATCAGTGCGATCAGCTCGGGACGGTTGGTGATGTAGACCGGCTCCATCCCCACGTGGGCCTCGGTGTTGCCCGAGCAGTACCAGTCCAGGTCGTGGCCGCCGGGTCCCCAGCCGCGTCGGTCGTACTCGCCGATGCCGACCTCCGTGTACGACGTGCCGTCCGGCCGCTCCACGGTGCGGAAGGTGCGCCGGATGGGGAGCTGCCAGCAGACGTCGGGCTTGGTCTCCAGCGGCTCGCGTCCCTGCTCGAGGGCCAGCCCGTGCAGTGCGCAGCCGGCACCGCCGCCGCCGCTCTCGGGTGCGAAGTCGGCGCGGTTGTGGAAGATGCAGCCGCGCTGGCCGTCGACCTCGATCGCCAGGGTCTTGCGCTCGCCGTCCTCGTCGGTCTCGATCCAGTCCCGCTTGCGCACCTTGCGGCCGGGGTGGAACTGCCACTGCTCGGGGTGAGCTCGGCGACGAAGCCGGCCACGCGCCGCTCGTCCTCGGCGTCGGCGAAGTGGGCGCCGAGGGTGCAGCAGCCGGTGTCCGGGGAGTCGGCGTAGATGCCCTGGCAGCCGGAGCCGAAGATGCAGGTGTAGGCGGAGGTGAGCCAGGTGAGGTCGCAGCGCAGCACCTCGGTCTCGTCGTCGGGATTGACGAACTCGACGTAGGCGCGGGGGAAATCCAGGTCGACCTCGGGCACACCGCCAATCTACGCACCCGCCGGCGAGTACCGTGGTCGCATGCGTCTGGGTGTCCTCGACATCGGCTCCAACACCGGCCATCTGCTGGTGGTCGACGCGCACCAAGGTGCCGCGCCGCTGCCGGCGTTCTCCCACAAGCAACCGCTGCGCCTCGCCGAGCACCTCGACGAGAACGGCGAGGTGAACCCCGGCGGCATCGACGCGCTGGCCGCCTTCACCGCCGACGCGCTGGCCGTGGCCGAGGAGAAGGGGTGCGAGGAGCTGCTGCCGTTCGCCACCTCGGCGGTGCGCGACTCGGCCAACTCCGACGAGGTCCTGGCGGTGGTGCGCGAGCGCACCGGCGTCGACATCGAGGTCCTGCCCGGCGAGGACGAGGCCCGGCTGACCTTCCTCGCCGTACGCCGCTGGTTCGGCTGGTCGGCCGGACGGCTCATCGTCTTCGACATCGGCGGCGGGTCGCTCGAGATCGCGGCCGGTCCCGACGAGCTCCCCGACATCGCCCAGTCGCTGCCGCTGGGCGCCGCCCGGTTGGCGGCGTCGCTGGCGGCGGAGGTGACCGACCCGGACGCCCTGCGCCGGGTGCGCAAGGAGATCCGCGCCTCGATCGCCCGCGACGCCGGCCAGGTGCTGCGCGCGGGCGCCACCCACCGCGCCGCCGCCACATCCAAGACGTTCCGCTCGTTGGCCCGGATCTGCGGCGCTGCGCCGTCGGCCGACGGGCCGCTGGCCCCGCGGGCGTTGCCGCTGACCGACCTGCGGGAGTGGATCCCCAAGCTGGCCACGATGACCCTCGCCGAGCTCTCCGACCTGCCGGGCGTCTCGCCCAACCGGGCGCACCAGATCGTGCCGGGCGCGCTGGTGGCGGAGGCCTGCATGGACATCTTCGACGAGGACCGCCTGGAGATCTGTCCGTGGGCCCTGCGCGAGGGCGTCATCCTGGAGCGCATCGACAAGCTGGGGCCGGCCGAGCCGTCGTGACCACAGGTCCTCGCCCGCTGCGCGACCGCCCACGGATCGGGTTGTCGAGCGTCTCGGTCTACCCCGAGTCCACCGCGCACGCCTTCGCCTACGCCGCCGACCTCGGGTACGAGTCGGTCGAGGTGATGGTCGGCGTCGACGGGATCTCGCAGCAGGTGAGCGCGGTCAGCAGCCTCGCCGAGCACCACCGGATGCCGGTCAGCGCCGTGCACGCGCCCTGCCTGCTGTTCACCCAGCGGGTCTGGGGGACCGACCCGTGGGGAAAGCTCGAGCGCTCGGCGGCGATGGCGCAGGCGGTCGGCGCGGAGGTGGTGGTCGTGCACCCTCCGTTCCGCTGGCAGCGCGACTACGCGCGCGAGTTCGTGGACGGGATCGCCGCCCTGGAGAACTCCAGCGGCATCGCCTTCGCGGTGGAGAACATGTATCCGTGGCGGGCGACCTCGCGCCGCGGGCTGGAGATGTACCAGCCCGGGTGGGACCCCTCGGCCGAGCCCTACGCCAACACCACGGTCGACCTCTCCCACGCCGCGATCGCCCGGTCGGACCCGACCGCGATGGCGCAGCGGCTGGGCGACCGGCTGCGCCACGTGCACCTGACCGACGGCACCGACTCGGCCAAGGACGAGCACCTGGTGCCGGGCCGCGGCGACGTCGGTGCTGCCGGCTTCCTGCGGCACCTGGCCGCGGCGGGCTTCGAGGGCGAGGTGGTGCTGGAGATCAACACGCGCCGATGCGCGGACCGGGCCGAGCGGACCGCCGACCTGCGCGAGTCGCTGGAGTTCGCCCGGACCCACCTCCAGCCGGCCGGCGACCTCTCCGCCGAGCAGTCGCGATGAGCCGGACGCGGACCCGGGGACGCCGTCCCGGAAGCCCCGACACCCGTGCCCTGATCCTCGACGCCGCCCGCGAGCGCTTCGCCGCCGGCGGCTTCGCCGGTACGACGGTCCGCGCCGTGGCGGCCCACGCCGGTGTCGACCCGGCGCTGGTGCACCACTACTTCGGCTCCAAGGACGAGCTCTTCGTGGCCTCGCTGGCGCTCCCGATCGATCCGCGCGCGGTCCTTGCCGAGCGCCTCGCGGCACTCCCCGCAGAGGCCGGGTCGGAGAGTCCCGGCGCACGCCTGCTGCAGGCGATCCTCTCGGTGTGGGACGACCCCGCGCTGCAGGCCGGCCTGGTGGCGGCCGTCCGCCGCTTCCTGGAGCCGGGGGGAGAGACGCTGGTCCGGGCCGGCTTCGTGCCGGTCGTGCTGGTGCCGCTGGGGGAGCTGCTCGGGGTGCAGGAGCCGGCGGTGCGGATGCCGCTGGTGGCCACCCAGGTGTTCGGGCTGCTGATCGGCCGCTACCTGGTGGCGTTGGAGCCGGTCGCCTCGATGCCGGCCGAGGAGGTGGTCGCGACCTTCGCACCGGTCCTGGACCGCTGCCTGCTCGGTGAGCTCCCGTCCCGATCTGCCACCTGACCGGGACCCGGCAGGCCGGGGCCCTTGCCGGACGCCCGGGCGAGGAGCATTATTCATTGCATGATGAATTCTTCGGCGGTGGTCGACCTCCGGGGCCTCCGGGTGGTCCGCGGCGGCCGGGTCGTGCTGGACGGACTCGACCTGGAGATCCGGGCCGGTGTCACCGGCCTGCTCGGCCCCTCGGGCTGCGGCAAGTCGACGATGCTGCGGGCCGTGGTCGGTGTGCAGCGGGTGGCCGGCGGCAGCGTCTCGGTGCTCGGTCACGAGGCCGGCAGCCCCCCGCTGCGCACCCGGGTCGGCTACATGACGCAGGCGAGCAGCGTCTACGACGACCTCAGCGTGCTGGAGAACCTCCGGTTCTTCGCCCGGGTGCTCGGCTGCGACGCCGACGTCGTGGCGCCGGCGATCGAGGCCGTCGACCTCGGCGAGCAGCGCGACCAGGTCGTCGCCCGACTCAGTGGAGGTCAGCGCTCGCGCGTCGGGCTCGCCGTGGCGCTGCTCGGATCGCCGGACCTGCTGGTCCTCGACGAGCCCACGGTCGGCCTCGACCCGGTGCTCCGGCGCGACCTCTGGCAGCTCTTCCACCGCCTGGCCGACGGCGGCACCGCGGTGATCGTCTCCAGCCACGTGATGGACGAGGCCGAGCAGTGCGACCGGCTGATGCTGATGCGCGACGGCGAGATCCTCGCCCACGACACCCCGGCCGCGATCAAGGCCGACGCCGGGGTGGACGACATCGAGAGCGCCTTCCTGGCGCTGGTCGGACGGGACGCGGCGTGAGCGCCCCGCTGAGTCCGCGGGTCACCGGGGCGATCGCCGCCCGGGTGCTCACCCAGCTGCGGCGCGACCACCGGACCCTGGCGATGCTGTTGCTGCTGCCGTGCCTGCTGCAGGCGCTGCTGTGGTGGGTCTTCTCCGACCAGGGCGCGATCTTCGACCAGATCGGACCGGCCCTGCTGGCGATCTTCCCGTTCTTCGTGATGTTCCTGGTGACCAGCGTGACGACGCTGCGCGAGCGCTCCAGCGGCACCCTGGAGCGACTCTTCACGATGCCGATGCAGCGGCTGGACTTCCTGCTCGGCTACGCGATCGCCTTCGGGCTCGTCGCCGCCGTCCAGGCCGCCCTCGCGGTCGGGGTCTCGGTCGGCCTGCTCGACCTGGAGGTCGAGGGGCCGATCTGGCTGCTCGGGGTGATCGCGGTCGCCGACGCCGTGCTCGGCACCGCCCTCGGGCTCTTCGTCTCCGCCTTCGCCCGCACCGAGTTCCAGGCGGTGCAGTTCCTTCCGGCCGTGGTGGTGCCGCAGATCCTGCTGTGCGGCCTGCTGGTGCCGCGGGACCAGCTGCCGGGGGTGCTCGAGGTGATCTCCGACGTGCTCCCTCTCTCCTACGCGGTGGACGCGATGACCGAGCTGACCACCACGACCGCGACCGGCGGGGCGTGGCAGGACCTCGGCATCGTGGCGGCCTTCGCGGTGGCCTGCCTGGGGCTCGGTGCGGCGACGCTGCAGCGACGTACCGAGTGATCCGGGGTCGGGGCGCCCGATCCCTGCGGACCTGACATCCTTCGTGGCGTCCCCAGAACCCCACGAATCGAGCGAAGCATGAGCGAGAACGCGTCCCGCACCGCCCTGATCGGAGCCGGCGTGATGGGTGAGGCCATCCTGTCCGGGCTGGTCCGCTCCGGCCGCCCGGCAGCGGACCTCCTGGTCGGTGAGAAGCGTGCCGAGCGAGCCGCCGAGCTGGAGGAGCGGTACGGCGTCGAGGTGGTCTCCAACCGCGACGCCGCCGAGTGGGCCGACACGGTGGCGCTGGTGATCAAGCCGCAGGACATGGTCGCCGTGCTCGACGAGATCGCGCCCGCGCTCCGGCCGGGCCAGCTGCTGGTCTCGCTGGCCGCCGGGATCACCACCGAGCTGATCGAGTCGCACGTGCCGGCCGGGGTCGCGGTGGTCCGGGTGATGCCGAACACGCCCGCGCTGCTGGGCCAGGGAATGGCGGCGATCTCTCCCGGAAGTGACTGCGACGAGGCGCAGCTGGCCGAGGTGGAGGCGATGATGAGCGCCGTCGGCGAGGTGGTCCGGGTGCCGGAGAAGCAGCAGGACGCGGTGACCGCGATCAGCGGCTCGGGACCGGCCTACGTCTTCCTCGTCGCCGAGGCGATGATCGAGGCAGGCGTCCAGCTCGGCCTCCCGCGACCCACCGCCCGCGAGCTCGCGGTGCAGACCCTCCTCGGCTCGACGTCGATGCTGAAGGAGAGCGGCGAGCACCCCACCGTGCTGCGCGAGCAGGTGACCTCGCCCGGCGGGACCACCGCGGCCGCGCTGCGTGAGCTCGAGGTGCAAGGCCTGCGCGCCGCGTTCCACGCGGCCCTGGAGGCGGCGCGGGACCGCTCCCGCGAGCTGGCCGGCGGCTGAGTCCGGCCTCAGCCCGTCTCGGCGTGCCGCGTGCGTGCCCGGGACCAGTCGATGTCGGCGAGCCGGCGTACCCGGGCCGGGGTGCCGTGCCGGGCCGGGTCGTGGCGGCCGGCGCGGTCCAGCCAGATCGGGCGCAGCCCGGCGCGCTCAGCGCCGTGGACGTCGTGGACCAAGGAGTCTCCGACCATCGCGCAGCGGGACGGCTCGACGTCGAGGCCCGCGCACGCGGCGTGGTAGGAGCGGCTGTCGGGCTTCGCGGCCGGCAGCTCGGAGGAGGCGAAGACCGGGACGCCCAGCGCCGCCAGCCCGGTACGACGCAGCTTGCTCTCCTGGATCTCCCGCACGCCGTTGGTGAGGATGCCGACGGCCAGGCCGGCGGACCGGGCGGCACGCACGGCGTCGGCCGCGTCGGAGAAGGCGCGCCAGGCCGACCGGTAACAGGCGAGGAACCCGGCGAAGGTGTCGTC
This sequence comes from Nocardioides sambongensis, assembly GCF_006494815.1. NCBI lineage: Bacteria > Bacillati > Actinomycetota > Actinomycetes > Propionibacteriales > Nocardioidaceae > Nocardioides > Nocardioides sambongensis. The sequence continues at coordinate 3,936,196 of NZ_CP041091.1, forward strand.
GGCCAGTGCGTCGTCGGCCAGGTCCCAGCCCGGGAGGAACGCGCGGATCCGGGCTCGGCGCTGCTCGGTGTGGGTGATCTCGCCGCGTTGCGAGCGCTCGTAGTGGCGCGCCTCGAGCGCGAACCAACGGTCGACGTGCTCCTCCAGGCCGATCGGGTCCTCGGCCAGGCCGAGTCCCGCCAGCCAGGTCCGCAGGCCGCGTTCGGCCGCTCCGCGGTGATCCACCAGGGTGTCGTCCAGGTCGAAGAGGACCGCGTCGACCGCACCGGGGAGCACCATGCCGGCGAGTCTGTCAGGGCCCGCCGACGCATTCCGGCCCGGGTGGATCGGCCTCCGCCCGGCCCGCGGAGGCGGCGCCGAGCCGTCCCGATCATGCTGGGGCTTTGGTCCCGGTCAAGCCGACACGCCGAATTGTCGAAAGTTCCAGTGGTCTACCCCTTCCCCACTGGTCACAGCAGGCCCTATTCTCACGCACAGGCGTCCGGACGATCACCGCTGGGGAAGGCGGTGGCGGACGCACAGAAAGCGTGGTTGACCATGGCTCCTTCGTCGCGTGAGCGCCCTGAGTCCTTGCCGGACCCCAAGTTCCTGACCATCGCCGAGGTGGCCACGATGATGCGGGTCTCCAAGATGACGGTGTATCGACTGGTGCACGGCGGCGACCTGCCGGCCGTGCGTGTGGGGCGTTCGTTCCGCGTGACCGAGGACGACGTGAACGACTACCTGCGCAAGAGCTTCTACGACGTCGGCTGAGCCGGACCGGCGGATGCCGGCCGAGCCTCGGCGCAGCCGCGGTCCCCGGGGCCGGGGGAGGCCGGGCATCCCATCCGGCGCACTGATTCTCCGCCCTCCCACGCCTGCCAGTAGGCTGGGCCAATCCGCCGACCACCGTCGGTGGACTCGTTCGTGAGACCCGGGCCCGTGTCCGGGGTGGAGGTTCCCAGTGGGTTCTGTCATCAAGAAGCGCCGGAAGCGGATGGCGAAGAAGAAGCACCGCAAGCTGCTGAAGAAGACGCGCGTGCAGCGCCGCAAGCTCGGCAAGTAAGACCGCTCCTTCTCGGTCAGGTGTGATGGGCGACGGTCGTACGGTCCTGATCACCGGGGTCTCCCGGGACCTCGGACGTACGTTCGCGCGCCGACTCGCCTCCGCGCCCGGTGTCGACCGTGTCTTCGGGGTGGATGTCATCCCCCCTCGCGGCGACATCGGTGACGTGACCTTCGTCCGGGCCGACATCCGCAACCCGGTGATCGCCAAGGTGATCGCCAAGGAGGACGTCGACACCGTCGTCCACATGAGCGTCATCGCGACGCCGGGCAGCGCGGGTGCCCGCGGCACGATGAAGGAGCTGAACGTCATCGGGACGATGCAGCTCCTCGCCGCCTGCCAGAAGGCGGAGTCGGTGCGCCAGCTGGTGGTGAAGTCGTCGACCACCGCCTACGGCGCGAGCAGTCGCGACCCGGCGATGTTCACCGAGGACATGCAGCCGCGTCGCGCACCGCGCACCGGCTACGCCAAGGACGTGGCCGAGGTGGAGGGCTACGTGCGTGGCTTCGCACGCCGCCGGCCCGACGTGGCGGTCACGTTGCTGCGCTGCGCCAACGTGATCGGTCCCGAGGTGGTCAGCCCGCTGACGTCCTACCTGCGACTGCCGGTCATCCCGACCGTCCTCGGCTTCGACCCGCGCCTGCAGGTGCTGCACGAGGACGACCTGCACCGGGTGCTCCAGCACGCGGTCACCGAGGGAGTTCCCGGCACCTTCAACGTCGCTGGCGACGGTCTGCTGGTGCTGTCCCAGGCCCTGCGTCGGCTGCAGCGCCCGAGCGTGCCGCTGCCCTCCTTCGCGGTGGGCACGATGGGCTCGGCGCTGCGTCCCACCCGGAAGGTGGACCTCTCGCCCGAGCTGCTCGCCTTCCTCACCTTCGGGCGCGGCGTGGACACCTCGGCGATGCGCGACGTCCTCGGCTTCGAGCCGACCTACTCCACCGAGCAGGCGTTCGCCGAGTTCGGGGCGACCCTCGCCCCGGCCGGCGGCCGCGCCGACAGGGTGCTCGGCGCCCTCGCCTCCCGTCTCCCCGACGCGGAGGAGGACTCCGCGCGCCCGGCCGTCGGAGCCCCTTCCTTCTCGATCGCCGGCAGCGAGGCATGAGCGATGGGTGACGCGGAGATCATCCCGATCGGCACCGGTGGCCGCCCGGGTCGCGGCACCGGCCAGCGGCCCTCCAGCGCCGCGCGCGGCCTGGCTCCGTCCGCGAAGCGCCGGCCGGCCAGGTCCCCGGGGTCGGCGACGCCGCCCACGGATACCGCCGACGAGACGGTCGACGAGACCACCGACGACGCCGTCGGCGCGGTCGACCAGGCGCCGGACCAGAGCGCCGGGTCCCGGGGGTGGCCGAGGAGAACGGTCGCCGGGAGTCGGGTGCCGAGAGCCCGGACGCGGAGAGCCCGGACGCGGAGAGCCCGGACGCCGAGACGCCCGCGGCCTCCGACGTACCGCCGCGCGTCACCGTGCACGAGCCGCACGGCATCCCTGCCGGTGACTGGCTGGCCGCGTTCCAGCACGCCAGCCGTGAGCTCTTCGGCGACCAGTGGGAGCCGCAGCTGGCCCGGTTCCTGGCGTTCCTGCGCCGCCGGGTGACCGGTGACTACACCGTCGACGAGTACGGCTTCGACGCCGAGATCACCGAGAAGTTCTTCATGGCCGCGCTGCGACCGATCGCCCAGAAGTGGTTCCGGATCGAGGTCCGTGGCGCCGACAACATCCCGTCCGAGGGGGGTGCCCTGGTGGTGTCGAACCACTCCGGGACGGTCCCGGTCGACGGCCTGATGACGATGGTCTCCATCCACGACGCGACCGGCCGCTACCTGCGGCCGCTCGGCGCGGACCTGGTCTTCCGGCTGCCCCTGGTCGGATCGGTCGCGCGCAAGGGCGGCGCCACCCTGGCGTGTGGCGAGGACGCCGAGCGGATGCTGCGGGGCGGCGAGCTGGTCGGTGTCTGGCCCGAGGGCTTCAAGGGCATCGGCAAGCCCTACTCCGACCGCTACAAGCTGCAGCGCTTCGGTCGCGGGGGCTTCGTCTCCGCGGCGATGCGCACCGGCGTCCCGATCATCCCGCTGTCGCTGGTCGGCGCCGAGGAGATCTATCCGCTGGTCGGCAACATCCCCTCGCTGGCCCGGTTGCTCGGCGTGCCCTACATCCCGATCACGCCGTTCTTCCCGCTGCTCGGGCCGCTCGGGCTGATCCCGCTGCCCTCCAAGTGGCTGTTGGAGTTCGGCGAGCCGATCCGCACCGACGAGTACGAGGACGGCGCGGCCGACGACCCGATGCTGGTCTTCAACGTGACCGACCAGGTGCGCGAGACGATCCAGCACACGCTCTACAGCCTTTTGATGCAGCGCACCTCGGTCTTCGGCTGACCGTGTCGTCTGGTTGAGCCTGCCGTCTGGCTGACCGTGTTGTCTGGCCGAGGGCTTCGCGGCCGATCAGGGTCCGGGCCGGCGTTCAGCCGCCGAGACCCAGCAGGCCGACGACGCCACCGAGGAGGCCTTTCTCGTTGCCGTCGGCGTCCTTGCCGCCGTCCAGCCCGAGCCCCTTGGTGAGGGAGCGGACGGTGTTGCCGAGCAGGCCGCCGTCCTCGGGGTCCTCGGTGAGCGGGTCGTCCTCGGTCGGCGCGTCCTGGTCGCCCTTCTCACCCTTCTCGCCCTGGTCGGGTTTCTCGCCGCGGGGGGCCTCGGAGCTGCCCGGCCGCGGCTCCTGGGAGGAGCCCGTCCCCGGCGGCCGGATCGTCTTGCCGGCCTCGAGGTCGTCCTCGGTGATCTCGGGGACGTCCGTGAGCTCGGGGTCCTCGACCAGGTCGGCCGGCGGCTGCAGCGAGCGCACGGTGAACTCCGGCAGCTGGATCAGCAGGCTGGAGGCACAGTCCGGGCAGAGGTCGTAGGCGTCGTTGTCGATCCGGGCCAGGTTCTCCGCCGTGGTGATCAGCGTCGGGCGGGCCCCCTCGGGCAGCGAGCCGCTCAGCGCCGTGAGGCGGGTGAGGCTGCGGTCGCTGAAGGAGCGCAGGTCGCTGATCCCGCTCGCGTCGCCGCCACCGTTGTAGTCCTCGAGCGCGAGCCGAGCCGCCTCGCTCGACTGGCTGTCGAACGCTTCGAGGGTGCGGTTGATCGCGTCGGCGTCCGACTCGGCCTGCGCGGCCAGCGCCTCGACCTCGCTGAGCCGCACCTCGGCGTGCTCGAGCAGGGCGTCGGCCTTGTCGGCGTCGCCGGTGGCGAGGTTGGTCTCGGCGTTCTCCATCGCCCGCTTCACGGGGTAGAGCACGTCGCCGGGCAGCGCGCCCTGGGAGGCCATCGCCATCGACCCGGTTGCGGCGACGACGGCGAAACCGCCGAGCGCTGCGGCCAGTCGACGCTCGCCGGCACCGCGGCGTTGGGCCGGCGTGAGGCGGCGGGCGGTGGCGTCGTCCAGGGCCGGGCGCTCCTGGCGCTGCGCGGCGGCCAGCAGCTGGCTGCGCAGGTCGGCGACGAACTCGGGCCGCGCCTCGACCTCGGGGACAGCACGGAGGGCGCCGACGACCTCGAGGAGCTCGTCGTACCGGTCGGCGTCGGCGTGGGTGGCTCGTCCGCTGACCAGTGCGTCGAACTCCTCGGCGCGGCGCGTCTTCGCGGAGCCCATCATGACGCTCGTCCTCGTTGTCCACCGGTGCACGGATCCTGGCAGGCGTCCAACGACGGGCGGCGCCCGGAGGTTACGCGGTCGCCACTGTGACCTGCACCCCTTCGCCGGGAGGCTGCGGCGCCGGGCCGGGCGGTCATCGGATCCCCTCCGGCATCAGCTTGGCGAGGTTGCGCACGCCGCGCAGCTGGAGCTGCTTGATCGCACCGTCGCTGCGGCCCAGGGCCGCCGCGGTCTCGGCGATGCTGAGGCCCTGCAGGAACCGCATCACCAGGCAGTCCCGCTGCTCGTTGGGCAGCTCCTTGAGCGCGTCCAGCAGGATCTCGTTGGTCAGGCTGGCCAGGACCGCCGCCTCCGGGCCCTCGGTGGAGGCGTCGTGCTGTCCCATGTCCTCGGTGGCCATCTCCAACCGGGTGCGGCCGGCCTTGAAGTGGTCGGTGGCCAGGTTGCGCGCGATGGTCATCAACCAGGCGCCGAAGTCCTTGCCCTGCCACCGGAACGAGGACATGTTGCGCAGCGCCCGGAAGAACGTCTCCGAGGTGAGGTCCTCGGCTGTCTGGACGGCGCGCGTGCGGTAGTAGAGGAAGCGGTAGACCGAGGGCTGGTAGTGGTCGTAGAGCAGCCCGAACGCGTCGGCGTCCCCGCCGCGGGCGAGCTCGACGAGCCCGATCAGGCGCTCGCGCTCCTCGGCGCTCTCCTCGGACGAGGCGGCCTGCCCGGTGTCGTCGGGGCGCTGCTCGTCGTCCTCGGGACGGCGGGTGGTCGAACCCGTCGCCTCGGTCTGGAGGCGGTCGCCGGCCAGGTGGGCGCCGGTGCCGGAGGCCATCGCCAGCACTCCGCCGGCCACGCCTGCGGCCGGCCCGGGGGCGAGCGCGGCCAGGACGGCAGCACGCAGCGCATCGAACCCGCGCGCGACGTCCCTCTCCCATGCCATACCAGGACCCCTCCCTCAAGCTCCCAAGTGGGGATCTTACGGTGGAACGCGCCCCGCCGACACCGATCGCACCATATGGGACGTGGTGTCGCACTAGCACCGGGGGCGGTCGGCGCCCGGTGGGGTCGGGTGGCTCGGCTCAGCGACCCAGCCGACGCGCCTGACGCCGTACGACGGAGGCGGTCAGTGCCGCGCCGGCGGCCGCCGACACCCCGATCATCCCCATCCGTGCCGCCTTCCGGCCGGTGCGGTAGTCGTGCACCCGCCACCCGTGCTCACGGGCGTGTGCCCGCAGCTTCGGGTCCGGGTTGATCGCGCACGGGTCGCCCACCATGCTCAGCATCGGCAGGTCGTTCGCGGAGTCCGAGTAGGCAGAGCAGGCGGAGAGGTCCAGACCCTCGCGCTCGGCCAGCGCCTGCACCGCGACCGCCTTGGCTGGCCCGTGCAGCATGTCGCCGACCAGCCGCCCCGTGTAGACCCCGTCCACGTGCTCGGCGACCGTGCCCAGGGCGCCGGTCAGGCCGAGGCGGCGGGCGATCAGGGAGGCGATCTCGATCGGTGCGGCGGTGACCAGCCAGACGCGCTGTCCCTGGTCGAGGTGCATCTGGGCGAGTGCGCGGGTGCCCGGCCAGATCCGGTGTGCCATCGCCTCGTCGAAGATCTCCTCGCCGAGCTCCTCCAGCTCGGTCACGGTGTGGCCGGCGATGAAGGCCAGGGCCGAGTTGCGGGCGTCGGCGACGTGCTCGGGGTCCTCGATGCCGGCCACTCGGAAGTAGGCCTGCTTCCAGGCGGCGCCCAGGATGTCGCGGGTGGTGAAGAAACGGCGGCGGTAGAGGCCACGGGCCAGGTGGAAGATGCTGGCGCCCTGCATCACCGTGTTGTCGACGTCGAAGAAGGCCGCGGCCCGGGGGTCGGGCGGCGTGGTGAGGGCGGTCTCGACCTCCGCGGCCGCTGCCGCCGCCTCGCCGGCCAGGGTGGAGCGCAGCTGGAGGTCGGGACGACGCGAACGGTCCGAGGGCGACATGGCGTCAGCGTAGGCGCCCGGCCGGGATGTGTCCCCGGCTCGGGTCACGGCCTCGCCCACCCGCTTGGCGGCCGGACCGTAGGATCACCCCATGTCTGCGCCAGCAGCCCCGGACGTCGCCGCCCTCGTCGCGGAAGCCGCCGCCGACCTGCCCTCCTCGCTCGCCGTCGTCGAGACCAGCGGCCGCGGAGTCACCTGGTCCGAGCTGGACGCGGAGGTCTCCCGGGTGGCGACCGGGCTGGGCCGCGCCGGCATCGTCGCCGGCCACCGGGTGATGCTGGTCCTCGGCAACCGCCTTGAGTTCGTCACCGGCTACCTCGGTGTGCTGCGGGCCCAGGCGGTCGCGGTGCCGGTCAACCCCGGCTCCTCGGTGCCCGAGCTGTCCCGGATGATCGCCGACTCCGGCGCCCGTCTGGTCATCGCCGACGCAGCGACCGTGGATCTGGTCCGTGCCGCGCTCTCCGCGGAGGCCGCCGGCGACGCGCCCGGGTGCCGGCTGGTGCTCGTCGCGGGCGACGGCGCCGCCGCGGGCCCGACCGAGCTCGACTTCGACGCACTGCGCGACGTCGACCCCGAGCCGGTCCCGCCGCTGCCGGACCCGGAGAAGCTGGCCGTCCTGCTCTACACCAGCGGCACCTCCGGCGAGCCCCGTGCCGCGATGCTCAGCCACCGGGCGCTGCTGGCGAACGTGGCCCAGGTCGCCGCGGTCGAGCCGCCGATGATCCGCGGCGACGACGTGGTGCTCGGGGTGCTCCCGCTGTTCCACGTCTACGGGCTCAACGCAGTGCTCGGCGGGGTGATCAGCCACCGCGCCAAGCTCGTCCTGGCCGACCGGTTCGACCGGGAGGGCACGCTCGACGTGATCGAGGACGAGGCCTGCAGCGTGGTCCCCGTGGCGCCGCCGGTCTTCGCCCACTGGCTCGGCATGGACGCGCTCGCCGAGCGGCTCGGGCCGGTGCGGATGATGCTCTCCGGCTCCGCCCCGCTCTCCGCGGAGACGGTGCAGGCGTTCGAGGCCGCCGGCGAGGTGACCGTGCACCAGGGATACGGCCTGACCGAGGCCTCGCCGGTGGTCACCACCACGCTGCGCTCGGCCACCCCCAAGCCGGGCTCGGTGGGCACTGCGCTGGACGGCATCGACCTGCGGCTCGTCGACGACTGGGGGCGCCCGTTCCCCGAGGACGCGGGTGACGACCCCGGGCAGATCCAGATCCGCGGCGCGAACCTGTTCAGCGGCTACTGGCCGGACGGCTCCGACGGTCCCGACCAGGACGGCTGGTGGTCCACCGGCGACGTCGGGTTCCTGGACTCCGACGGCGACCTCTTCCTGGTGGACCGGGTCAAGGACCTGATCATCGTCTCGGGCTTCAACGTCTATCCGTTCGAGGTGGAGTCGGTGATCGCCGACGCCGCCGGGGTGCGCGCCGCCGCCGTCGTCGGCGCCCCCGAGGAGAGCACCGGTGAGGCGGTCGTCGCCTACGTGGTGCCGGAGGACGCCCACGAGCCGGCCGCGGTGGTGGACGCGGTCACCGCCCGCTGCGCCGAGCAGCTGGCCGGCTTCAAGCAGCCCACCCGGATCGAGATCGTCGACGCCCTGCCGCGGACGGTGACCGGCAAGGTCCGCAAGGGCGTCCTGCGCGGGGTGGCCCGGCGCCACCGGGACCACCTCCTCGGATGAGGACTCGATGAGCGGCGCGCCGCGGGTCACCGTCTACTCCCGACCGGGATGCCACCTCTGCGAGGACGCGATCCAGGTGGTCGCCACGGTCTGCGCCGAGCTGGGGGAGTCCTACCGGGAGGTGTCGATCGAGGGCGACCCCGCGCTCGAGGAGCGCTACGGGCACGAGATCCCGGTGACCCTGGTGGACGGCGCCCAGCACGATTTCTGGCGGGTCGACCCGGGCCGTCTGCGGCGCGCGCTGCGGCCACCGACGCCCCCGCAGGGTGGGCGTTCGCGCGGCTGGCGGCGCGCTCGTCGTACTGAGTCGTAACCGACCCCGCCGTCGTCGGCACAGCCGGCCTGTTCTAGCGTGGATCGGGCGCGAACTCCAATTTTGTTCGCCCGTTCACAAACTCCTACAGTGAATCCGCCGCGCCGGGACCGGTGCGGCTGGAAAGTGGAGCTGTGAGCGCACGGAGTTCGAGCGAAGCCGCCCGGGTGATCCCGGAGGCCACGGTCGCCCGCCTGCCTGTCTACCTGCGGGCGCTGACCGGACTGGCCGAGAGCGGCATCCGGACGTGCTCGAGTGAGGACCTGGCCTCCGCGGCCGGCGTGAACTCCGCCAAGCTCCGCAAGGACCTCTCCTATCTGGGCAGCTACGGCACCCGTGGGGTCGGGTACGACGTGGACTACCTGCGTTACCAGATCGCCCGCGAGATCGGGGTGACCCAGGACTGGCCCGTGGTCATCGTGGGGATCGGAAACCTCGGCCACGCGCTGGCGAACTACTCCGGCTTCCGCAGCCGTGGTTTCCGGGTCGTCGCGCTGCTGGACGCCGATCCGGTGGTGCACGGCAAGAAGGTCGCCGGCATCGAGGTCCGCCCCTTCGACGACCTGGAGGCGATCGTCCGCGACGACGCGGTCGCCATCGGTGTCATCGCCACCCCGGCCGCCGCGGCCCAGGACGTGGCCGACCGGATGGTCGGCGTCGGCATCACCAGCATCCTGAACTTCGCGCCCGGCGTGATCGCGGTGCCCGACGGCGTCGACGTCCGCAAGGTCGACCTCTCCATCGAGCTGCAGATCCTCGCCTACCACGAGCAGCGGAAGGCCGGTGGCGGCGCGGAGCCGCTCGCCGGTGCCGAGCCGATCGCCGGTACGGAGCCGATCGCCGGTACGGAGCCGATCGCCGGCGCGGGCGGAGGTGCGGCATGAGCGTGCTGGTGGTGGGGATCTCCCACAACTCCGCACCCGTCGCGCTGCTGGAGAAGGTCGCCCTCGACGACAGCGGTGTGCAGAAGCTGATCGCCGACGCGGCCAGCGGTGACCACGTCACCGAGGCGACGGTCATCTCGACCTGCAACCGGCTCGAGATCTACACCGAGGTCGACCGGTTCCACGGCAGCATCGAGGAGCTCTCGCGCCTGCTGGTCGAGCGCGCCGGCTCCACCACGGAGGCGATGCTCCCGCACCTCTACGTGCACTACGACGACGGCGCGATCTCGCACCTGTTCAAGGTCGCCGCCGGGATGGACTCGATGGCGCTCGGCGAGGGCCAGATCCTCGGCCAGACCCGGGACGCGCTGCGCCGCGGCCAGGAGCTCGGCACCGTCGGACCCGCCCTGAACGTGCTCTTCCAGCAGGCACTGCGGGTCGGCAAGCGCAGCCGGGCCGAGACCGGCATCGACCAGGTCGCACCCACGCTGGTGACCGCGGCGCTGGCCGAGATCGGCCGCTCGCTGCGCGGGGCGGACCCGGTCGCCGGACGCAACGCCGTGGTGATCGGCGCCGGCGCGATGGCCGGCCTCGCCACCGCCACGCTGCGGCGCCTGGGCGCGGCCCGGATCGCGGTGGTCAACCGTTCCGCCGAGCGCGCCGAGCGCCTCGCCGCCCAGTACGACGGCATCCCGGTCCGCCTGGCCGACCTGCCCGGCACCCTGGCCGACGCCGACGTGGTGATCAGCTGCACCGGCGCGGTCGGCGCGGTGCTCACCGTGGACGTGGTGCGCGCCGCCCGCGGCACCCGCACCGAGCCGCTCGCCGTGGTCGACCTGGCACTGCCCCACGACGTGGACCCGTCGGTCGGCGACCTGCCCGACGTGCACCTGGTCGGCCTGGCCGACCTGGCCACCGTGCTGCTCGGCGACCAGGCCGCCGAGGAGGTGCACGAGGTGCGCCGCATCGTCGGCGAGGAGGTCACCGCCTTCCTCGCCGCCCGCCGTCAGGCCAGCGTCACCCCGACCGTGGTCGCCCTGCGCTCGATGGCGACCTCCGTGGTGGACGCGGAGATGACCCGCCTGGACAGCCGGTTGCCCGAGCTCGACCCCCAGGTGCGCGCCGAGCTCCAGCACACCGTGCGACGTGTCGCCGACAAGCTGCTGCACGAGCCGACCGTGCGGGTCAAGGAGCTCGCCAACGACCAGGGCGCCGTCTCCTACGCCGCCGCGCTGGCCGAGCTCTTCGCCCTCGACCCGGAGGCGGTCGACGCCGTCACCCGTGCGGTCGGGGTCAACGACGAAGGAGGCGACCGATGACCTCCGTCCCTCCGACCGTGCTGCGGATCGGCACCCGGCGCTCCGCGCTGGCCACCACCCAGACCGGCCACGTGGCCACCCTGATCGAGGAGCTGGGCATCGCCACCGAGCTGGTGGAGATCACCACCGACGGCGACCGCTCCCAGGCCGCGGGCACCCCGCTGGCCGGCTCCAGCAGCACCGGCGTCTTCGTCAGTGCGCTGCGCGAGGCCCTGCTGGCCGGCGAGGTCGACGTCGCCGTCCACTCCCTCAAGGACCTGCCCACCGCCCCCGAGCCGGGGATCGCGCTGGTCGCCGTCCCGCCGCGGGAGGACCCGCGCGACGTGGTGGTGGCACGGGACGGACTCACCCTCGGCGAGCTGCCCGTCGGCAGCATCGTCGGCACCGGCTCCCCGCGCCGCGCGGCCCAGCTGCACGCGCTCGGTCTCGGGGTCGAGGTGCGCGGGCTGCGGGGCAACGTGGACACCCGGATCGGGCACGTCACCTCCGGGCGGTACGACGCCGTCGTACTCGCCCGGGCCGGGCTGGCCCGTCTCGGGCGGGCCGGCGAGGCGACCGAGGTGCTCGACCCGCTGCAGATGTTGCCGGCCCCCGGACAGGGTGCGCTGGCGATCGAGTGTCGCGCCTCCGACGGCGCGACCCGTGAGGCGCTCGGCGCCCTGGACGACCCGGTCACCCGGGCCTGCGTCCTGGCCGAGCGCAGCACCCTGGCCACCCTCGAGGGCGGATGCTCCGCCCCGATCGGGGCGCTGGCCGAGGTGGCCGAGGCAGAGGAACCGGGGCGTCACGAACTGTGGCTGCGCGCGATCGTCCTCTCGACCGACGGGGCCCTCTCCATACGGAAGTCCGCTTCCGTGCTCCTGGCGACGGACCCTGACAACTGGCGTCACGACGCCGACGCGCTCGGGCGACGGTTGGCCACCGAGATGCTCGAGGACGGAGCCCACCGCCTGGAGACGCCGCCCGGCGTCGCCCGGCCGGACGATGTTCTCGGGATGCACGACCCGCACACGACCGCACAATCAGCAGAGGTGCATGACGCATGACGCGAGCCACGACAGCCAAGACGGCTGCCCCCGCCGACGCCCCCCAGATCACTCACGCCAGTGTCGCCTTCGTCGGCACCGGGCCGGGTGACCCCGAACTGCTGACAGTCCGCGCCGTCCAACTCATCGCCGATGCGGACGTGATCATCACCGAGGCGCCCGAGCACCACGCTCTGGTCGCCGCGCTGCGCGATGACGTCGTACTCGACGTGGAGGAGGACGAGGAGGCCCCGGCCGGCGGTCCGGAGCTCCACGACGGCGGCTTCGGTGAGGACGGCCAGCCGCTGACCCACGCCGCCCGCGCGAAGGTGGTCGTGAAGCAGGCCAAGCGGGGGCTGCGGGTGGTCCGGCTGCTCGGCGGCGACCCGTTCCTCTACGCCTCGGGCCGGAGGAGGCACAGGCGGTGACCAAGGCGGGGCTGCCGTTCGAGGTCGTCCCGGGCGTCTCCTCGGTCTCCGCGGTCCCCGCCTACGCCGGCATCCCGCTGACCACCAAGGACCAGCGCGAGGTCGCCGTGGTGACCTGCGGCGACAAGGTCGACTGGAAGCGGTACGCCGACGCCCCGACCCTGGTGCTGCTCTCGGCCGTCGGCCAGATCGGCGACATCGCCGAGCAGCTGATCGCGACCGGCCGCTCGCCGCAGACGCCGGTCGCGATGACCCGGGTCGGCACCACCACCGAGCAGCAGACGGTGACCTCCACGCTGGCCAACATCGCCGCCGACGCCCGCTCCGCGCGGATCGCGCCGCCGGCGATCACGGTGGTCGGCAAGGTCGTCGACCTGCGCGAGAAGCTCTCCTGGTTCGAGACCAAGCCGCTCTTCGGCTGGCGGGTCCTGGTGCCGCGCACCAAGGAGCAGTCGGCGTCGCTCTCCACCCGGCTGCGCGGCTTCGGCGCGGTGCCCGAGGAGGTGCCGACCATCTCGGTCGAGCCGCCGCGCAACCCGCAGCAGATGGACAAGGCCGTGCGCGGCCTCGTCGAGGGCCGCTACGAGTGGATCGCGTTCACCTCGGTCAACGCGGTGCGGGCGGTCCGGGAGAAGTTCGAGGAGTACGGCCTCGACGCCCGCGCCTTCTCCGGCCTCAAGATCGCTGCGGTGGGTGACAAGACCGCCGCCGCGATCGCCGACTGGGGTCTGCGCGCCGACCTGGTGCCCACCGACCAGCAGTCCGCCGCCGGCCTGCTCGAGGTCTGGCCCGAGTACGACGAGCAGCTGGACCCGATCAACCGGGTCTTCCTGCCGCGTGCCGACATCGCCACCGAGAACCTGGTCGCCGGACTGATCGACCTGGGCTGGGAGTGCGACGACGTCACCGCCTACCGCACGGTCCGGGCCGCCCCGCCGCCGGCGCCGACGCGGGACGCGATCAAGTCCGGCAAGTTCGACGCGGTGGTCTTCACCTCCTCCTCCACCGTGCGCAACCTGGTCGGCATCGCGGGCAAGCCGCACGCCTCGACGGTGATCGCGACGATCGGTCCCGCCACGGCGAAGACCGCCGAGGAGCACGGCCTGCGGGTCGACGTGATGGCCGACAAGCCCGACGTCGAGGTGCTGGTCGAGTCGCTGGCCGCCTTCGGCGCCGCACGTCGCGCCGCGCTGCTCGAGGCGGGGGAGCCGGTCACCAAGCCGAGCGACCGCAAGCCCTCGGGTCGGCGCCGCAAGGCCTGATCCTCCGCCCTCGGCCCGGCACACGTGGTGACGCGTGAGCCGGGTCGAGGTGTTTTTCGGTGGGCTCGAGGGGGTCGGTGGAGGTGCGGGTTTCACCGGCTGACCGGGGAAACCCGCGGACCTGTCGGCCGAAACCCGCACGACACGCCGATGGCGCACGGCGTGTCGTGCGGGTTTCCCCGGCTGACCGGTGAAACCCGCACCGGTGGGAGGATGAGGACATGAGCGACATCGAGCACCCCGTCGTACGTCCCCGCCGGCTGCGGACCACGCCGGCGATGCGGGAGCTGGTCGCCGAGACCACGTTGACGCCGGCCCAGCTGGTCCTGCCCGTCTTCGTCAGGGAGGGCGCCTCGGAGCCGAGGCCGATCAGCTCGATGCCCGGGGTGGTCCAGCACACCCGCGACAGCCTCCGGCGGGCGGCGTCGGAGGCGGTCCAGGCCGGGCTGAAGGGCATCATGCTGTTCGGGATCCCCGAGACCAAGGACGCGGTCGGCTCCGGCGCCACCGACCCCGAGGGCATCCTCAACGTCGCCATCGCCGACGTGGCCGCCGAGGTTGGGGACAACCTGGTGGTGATGGGCGACCTCTGCCTGGACGAGTTCACCGACCACGGCCACTGCGGAGTGCTCACTCCCGACGGTCGCGTCGACAACGACGCCACACTCCTCCGGTACGCCGAGATGGCCGTGGTGATGGCCGACGCCGGCGTCGACCTGGTCGGCCCCAGCGGGATGATGGACGGTCAGGTCGCGGTGATCCGGGACGCGCTCGACCGGGCCGGGCACACCGACACCGGCATCCTGGCCTACTCCGCGAAATACGCCTCCGCCTTCTACGGCCCGTTCCGGGAGGCGGTCGACAGCAGCCTGAAGGGAGACCGGCGCACCTACCAGCAGGACGGACGCAACGCCCGCGAGGGCGTCGCCGAGGCGCTGCTGGACATCGAGGAGGCGGCGGACCTGGTGATGGTGAAGCCGGCGCTGGCCTACCTGGACGTGATCCGCCGGGTCCGCGAGGCCGTCGACGTGCCGGTGGCGGCGTACAACATCTCGGGGGAGTACGCGATGGTGGAGGCGGCCGCCGAGCGGGGCTGGATCGACCGGGAGCCGGCGATCCTGGAAACGCTGACCTCGATCCGCCGGGCCGGCGCGGACATCATCTTGACCTACTGGGCGACCGAGGCCGCGACGCTGCTGCGCCGCTGACGCTCGGCGCGCACACGGTCCCGCCTCTCGGGTACCGGAGAACCAAGCTAGTCGGATGGTTACGCGCCATCGTGGGATCGCCGAGTTGTAGCGCCCTGGCGTGTCTAAGGCCCCCGCCAGCAACTACTGCTTAAGGCCGTACGAGACCAGACAACCGATGTACTGGAGGGCCTGTGTGAGCTTCGGGAAGGCGGCTTTGCACGCCGTCGCCGCTTCGTTTGGGGCCAGGAGCCCGAGCACGCCGTTGACGAGTCCGCCAAGCCCCTTGTCGAGGTCATCGACTTTCTCCTTGACCTTCTCGCCAACGCTGTCCGGGGCTGCAGGTTCGTTGTCCTTATTGCCGCCGTTTCCGGGACCCTCGTCTCCCGGGTCGCTTCCGGTGTCGCCATCGGAGCCTTTGTCTCCCGGGTCGCTACCCGGGTCGCCACCGGTGTCGCCGTCGTCGCTGCCGCCGCCGGTGTTGGTGTCGGGGTCGTTGAAGACGCCGGGCGCCTCGTCGTCGCTGCTGCTCCCGGTGTCGTCGCCGGGGTTGTAGCTCTGGTCGCCCGGCACGATGTAGCCGGCCGCGGTCGAGTTGTTCGGGACCGAGGTGTAGTCGCCCTCCAGGTAGGCGTCCATGATCCGCAGGACGAGATCGACGTACTCCTCGTTGTTGTTGTAGCGGTAGACGGCGGCGCGCTGGCCCTTCGTGGTGGACAGGTCGTCGGAGCCGGAGCAGAGGTAGACCGACGTGGCGAGGGCGGCGTCGTCGATGTCCTGGGGGTTGCGCTGCCCGTCACCGTCGGCGTCGACGCCGACCACGCCCCAGGTCTGCGGGATGAACTGCATCGGGCCGACCGCGCGGTCCCACCGGGTGTCGTTGTCGTACTGGCCGCCGTCGGTGTCGCTGATCGCCTGCGTCTTGCGCTTGCCGTTGAGCGGGTCGCCGAAGATGCCCGGCTTGGCCAAGCCGTCGTCGTCGAGCACGTTGCCGCCGGTGCGCCCGTGGTTGGACTCGACGCGGCCGATGGCGGCGACCAGCTGCCAGGTCAGCTTGCACGACTCGTCGGCGGAGTTGATCACGCTCTCGGCCCGCTGGTAGGCGGCCAGCGCGGCGGAGGGGATCTGGTTGGTGCTCGCGGCGGTGATGATGCCCGCGCCGTTGCCGTCCTCGAAGCCCTCGACGGAGCCGGGGTTGGACATGCTGGCGGGGTCCTCGAACTCCTCGGCCGGCACGCTGGTGCCGTCGGCCAGGGTGCCGGGTGCGGCGTTGTCGGCGGCCAGCATCGGGCTGGGCCCGCCGATCCCCGCGACACTCGCGGTCCATGCGGTCGACAGCAGAGCCAACGGAACGATGGTGGCGATTCGCTGCGCGCGCCCCAGACGCTTCCTCGACATCGCGTTCTCTCTCCCCTTAGTCCCTGGTGCGACGAACGACCAGGTGGTCCTCACGCCCGACTCGGTGCTGGTCGAGCGCCGTCGCCCGCCTCCCACGGGTGCGACGAGGTTCACAACGAATAGTGACACACGGAGTTACGGGTGTCACAGGACGAAGATCCGTCGATCCGGCCCGTCGGCGTGGTAATGCCGCGTTGACCTGCGGTTTCGCGGGACGTCCGGCGAGGGGTCCGGATCGTGGACAGCGGCCGCGGCGGGGAGGGGCGGGGCGGGCCGATTCCGGGTCCTTGGACCGATCGGCGACAATGAGGCGGTGACGCCCGAGTCTGACCTGCGCCGCGCCCCTGCTCGACCCGTCGCCCGTTCGGAGCGGCTCTTCGCGCGGGGACGCGCGGTCACCCCTGGTGGGGTGAACTCGCCGGTTCGGGCGTTCAACGCGGTCGGGGGGACGCCCCGCTTCGTGGCCAGCGCCGAGGGTCCGTGGCTCACCGACGTCGACGGCAACACCTACGTCGACCTGATCTGCTCCTGGGGCCCGATGCTGCTCGGCCACCAGCACCCCGAGGTGATGGCGGCGATCAACGCGGCGGTCGCCCGCGGCACCTCCTACGGCACCCCGACCGAGGGGGAGGTCGCGCTGGTCGAGGAGATCGTCGCCCGTACGCCGGTCGAGCGGCTGCGCCTGGTCTCCTCCGGCACCGAGGCGACGATGTCGGCGATCCGACTCGCCCGCGGCTTCACCGGCCGCGACCTGGTGGTGAAGTTCGCCGGCTGCTACCACGGCCACGTCGACTCGCTGCTCGCCTCCGCCGGCTCCGGCCTGACCACCTTCGCCATCCCCGGCACCCCCGGCGTCCCGGAGTCCTCGACCGCGCTCACCCTGGTGCTGCCCTACAACGACCCCGCGGCGGTGCGCGCGGCGTTCGCCGAGCACGGCGACCGGATCGCCTGCCTGATCACCGAGGCCGCACCCGGCAACATGGGCGTGGTCCCGCCGACGACCGTGGACGGCGCCGGCTTCAACGCGTTCCTCGCCGAGACCTGCCGCGCCCACGGCGCCCTGTTCATCAGCGACGAGGTGATGACCGGCTTCCGGGTCTCCCGCTCGGGACAGTGGGGCACCGACGGCGCCCACGAGGGCTGGGCCCCGGACCTGATGACGTTCGGCAAGGTGATGGGCGGTGGACTCCCGGCCGCCGCGTTCGGGGGACGCGCGGACGTGATGTCCGCGCTCGCGCCGGACGGGCCGGTCTACCAGGCGGGCACCCTGTCCGGGAACCCGGTGGCGACGGCCGCCGGCCTGGCCACGCTGCAGGCCGCCACCGACGACGTCTACGCCCACCTGGACGCGGTCGCCGACACGTTGCGCGCCGCCGTCGCCGACACCTTCTCCGCGGCCGGACTGCCGCACGTCATCCAGTCGACGGGGTCGATGTTCTCGGTCTTCCTGACCCCCGACGCCGCGCCCGTCACCGACTTCGCCGGGGCGCAGCGCACCGACGTGGCGGCGTACGGCGCGCTGTTCCACAGCATGCTCGACCAGGGGGTGCACCTGCCGCCGTCGGCGTACGAGGCGTGGTTCGTCTCCGCCGCCCACGACGACCGGGCTGTGCAGGTTGTGCTCGACGCGCTGCCCGCGGCCGCCGAGGCGGCGGCGAGGGCCGCCACCACCCCAGGAGAGAACTGATGGCACGACAGGCACGCCCCGGATCGACCCGCAGCGCCACCCCGGACACGTGGGTCCACCTGCTGCGCCACGGCGAGGTGCACAACCCCGACGGCGTCCTCTACGGCCGCCGGGACGGATTCCACCTCTCCGACCGCGGCCGGGCGATGGCGCTGAAGGCCGCCGGGCACCTGGCCGACCGCGACATCACCGTGATCCGCTCCTCGCCGCTGGAGCGGGCGCGGGAGACCGCTGCGCCGCTCGCCGACAAGCTGGGCCTGGAGATCGGGGTCGAGGAGCGGGTGCTGGAGTCCACCAACCGGTTCGAGGGCAAGCGCTTCGCCGGCGGCGAGAACGCGCTGCGCGACCCGCGCACCTGGCGCCACCTCTACAACCCGTTCAAGCCGTCGTGGGGCGAGCCCTACAAGCAGGTCGTGGCGCGGATGCTTGACGCCGTCGAGGACGCCCGCGCGGCCGCCGAGGGGCACGAGGCGGTGCTGGTCTCCCACCAGCTGCCGATCTGGATCACCCGGCTGGCCGTGGAGAAGCGCTCCTTCCTGCACGACCCCCGCAAGCGTCAGTGCACGCTGTGCTCGGTCACCTCGTTCGGGTTCACCAGCCTCGAGATCACCCAGATCACCTATGCCGAGCCGGCCATCGACCTGATCCCGCGCGGTGACGTCGCGGCGCCGTTCTCCGCCGGCGACGCACCCGAGGAGCTCAAGCCGGAGGGGACGCCCCCGGAATGACGTTGCGTGTGCGCGCAGCGGCCGTGCTGGCCGCTGCGCTGGTCCTGACCGGCTGCTCGGACGTGGGCGGCACCGAGGGCGTCGAGTACGTCGCCGGTGACGGCCAGGTCATCGAGGTCGCCGCCGACGACCGCGCCGAGCCGGTCGAGGTCAGCGGCACCACGGTCCAGGACGAGCCGCTCGACCTCGCCGACCTGCGCGGCCAGGTCGTGGTGGTCAACGTGTGGTGGTCCGGCTGCGGGCCCTGCCGGACCGAGATGCCGATGCTGGTGGAGGCCGAGGCGGAGCTCGCCGAGGACCACCCGGACCAGACGGCCTTCGTCGGCATCAACATCCGGGACCTCGCCCCGGAGACCGCGGCGGCCTTCGAGCGCGACCGCGGCGTGGACTACCCCTCCCTCTACGACCCCGGCTCCAAGACGCTCCTCGGCTTCGGGAAGTACGCGCCCTACGCCCCGCCGGCCACCCTCATCCTCGACACCGAGGGACGGGTCGCGGCGCTGATCAACGGTCCGGTCCCCTCCAAGAGCACACTGCTCACCCTCGTCGAGGACCTCCTGCCCGCCGAGGGCGCTGCATGAGCGAGTGGTTCGAGGCCCAGGCGTCGTCCGGGGCGCTGGTGGTCGCCGTACCGGTGGCGCTGGTGGCCGGGATCGTCTCCTTCTTCTCCCCGTGCGTGATCCCGCTGCTCCCCGGCTACCTCTCGTACGCCACCGGACTCTCCGGGGCCGACCTGGCCACGGGCAAGGCTGCGGAGCACCGCGGCCGGATGCTGGCGGGCTCGCTGCTGTTCGTGCTCGGCTTCGCGGTGGTCTTCGTCTTCGCGTTCACCGCCTTCGGCGGGATCGCCGCCCGCTTGCAGCAGTGGCAGGACGTGCTGACCATCGTGCTCGGCGTGCTGCTGATCGTGCTCGGCCTGGTCTTCGCCGGCGCGGTGCCGTGGCTGCAGCGGGAGTGGCGGATCCATGCGATGCCCGGCGTCGGGCTGGCCGCGGCGCCGGTGATCGGCGCGCTCTTCGCGATCGGCTGGACGCCCTGTGTGGGACCGACGCTGGCCGTGATCGCCAACCTCACCTACGCCGAGGGCGGTACGGCGGCGCGCGGGGCGATCCTCGGACTCTGCTACGCGATCGGGCTCGGACTGCCCTTCGTGCTCGCCGCGGTCTTCTACGAGCGGGCGCTGAACGGGTTGAAGTGGGTGCGCCGGCACCAGGTCTGGGTGATGCGGGCCGGCGGCGTGTTCATGATCGCGCTCGGGATCGCGATGGTCACCGGCTGGTGGGACCACCTGACCCAGTGGGTCCAGCTGCAGGTGGTCGACTACGGGGAGACGGTCGTATGAGCACCCCACCACGTTCTTCGCTTCCGCCGCTTCGCTCCTCCAGCGAACAACGCGTCGGGGACCCCGCATGAACACCCCACCGGTGCAGCCGCCGGAATCGGACAAGCCGGACAAGTCGGTCAGGTCGACGAGGTCGAAGAAGGGCTCCGAGCGCCGCGCCGGCGAGCTGAACGCGCGCGAGCTGGCCCGCTGGACCTGGCGCCAGCTCACCTCCATGCGCACCGCGCTGGTGCTGCTGCTCCTGCTGGCGCTCGCCGCGATCCCCGGATCGGTGATCCCCCAGTCCGGCGTGGACGCCCTCGGCGTGACCCGCTGGAAGGAGGAGCACCCGAAGCTCACCCCGATCTACGAGAAGCTCGACCTGTTCTCGGTCTACGACTCGGCCTGGTTCTCCGCGATCTACCTGCTGCTCGTGGTCTCGCTGGTCGGTTGCATCGTGCCGCGTCTCTTCGTCTACTTCCGGGCGATGCGGGCCCAGCCGCCGGCCGCCCCGAAGAACCTCTCCCGGCTGCCCGAGCACACCACCTACCGCACCGACGCCTCGGTCGAGGACGTGCTGGCGAACGCACGCTCGGTGCTCGGTCGACGCCACCGGCTGCGTCGTACCGAGGACGGGGTGGACTTCGTCGCCGCCGAGCGCGGCTACCTGCGCGAGGCCGGCAACCTGCTCTTCCACCTCTCGATCCTGGTCGTGCTCGCCGGCTTCGCCATCGGCGGGCTCTTCGGCTACCAGGGCGGCGTGATCATCGTGCAGGGGTCGACCTTCACCAACAACCTCACCCAGTACGACGACTTCAACCCCGGCGGCCTGTTCAGCACCGACCAGCTCGACGACTTCTGCTTCAGCGTCGACCAGTACGAGGACACCTGGCTGACCGAGGGGCCGCGGGCCGGCATGGCGATCAAGTTCAGCGCCGACCTGACCTACGAGGACGTGTGCGGCTCCGGTGAGGAGAAGGGCTACGACCTCCGGGTCAACCACCCGCTCGGCATCGGCAGCACCGACATCTTCCTGATCGGTCACGGTTACGCGCCGATCATCACGATCACCGACGGCAACGGCGACGTCGCCTACACCGGTCCGACGGTCTTCCTGCCCGAGGACTCGAGCTTCCTCTCCTACGGTGTGGTCAAGGCGCCCGCGGCCAAGCCCGGGCAGATCGGCCTGGAGGGCGTCTTCTACCCGAGCTTCGACATGGTCGACGGCGACCCGGTGACCGTCTTCGGCGACGACCTCAACCCGACCCTGTCGATGCTCGCCTACACCGGCGACCTGGGCCTGGACGACGGCTCGTCGCAGTCGGTCTACGTGCTGGACAAGGACAACGCGGACCTGGTGGAGAAGGACGGCAAGCCGTTCCGTGTCGACCTCCAGCCCGGGGACAGCGTCGAGCTCCCCGACGGCCTGGGCACCGTGGAGTTCGAGAGCGTCGAGCCGTGGGTCCGAGTGCAGATCAGTCAGACCCCCGGCAAGGAGGTCGCTCTCGGCGGCGTCGTGCTGGCCCTGATCGGTCTGTGTGCGTCGCTGTTCATCCGGCCGCGCCGGGTGTGGGTGCGGGCGCGTCCGGCCGGCGCCGCCGAGACCTCCGGCGCGACGCCGGGTGACACCGACCCCGAGGACGGGGTCACAATGGGGGGCACGGTGGTCGAGGTCGCCGTACTGGACCGGTCCGGGAATGCCGATGCGGACGAGGTCCTCTCCGATCTCGTCAAGAAGTTGCAGAAGGGTGCAGGGGTGAGCGAGCTGTGAGCAACGCCGCGTGGGAGACACTGAGCAATCAGGCGATCGGTGCTGCCGGCATCGTCTACTTCATCGCGCTGGTGGTGCACCTGGCCGAGTGGGCCGCGGTGCGCCAGCCCGCGGCGAAGAAGGCCGCCGCCGGTACGACGAGCAGCGGCTCCGCGGGGGCCGCCGGGACGGCCGAGGGGGACACCCTGGTGGCGTCCGCGCCGACCGCCGTCGACGGGACCGACGGGGTGGACGCGCCCGACAGCGAGCGGATCGCCTTCCTCGGACGCCTCGGCGTGCTGCTGACCGCGATCGGCTGCGCGATCCACTTCGTCGCCCTGGTCGGGCGCGGGATGGCCGCGGACCCCAACCGGGTGCCCTGGGGCAACATGTACGAGTTCACCATCTCCGGCACGTTCGTGGTGACCCTGCTCTACCTGGTGCTCTACCGGAAGTTCCGGCTCGGCTGGATGGCGCCGCTGGTGCTGACCTTCACCGTCTCGGTGCTGATGATCGCGGTGATCTGGCTGCACGAGCCGGTCGCCCCGCTCGCGGAGTCGCTCAACTCCTACTGGCTGGTGATCCACGTGGTCTCGGCGGTGATCGCCACCGGCGCGTTCACCCTCGGCGGCATCGCCTCGATCATGTACCTGGTCCGGATGCGGGCCGAGCGGAAGGCAGCGGGACAGCCGCTGACCGGCTGGATGGGACGCGTCCCGTCGCTGCCGGCGCTGGACCGGATCGCCTACCGGGTGCACGCGTTCGCATTCCCGGTGTGGACCTTCGCGGTGCTGATCACCGGGCCGATCTGGGCGCACGAGGCGTGGTCGCGCTACTGGAACTGGGACCCCAAGGAGGTCTGGGCGTTCATCACCTGGGTGGTCTACGCCGGCTACCTGCACGCCCGCGCGACCGCCGGCTGGAAGGGCCGCAACGCCGCCATCCTGGCGCTGGTCGGGATGGCCACCCTGTGGTTCAACTTCATCGGCATCAACTACTTCTCGACCTCCAGCCAGCACTCCTACGCCGGTGAGCGGCCCGCGGTCATCGCCGAGAGGTCACTCCCGGACACGCGAGAGGTCGGTCCGGCCGCCGCGAGTGTCCCCTGAGTTCGAGCTCGCTGAGGTCGAGCTCAGGCGCGGGTCCTGCGAAGACACTCGGTGGGGAATCGGGGACCTCTCGGTGCGGACTCCGCGATCTTTCGGGGAGACCTCAGAGACCCGTCGGCGGGGATTCCGCGACCTCTCGGTGCGGACTCCCTGACCTCTCGGGGAGACCCCAGGGACCCCTCGGCGGGACTTTCCTGACCCCTCGGCGGTGGGGGTGGTGGCCCGGAGAAGGAGGGAAAGGTCAGTCGCCGGGCGGGTCGAGCCGCTTGCGGTCCAGGTCGCGGAGGAAATCCTCGTCATCGTCCGGGGCCACCGGGCGCGGCGGCGGGGACTTCTTGAGCCGCGGGAGACCCGGCGAGCTGGGTCCGCGCCGCCGAGGCGTCGCCGGACGGCCGCCCTGCCCGGGCAGCCCGCGCTCCTGCATCAACCGCACCGCGAGGTACACCGCGAGCGCGACCACGAGGACCACGAGCAAGACCTTCATCCCTCAAGAGTAGGTCGCTTGTGGATGGGGGCGAAGCGCGGCTCCCGACCTACCCTGGAGGGGTGAAGGACTTCTGGATCTACACCGCGCTTCGCTTCGGGCTGTTCCTCGGTGCGTTCGCGATCGTCTTCGGCATCTGGTTCCTCGCCGCCGACTCCGTGCCGGTGGTGTGGGTCATCGTGATCGCGTTCCTGCTCAGCGGGATCGCGTCCTTCGTGCTGCTCAACGAGCAGCGCAACCGCTTCGCCAGGAAGGTCGAGGTGCGCGCCGGCAAGGTCAACGAGCGCTACGAGGCGGCCCGGGCCAAGGAAGACTCCGACTGAGCGATCGGTGAGGCGCCGCCGGCGTCACCGCCCGACGACGAGTCCGAACCCGGTCAGCGCCGCCCACAGCAGCTCGGCCACCCCGACGCTCTGCAGCACCGGGATCAGCGCCGGCCCCTCCGCGCCGCGCAGCACCGTGCGCACCGCTCCACGCGCGGGCAGCCAGAAGAACAAACCGAACAGCGCCCACGGCGTGGTCAGCAGCGCGACGACCACGACCCCGACCACCGCGACCCCGATCAGCGCGACGAAGAAGCGCCGGGTCGCCGCGTCGCCCAGCCGCACCGCCAGGGTGCGCTTGCCGGCGACCAGGTCGGTCGGGATGTCGCGCAGGTTGTTGGCGACCAGGATCGCGCAGGCCAGCGCGCCGATCCCGCACCCGGCGGCCAGGGAGGCCCAACCGGCCGTGCCCCACGCCTCGGTCTGCACGTAGGTGGTGCCGACGACGGCGACCAGGCCGAAGAAGACGAAGACCATCACCTCGCCCAGCCCGAGGTAGCCGTAGGGCTTGGAGCCCCCGGTGTAGAACCAGGCCGCCAGCACGCACAGCACCCCGACCGCGAGCAGCCACCAGGCGGTGGTCGCGGCCAGCACCAGCCCGGCGACGCCGGCGACGCCGAACGAGGCGAAGGCGGCGCGCTTCACGGCGGCCGGTGACACCAGCCCGGAGCCGACCAGGCGCAGCGGACCGACCCGCTCGTCGTCGGTGCCCCGGATGCCGTCGGAGTAGTCGTTGGCGTAGTTCACCCCGACCTGGAGCGCCAGGCTGACCACCAGTGCGAGCACCGCTTTGAACCACACCAGGCTGTCGTCGTACGCCGCGATCGCGGTGCCGGCGAGGACCGGCGCGACGGCGGCCGGGAGGGTGCGGAGGCGGGCGCCGGCGATCCAGTGGGCGGGTGTGGCCATGACCTGGGATTCAAGCAGGCGACCGGGCCGGGGTGCGCGCCAGGGCTCGCCCGGTGATGCCCGGAGCCCCCGGGGTCGTGGCACCGGGGATCGTCTAGCGTCTGTCGCGTGGACTACTTCTCGCCCGCCGGGTCGCCGGTCGAGGTCGAGCGCCAGCTGGCGGCGTGGCTGACGGGTGACGCACCGGCGCGGACCCGCCTGGTGGTGGCCACCTCGGGCTCGACCGGGCGCCCCAAGCAGGTGGTGCTGTCGCGCGACGCCGTGCTCGCCTCGGTCCGCGCGTCGGCCGCCGCGCTCGGCGCGAGCGGCCCGTGGGTGCTGGCGCTGCCCGCCGGCTACGTCGCGGGCGTCCAGGTGATCGCCCGCTCGCTGGTCGCCGGCCACCCCCCGACCCGGTACGACGAGAGCGGCTGGCCGGACGGCTCCGGCTGGTTCACCTCGCTGGTGCCCACCCAGCTGGTCCGGATGCTGCGCTCCGCCGACGACACCGCGGCGCTGGCCCGGGCCCACACGGTGCTGCTCGGCGGCGGCCCGATCGACCCGGGACTGCGTGCCCGGGCCGGCGCCGCGGGGATCCGGGTGGTGGCCACCTACGGTGCGGCGGAGACCGCGGGGGGCTGCGTCTACGACGGTCTCCCGCTGGACGGCGTCGGGCTCGCGCTCGACCCGACCGCCCGGATCCGGATCAGTGGCCCGACCCTCTTCGACGGCTACCGCGACGACCCGGAGCGCACCGCGGAGACCCTGGTCGACGGCTGGTACCTGACCAGCGACGCGGGCCGGATCGACGAGGACGGCCGGCTGCAGGTGCTCGGCCGGATCGACGACATGGTGGTCAGCGGCGGGGTGAACGTGCCGGCGGCGGCCGTCGCCCGCCGGCTGCGCGCCCACCCGGCGCTCGGCAGCGACCGGGCCGAGGTCGAGGTGCTCGGGGTGCCCGACGCCGAGTGGGGGATGCGAGCGGTCGCCTTCATCGCCCCGCACCCGCGGAGCGATGCGCCGCAGCCGGTGCCGCCGCTGGAGGAGCTGCGCGACTGGGTGGCCGCGGCGCACCCGCGGTCGTGGGCGGTGCGGCAGGTCGTCGTACTGGATGCGCTGCCGTTGCTGGGCAACGGGAAGCCGGACCGGCAGGCCCTGCGCGTGCTGGCCGAGGAGGCCCGGTGAGCGGCGGCCGGATGCGGGTGGTCTCGGTGCCGCTGCGCACCCGGTTCCGCGGGATCACGGTGCGCGAGGCCGCGCTGGTCGAGGGGCCCGGGGGATGGGGCGAGTGGAGCCCTTTCCTGGAGTACCCCGCCGCCGTCGCGGAGCCGTGGCTGCGCTGCGCCGAGGAGGCCGCGGCCGCTGACTGGCCCGCGCCGCTGCGCGAACGGGTGCCGGTGAACGTGACCGTGCCGGCCGTCGACGGCGAACGGGCCCAGCAGATCGTGGCCGGCAGCAGCTGCGGCACCGCGAAGGTGAAGGTCGCCGAGCCGGGGCAGCAGCTGGCCGACGACCTGGAGCGGGTGGCCGCCGTCCGCGACGCGCTCGGCCCGCAGGCCCGGATCCGGGTGGACGCCAACGGTGCCTGGGACGTCGACTCCGCGGTCGCCGCGATCGCCGCGCTGGACCGCGCGGCCGGGGGACTGGAGTACGTCGAGCAGCCGACCGCCACCGTCGAGGACCTCGCAGCCGTACGACGCCGGGTCGGCGTCCCGATCGCCGCGGACGAGTCCATCCGGCGGGCCGAGGACCCCTACCGGGTGCGTGACCTCGAGGCCGCCGACATCGCGGTGCTGAAGGTGCAGCCGCTCGGCGGCGTGCGTGCGTGCCTGGAGATCGCCGAGCGGATCGGGCTGCCGGTGGTGGTCTCCTCCGCGTTGGAGACCTCCGTCGGGATCGCCGCGGGGGTGGCGCTGGCGGCCGCGCTCCCCGATCTCCCGCACGCGTGCGGGCTGGCCACGGTCCGGCTGCTCACCGCGGACGTGGTCGGGGACCCGTTGCTGCCGGTCGGCGGGAGCCTGCCGGTGGTCCGCCCGCAGCCGGACCCGGCGCTGGTCGACGCGGTCGCCGCGGCGCCGGAGCGGGTGGCGCACTGGGAGGCCCGGCTGGCCGAGGTGCGCGCGCTGCGCGAGGATCGGTCCTCGTGACCGGCACCCAGGAGCCCGACGGCCCGCCCGCCAGCACGCCCGCCAGCACGCCCGCCGTCCCGATCGCGGCCGCGCTGGCCGCGGCGGTGGTCGACCGGCTGGTGGAGGACCGGGTCACCGAGGTGGTGCTCGCCCCCGGCTCCCGCAACGCGCCGCTCGCCTTCGCCCTGCACGCCGCCGACCGAGCGGGCCGGCTGCGGCTGCACACCCGGATCGACGAGCGCAGCGCCGGCTTCCTCGCCCTGGGGCTGACCCGGGTCGGGGCCCGGGCCGCGGTGGTGACCACGTCGGGCACGGCGGTCGCGAACCTCCACCCTGCCGTGCTCGAGGCGCTGCACGCGGGTCTGCCGTTGGTCGTGGTCTCCGCGGATCGGCCGGCCCGGCTGCGGGGCACCGGTGCCAACCAGACCACCGACCAGGTCGGCATCTTCGGCGGGCCGGTGCCCACCCACGACATCGCCTCCGCGGTCGCGCTGGCGGCGGTGGCCGACGTACCCGACGGTCCGCTGCACCTCAACGTGCAGCTCGATGCGCCGCTGGTGCCCGAGGCGGCGTCGTACCTCGGAGCGGACAGCGGCCCGAACCCCCGACCCGATGGTCCCGAACGGACGGTTCGAGGGGCCCGGAAGGCCGACTCGACAGCCCACCTGCTGGCCCGGGGGCCGCGGACCGTGGTGGTGGCCGGCGACGACGCGGGTCCGCCGGCCCGGGTGCTGGCCGAGTCCGCGGGGTGGCCGCTGCTGGCCGAGCCGACGAGCGGGGCCCGCACCGGGACGCACGCGTTGCGCGCCGGTCGGCTGCTGCTCGGCACCGAGCTCGGTGACCGGATCGAACGGGTGGTGGTCTTCGGCCGCCCGACGCTGTCGCGGCCGGTCACCCGGCTGCTGGAGCGGGTGGACGTGGAGGTGCTGGTCGTGCCGGCCCGTGGGTGGTGGCCGCCGGCGCCCGCAGGCTCCGTCCCGATCGCCGCGCCGCGCTGGGAGGACGAGACCCCCGACGACCCGGCCTGGCTGGCCGCCTGGCTCGATGCGGACCGGACACTGGGGCGGCGGATCGACGCCGCGCTCGCCGGCGAGCCGGCGCTCACCCCCTACGACGTCGCCGCCGCCGTCTTCCGGGCACTGCCCGCCTCCGGGCTGCTCGTGGTCGGCGCCTCCAGCCCGATCCGCGACCTCGACCTGATGGCGCGGCCGGCGCCCGTCGGGGAGCGGCGCCGGGTGATCGCCAACCGGGGCCTCGCCGGCATCGACGGCACCGTCAGCTCCGCGATCGGCTCCGCGCTGGGCCGGCCGCACTCGAGCCGCGCGCTGGCCCTGATGGGGGACCTGACCTTCCTGCACGACCAGAACGGCCTCGTGCTCGGTCCGGACGAGCCGCGCCCCGACCTGACGATCGTGGTACCCAACGACGACGGGGGTGCGATCTTCTCGATGCTGGAGCAGGGGGCGCCGGAGCACGCCGGCGCGTTCGAGCGACTCTTCGGCACCCCGCACGGCGTCGACCTGGCCGCCACCTGCGCGGCGGTCCGGGTCCCGCACCTGCGGGTCACCTCCCGGCCCGAGCTCGAGCAGGCGCTGGCCATGCCCAACGGCGGCATCGAGGTGATCGAGGCCGTGGTCGGCCGCCAGGACCGTCGCGCGCTCGACGCGCGACTGCGGGCGCTCGCTTCGGACTGACCGGAGCCCCGCACCGGCGACGGGGGAGGATGCTCCCATGGAGATCGCCCTGCTGCTGGTCGGCATCGCCGTCACGGTGATCGCGGGGACCGCGGTCGCCGAGCGGCGCGGCTTCCCGGCACCGCTGCTGCTGATCGCCGTCGGCATCCTGGTCTCGCTGATCCCCGGCGTGCCCGAGGTCCGGCTGGAGCCCGACGTCGTGCTGCTCGGGCTGCTCCCGCCGCTGCTCTACGCCGCGGCCGTGCGCACCTCGCTGGTCGACTTCAACGCCAACCGGCGGCCGATCCTGCTGCTCTCCATCGGGCTGGTCTTCTTCACCACCGCCGGGGTGGCCGTCGTGGTGCGCCTGGTGGTGCCCGAGATCGGGTGGCCGCTGGCGTTCGCGATCGGCGCCGTGGTGGCGCCACCGGACGCCGTGGCCGCGACCGCGATCGGCCGCCGGATCGGGCTTCCCCGCCGGGTGGTCACCATCCTGGAGGGGGAGTCGCTGCTCAACGACGCCTCCGCGCTGGTCGCGCTGCGCACCGCGATCGCCGCCCTGGGCGCCTCCGTCACGGTGCTCGAGGTCGGCCTCGACTTCCTGGTCGCCGCGGGTGGCGGCGTCGCGGTCGGTGTGCTCTTCTTCCTCGTCGTCGGTCTGGTACGTCGCCGCGGGGTCGACCCCGACATCGACACCGGCATCTCGCTGGTGGTCCCCTTCGCGTCGTACCTGGTGGCGGAGGAGATCCACGCCTCGGGCGTGGTGGCCGTGGTGGTCGCCGGACTGCTCCTCGGCCACAAGGCGCCGGTGCTGCAGACCGCCCAGGCCCGCCTGGCGCAGCGCACCAATTGGCGCACGGTGACGTTCCTGCTGGAGAACACCGTCTTCCTGCTGATCGGGTTGCAGGCCGACTGGCTGGTCGCGGACGTCCTGGACAGCGAGCTGAGCCCCGCACGGGTGGTCGCGGTCTCGCTGGCCACCCTGGCGGCGGTGGTGGTGCTGCGGCTGATCTGGGTCTTCGGCATCCGCTGGGCACTGGTGCGCCCCGACCCCGACCCGGTGAGCGGGGTGATGCCGGACTTCCGGCAGTCGTTCCTGGTCGGCTGGGCCGGGATGCGTGGCGTGGTCACCCTCGCCGCGGCCTTCGTGGTGCCCGAGGACGCCGACTACCGCGAGGTGGTGCTGATGGTGGCCTTCGTGGTGGTGGCCGGAACGCTGTTCGGGCAGGGGCTGACGCTGCCCTGGTTCGCCCGGCGGCTCGCGGTCCGTGGACCGGACCCCGCGGAGGACGCGCTGGCGCGCGCCACGCTGCTGCAGCAGGCGGCGGCGGCCGGTTTTGCCCGGCTCGACGAGCTGACCGGGGACGACCCGTCCGGCGACCCGCACCAGGTGCGCTCCACCATCGAGGGCCGGGTGGAGGCGCGGAACTTCGCGGCCTGGGAGCGGCTGGGCACCACCGCCGGGGAGGAGGCGCCCAGTGCCACCTACCACCGGTGGCGCACCGAGATGATCGCCGCCGAGCGGGACCGGATCCTCGAGATCAGGTCCAGCGGCACGGTGCCCTCGGAGGTGGTCAGCGAGGTGCTGGCGATGCTCGACCTGGAGGAGTCGATGCTCGACGCCGCGGAGGAGGACCGCGCGGAGATCCGCGCCGGCGCCGGCGGCCGGACCGCCGGAGTCACCTGCGCCGACCTCGACGACCCGGCGCTCGGCGCGGACGGGCTCGACCCGGCCGAGGAGGAGGGACTGGTCTGCGCCGACTGCCTGGAGTCGGGGACCCGCTGGGTCGCGCTGCGCGCGTGCCTCACCTGCGGCCGGGTCGGCTGCTGCGACTCCTCGCCGTTGCGGCACGCCACGGCGCACTTCCACGCCACCGCGCACCCGGTGGTCCGCTCGGTGGAGCCCGGGGAGAACTGGCGGTGGTGCTTCGTGCACCACACCACCGCGTGAACCCTCGCCCGGCCCGGCCGGTGGTTACGGTGGTCCCATGCGGCTGACGAAGC
Source organism: Nocardioides sambongensis (assembly GCF_006494815.1). Lineage (NCBI taxonomy): Bacteria > Bacillati > Actinomycetota > Actinomycetes > Propionibacteriales > Nocardioidaceae > Nocardioides > Nocardioides sambongensis. The sequence continues at coordinate 3,966,411 of NZ_CP041091.1, forward strand.
TGGGACACGCCTGCGTCCGGATCGGCGACGGTGACACGACGGTGGTGCTCGACCCGGGTGGTTTCACCGACCCCGGGGCGGTGGACGGGGCGGACGCGGTGCTGATCACGCACGAGCACGCCGACCACTACGAGGTCGCCCACCTGCGTGCGACCGACGCCCCGATCTACACCATCGCGGCGGTCGCCGCGCGGATCCGCGAGGACGCGCCGGACCTCGCGGAACGGGTCGAGGTGGTGCGTCCGGAGCAGCGGTTCGAGGTCGGCGGCATCGGCGTCCGCGTGGTCGGTGAGCTGCACGCGGTGATCCATTCCGAGCTGCCCCGCTTCCACAACAGCGGCTACCTGATGGATGTCGGGGGCACCCGCGTCTTCCATCCCGGAGATGCGCTGACCGGTCCCGCGGAGGCGGTGGACGTGCTGCTGGCACCGGTCTCGGCGCCGTGGATGAAGGTCAGCGAGGGCATCGACTTCGCCCGGTCGGTCGGGGCGCCGCGCAACGTGGCGATCCACGACCGGATCTACTCCTCGGCCGGGCTGGGTGTCGCGGACACCCACTTCGGGCGGATCCTGGGCGCCGCCGGCGCCGACTACGTCCGCCTGGCCGACGGTGCCGACCTGACCTGACGGCCCCGCTCAGGGAGCGCTCAGACGGACCCGGCATCATGGCGCAATGCCCAACCCACGTTCGACCTATGCCGGCATCGCGACCGGCGCCATCCTGCTGGCCGGCGTCGTCGGGTTCGGTGTGGGCCTGCCGGAGGTCGTCGGTGACGGCTCTGCCGAGACGCCCGCGCTGCCCGACCAGATCGCCGGGTACACGGCGCTGTCCCAGGTGACCGCGGAGGACGCCGGCGTCACCAGCGACGAGGACAAGGCCGCCCTGGAGGAGTTCCTGGCCAGCGCGGAGAAGCAGGACGAGGAGGCCGCCGAGGCACTCGGTGAGGAGTACGGCGACGCCAGCGTGCGTGCCTACGTCGACGCAGCGGGGATGGCGAACGCGGCTCAGACCGGTGGGACCGGGCAGTTCAGCGTCACCGTGCTGCCGGGCGAGGAGACCGGACCGGTCTTCTCCGGCGGGCCCTACCAGGCCGACACCTACCGGCTGCAGACCATCGACGGCCACCGCTGCTCGGTCGCCTGGCAGAGCTCGACCCCGGGTGCCGAGCCGACCGACCTCGACTACCAGGTCGAGTGCCGGGCCGCCGAGGGCGGACTGGTCTACGACGTCTACTCGATCGGCATCGCGCCGGAGAAGGCCGCCGACATCCTCACCGAGCTGATCGAGACCACCTGATCCGTCCGGGCCTCGCGGGTCTCCCTGGCCCTCACGACCAGTAGACGACGACCTCGTCGCCGACCTGGACCTGGTCGAAGAGCGTGGCGATCGCGGCCTGGTCGCGGACGTTGACGCAGCCGTGGGAGGCGCCGTTGTAGCCGTTCGCGGCGAAGTCCGAGGAGTAGTGCACCGCCTGGCCGCGGGAGAAGAACATCGCGTAGGGCATCGCGGAGCCGTAGAGGCTCGACACGTGGTCCCTGCTCTTCCACTCCACGGAGAAGCGGCCCTCGCGGGTCGGCGTGGACGACGCGCCGAACCGTACGTCGACCGTGGTCCGCACCGTGCCGTCGACCACCCAGCGCAGGGTGCGGCTGGACTTGTCGATGCAGAGCACGCGACCGGTGCGGCAGCGGGCGTCGAGCGCGCCCGGGGTGTTGCCGCCGACCTGGTTGGTCAGCTCGGCGTCGGTCGGCTCGGTGGACATCTCCTCCAGCCGGGTCAGCGTGCGCTGGTCCACCTCGCCGGTGACCGGGAAGCCGCGCTTGGCCTGGAACCCGCGGACCGCCGCGACCGTCACCTCGCCGTAGTAACCGGTGACGTCGGTGTTGAACCAGTCGATCTGACGCAGCCGCGCCTGCACCTCGCGGACCCCGTCGCTCTCGTCGCCGACGGAGTAGAGCGCGGGCCCGGCGACCATTCCCTGCGTCCGCCCGTCGTCGGCCGGGTCGTCGGCCGGGTCGTCGGTCGGGTCCTCGCTCGGCTCGTCGCTCGCCTCGTCGCTCGCCTCGTCAGTTGGCTCGTCGTCGCTGTCGTCAGCGCCGGCACCGGTCTGCCCGGCCGACGGTTCGCGGCCGTCGGCGGGTCCGCCGGAGCCGTTGCCGGTCCGGTCGTCGGCGTTCCCCGGCCCGCCGTCCTGGCCGGATCCCGAGGAGGGACCCTCCTGGCGTGGTGAGCCGGCCCGGTCGCTGCGGGCGTCGGCCGCCGCCTCGGTGTCGGCGTTGCGGTAGGCCCACCCGGCGCCGTACGCGAGCAGGCTGAGGACAGCGGTGAGGACGACGACGATCGCGACGCGACGGCCGGTCCGGTGTGTGCGGGTGGTCATGCCATCAAGACGTCCGAAGCGCCGAGTCGGTTGCGAACGACTTGATCACGAAACGGCATCGGTGCCTCGGGGCCACCGCGGCGCGACCGACCGGTCGCGCACCGCTCGCCCGGCGTTGCCCACCCGTTCATCACTGGTTCGTACGACGCCGCGAGGCTGCCCGGGTTTGCCCCACTGCTCATCTCGTCGCCGACTCGGGTGCGGCCGTCCCCAGAGGAACCACTCCGTGCAGATCAACCCCGTACAGGCCGGCCCAGCTCCGATCGACTCGTCACAGAGCAGACGCCGCGCACTGGCGGCTGCCGTCGCCGGGACGGTGGTGCTGGCGCCGCTCGCGCTGGTGCTGGCGCCGCTCCCCGCCTCCGCCGCCGCCACCGACATCCGGATCAACGAGATCATCACCGACTCCGCCACCGTCGCGGACAGCATCGAGCTGACCAACATCGGCGCCGCGTCGGTCGACCTCTCCGGCTGGGTGGTCAAGGACGACAAGGACGACCGCACCCTGGCGCTGCCCTCCGGCACCGAGCTGGCGCCCGGTGACTACCTGACCGTGGTGACCGCCACCGACGACGACGCCGGGTTCGGGCTGGGCAACGGGGACGCGGCACGGATCTTCCTGCCCGACGGCACCACCCTGGTCGACGGCCACAGCTTCCCGAGCCACTCGGCGCCCTCCTGGTCGCGCTGCGAGGACGGCACCGGTGACTTCGTCCAGGCGAACAGCGAGACCCTCGGCGCACCCAACGACTGCCCGGCGCCGGGCGGTGCGGCGGACGTCCGGATCAACGAGATCGAGTCCAACGGTGACGTGGTCGGCGACTGGGTCGAGCTGGTCAACGCGGGTGACGCCGCGGCCGACATCTCCGGCTGGCGACTGATCGATGCCGACCCCGAGCACCAGTTCGCCGTGGTGCCGGACGGCACGGTGCTCGCGCCGGGCGGGTTCGTCGCCCTCTACACCGAGTTCCCGGCCCCCGGTTTCGGTCTGGGCTCGGCCGACACGGTCACGCTCTACCGTGCCGACGGCACCTCGGAGGTCGACACCCACTCCTGGGCCGACGGCCACGCCGGTACGACGCTCGGCCGGTGTCCCGACGGCACCGGGAGCTGGCAGGAGACGACCGTCCCCACCCGCGGCAGCGCGAACGCGTGCAGCCCGGTCCGGATCAACGAGGTCGAGTCCAGCGACCCTGCCGGGGGACCGGACTGGGTCGAGCTGGTGAACCTCTCCGGCGCCGACGTCGACCTCGCCGGCTGGGAGATCCGCGACAGCGGCGACGCCGAGCCGACCGTGCTGCCGGCGGGCACCGTCGTACCCGCCGGGGGCCACCTGGTCGTCGACGACCTGGCGGCCGGGCTGGGTGGCAGCGACAGCGCCCGGCTGCTGGACGACACGGGCGCGGTGATCGACTCCCACAGCTGGGTCGCGCACGCACCTACCACCTACGGCCGCTGCTCGGACGGCGTCGGCACGTTCACCGGCACCGTCGCCGCCACGCCGGGCGGGGTCAACGACTGCCCCGGCCTGGACACCGCTCCGTGGCCGGGCTCGCCCGAGGTGGCGACCAGCGACCTGGCGGAGACCTTCGGACAGGACGCCAGCGGCGTCACCTTCGACCCCGAGCACGCCGGCGTGCTGTGGGTGGCGCAGAACAAGGCCGGCACGCTGCGCAAGCTCACGAAGGACGGCGACACCTGGGTGCCGGCCGCCGGGTGGGCGGAGGGCCGCGACCCGAGGTACGCCGACGGCACCGGTGCCCCCGACACCGAGGGCATCACGATCGGCCCGGACTCCGCGGTCTACCTGGCCTCGGAGCGCAACAACGACGTCTCCGGGGTCAGCCGCAACACCGTGCTGCGGTACGAGCCCGAGGTCTCGATGAACGCCACCGACGAGTGGGACCTGACCGCCGTGCTGCCCGCGGTTGGCGCGAACCTCGGTCTGGAGGGGGTGACCTGGGTGCCGGACCGCTACCTGGTGGAGAGCGGCTTCGTCGACGACTCCACGGGCTCGGCCTACGATCCCGCGACCTACACCGACCACGGCAGCGGGCTGTACGTCGTCGCTGTGGAGGGCACCGGCCAGCTCTACGTGTTGGCTCTGGACCAGACGGACGCGGTCGACGAGGCGGCGCACCTGGTGGCCACCGTCGACCCCCGGCTGCTCACCAACGCCGGCCCGGCCGCAGCGATGGACGTCTCCTGGGACCCGGAGACCGAGCAGATCTGGGCGCTGTGCGACGACAGTTGCGACGGCGTCTCGGTCACCCTGACCGTCGATGAGGCGGGGTCCTTCGCGGTCGACGCTGCCTACGACCGGCCGGTGGGGATGCCGAACCTCAACAACGAGGGCCTCGCCGTCGCCCCGCAGAGCACCTGCGTCGACGGCCGCAAGGAGGTCGTGTGGAGCGACGACGGCGACACCGACGGCCACGCGCTGCGCAGCGGCACCCTGCCCTGTACGGCGACGGAGCCGGAGCCCGAGTCGGAGGCGAAGCGGTTCGCGCTGAAGCGGAAGCCCCGGATCGTCGGAGCCCACCGGGTCGGTCGCACGATGCGAGTGCGCACCGGGGCGGTCGCGCCACGACCGACGGCGGTCCGGGTGGAGTGGCGGGTCGCCGGCAAGGTCGTCCGCGGCAATGCCCGCACCCTGAAGGCGCGGACGTGGATGGCCGGCAAGCCGGTGGTCGTCCGGGTGACCTACCGGGCCCCGGGCTACCAGCCGCGCACCGTGCGGTCGGCGCCGGTGCGGATCCGCCGCTGAGTCGCTCCGCGGCCGGCTGCCTCGGGGCTCTGAGGCAGCCGGCTTCCCTATCTCCGTCGGTGGTATCTGCGGTCGCCGTTGGGGAGTCGGGTGGTGGTGTAGGCGGGGTCGTGTTCGCGGTGGTGGTGGAAGGAGCAGAGGAGTAGGCCGTCGGCGAGGTCGGTGCGGCCGCCTTTCGACCAGGGGTCCAGGTGGTGGGCTTCGCACCAGCGGGCTGGGATGGTGCAGCCTTCGGCGCGGCAGGTCTTGTCCCGGAGTCGTAGTGCGGTGCGTTGGGCTGTGGTGAACAGCCGGCGGGCGCGTCCGAGGTCGAGGACTTCGGATTTGCCGCCGAGGACGGCGGGGAGGATCTTGGCGGTGCAGGCCAGGCGTCGGGCTGCGTGGGCGCTGATCCGCTGCTCCCCGTCGGTGTCGTGGCTGGGGTCGAGGAGTCCGGCTGTGCCGAGGTCGCGGGTGAGCTGGGTGTGGTCGATGGTGACGATCACGGTGGTGGCGTCGCCACCGTGGTCGGGCAGCTGGTTCGGGTCGAGGTGCTCGAGGAGCGCTCCGAACGCGAGGCCGCGGGCGTGGTGTTGCGGCAGCCGTTCGGCGCCTGAGTCTTGTTGGTGCGGTGAGGTGTAGGCGTCGAGGTAGGTCGCGAGTCGTGCTGCGACCGGGTCGGGGACCAGGGTGGTGATCCGGGTCAGCCCGTCCCCCAGGGACCGGATCCTCAACGATGTCTTCGCAGTGGCCGCGGCTTCCAATGCGGCGAGGCGTTTGGCGTCCTCCTCGTCGGCGATCTCGGGGCCACGACGTCGAGGATCCGGTCCGCGAGGCGGCGTAGCTCTTTCGGACCGAACCCACCCTCGGGCACCCCGGGCCGGTCGCCGGTGCCGTACGCCACCAGATCGGCCTCGGCCCTCGTCCGCGCCTTGGTGTCGATCCGGGCCGGCAGGGCGTCCAGGCCGGTGGTGATCACCCGGGCCTGCTCCAACGACAACGCACCGCGGGCCATCGCTGCCCCCACCCGCGGCCAGGACTCGTCGATCGCGGTGGCGACCTTCGACTCCGCACGCAACCGGCCGGGGTCGGCGCCGGTCCGCAACGCCACCCACCCCGCGACGTCCCGCGCCCCATGGGTCGAGGCGACATCGGCCGACGCGGCCAGGACCCGCATCCGCAGCTCGACCACCTGCGCCTCCAACGCCACCAACCCCCTCAACAGCGCCTCACGCTCGGGCATCGCGAGGAACCCCGGTTGACGCTCCGCGACCTCACCCAGCGCGTCTCGGCACACCGTGACCGCCTCGCCCAGCGGGGTGCGGGTGCCGGTCAGCGACATCGGGAGAACCTTCCGAGACAGGTGCAGCAGATGCCCTGATCCTACGCTCGTTCGAACTGGTGTTCTAGTGGTCCGAGTGACCTGTGGACGAATGTTCTCCCAGGTCAGCCGCCCATTGCGCCCGTCGTGCGAGCGGGGTGGCCACCCCGCCCTCGCGGGCGCCACGACCAGCACCCGGTCCCACCTCCGGCCGGGTGGCCACCCTGCCCCGTCGCCCGCAGGCACCCGGCAACTACCCTTCGGGGTGGCCCGTGCAGCGCTCGACAAGCAGCCCGCCGACGTCCGTCGAATGTTCGACACCGTCGCGCGGCGCTACGACCTGACCAACGACGTGCTGTCCTTCGGGCAGGACCGGCGCTGGCGGCGCGAGGTGCTCGACGCGGTCGACCCGTCGTACGGCGAGCGGGTCCTCGACCTCGCGGCCGGCACCGGCACTTCCAGCCAGCCGTTCGTCGACGCGGGGGCACAGGTCGTGCCCTGCGACTTCTCGATCGGCATGTTGAAGGTCGGCAAGGAGCAGTTCCCGGCGCTGCCGTTCACCGCGGGTGACGGCACCAAGCTGCCGTTCCGGGACGGCTCCTTCGACGCGGTCACCATCTCGTTCGGGCTGCGCAACATCGTCGACCCGGTGGCCGGCCTGGCCGAGATGCGCCGGGTCACCCGGCCCGGCGGCCGCATCGTGGTGTGCGAGTTCAGCCACCCGACCTGGTCCCCCTGGCGCACGGTCTACCTGGAGTACCTGATGAAGGCGCTCCCGGCGATCGCGACCACCGTCTCCTCCGCCCCGGACGCCTACGTCTACCTGGCCGAGTCGATCCGTGCCTGGCCCGACCAGGCGGGCCTGGCCGCGATGCTCGCCGAGGCGGGCTGGGCCTCGCCGGAGTGGCGCAACCTCTCCGGCGGGATCGTCGCCCTGCACCGCGCCACCGCCTGACTGCACCGCCCGCTCCTCCGCTGGCTCGCCGCGGCGGCCACTGCCGCCACCGACCCCCGGCTGCGCGCGCCCGTGTAGCCCGCCGACCGTCCGGCGACAGCGACCGCTGTCACCGACACCCCTGATTTTCGTCACGCACGCGTGCCCTAAATCCGCAGGTCAGGCCACATTTCGTTAACCCGACCCCCTGTCGGGCCGTGGTTCGGGAGTGGCAGTATGTGTTCCACGCCACTAGTGATTCTGTTCACAAGATCACGATGTGGGCCTGCCATGACCCGCGCAGGACGGCTCGACCGGACCGCGCGGAGGAGGGAAGGACGATGGAGCTCTACACGCCGGTGCTGGCGCTCGCCGCCCTCGCCGCGCTGTTCGCGGTCGGGTCGATCGTGATGAGCGCGTTCGTCGGGCCGCGGCGCTACAACCGGGCCAAGGTCGACTCCTACGAGTGCGGCATCGAGCCGACGCCGCAGGCGCTCTCCGGCCGCTTCCCGGTCAAGTACTTCATCACCGCGATGCTCTTCATCGTCTTCGACATCGAGATCATCTTCCTCTACCCCTGGGCCGTCCATTTCGACGCGATGGCCTGGTTCGGGCTGATCGAGATGGTCGTCTTCATCGCCACCGTGTTCGTCGCCTACGCCTACGTCTGGCGTCGCGGCGGGCTCGACTGGGACTGAGAGGGATCTAGCCATGGGTATCGAGGAGAAGCTCCCCAGCGGGGTCCTGCTGAGCACGGTCGAGGGCCTGGCCGGCTACATGCGCAAGGCCAGCTTCTGGCCCGCCACCTTCGGGCTGGCCTGCTGCGCCATCGAGATGATGACGTCGGGCGGACCGAAGTACGACACCGGCCGGTTCGGCATGGAGGTCTTCCGGGCCAGCCCCGGCAGGCCGACCTGATGATCGTCGCCGGACGGGTCAGCCAGAAGATGGCCCCGGTGCTGCGCCAGATCTACGACCAGATGGCCGAGCCCAAGTGGGTGCTCGCGATGGGCGTGTGCGCCAGCTCCGGCGGCATGTTCAACAACTACGCGATCGTCCAGGGCGTCGACCACGTCGTCCCCGTCGACATGTACCTGCCGGGCTGCCCGCCACGGCCGGAGATGCTCATCGACGCGATCCTCAAGCTCCACCAGAAGGTGCAGCACACGCCGTTCGGAGTCCGCCGTGAGGAGCAGATCCGCGAGCTCGAGGCCGAGGGCCTGAGCGCCCTGCCCACCGGCGACCAGAAGGGACTCATGCGGTGAGCGACGAGAAGGACCCCACCCCGCAGGGTGCCGAGGACACCGACAAGGCGCCGGACCAGGCCGCCGTCGAGCAGTCGCCGGAGAACGTGCCGGCACCTCCCGGCGAGCACGCGATCGGTGAGCGGCACGGGATGTTCGGCACCCGCGGCTCCGGCGACACCAGCGGTTACGGCGGACTGGTCAGCCGGGTGGTCCTGCCCGGCGCCGCCCAGCGACCGTTCGGTGGCTGGTTCGACACGGTCGCCGACAAGCTCGACGACCTGATCGAGCAGGTGGTGATCCACCGCGGCGAGATCACCTTCCACGTCGCGCGCGAGAACATCGAGGCGGTGTGCCGGCTGCTGCGCGACGACCCGTCGCTGCGGTTCGAGTTCCTCAGCGGGGTCAGCGGGGTGCACTACCCGGACGACACCGGCCGCGAGCTGCACGCCGTCTACCACCTCGGCTCGATGACCTACAACCGGCGGATCCGGGTCGAGGTCGCCGTACCCGATGCGGACCCGCACCTGCCGTCGGTGGTCGGCATCTACCCCGCCGCCGACTGGCACGAGCGCGAGACCTACGACATGTTCGGCCTGATCTTCGACGGGCACCCGGCGCTGACCCGGATCCTGATGCCCGACGACTGGCCCGGACACCCGCAGCGCAAGGACTACCCGCTCGGCGGGATCCCCGTGGAGTACAAGGGCGGCACGGTGCCGCCGCCGGACCAGCGGAGGAGCTACAACTGATGGCGACGAACTCCACCGACACCGCCGACGAGGACCTCTACGCCGGCTCCACCGAGACCACCGAGGGACGCGTCTTCACCGTCTCCGGCCAGGACTGGGACGAGATCGCCGCCGGTCTCGCCGAGGGCGAGGCCAGCGAGCGCGTCGTGGTCAACATGGGCCCCCAGCACCCGTCCACCCACGGGGTGCTGCGGTTGATCCTGGAGATCGAGGGCGAGACGGTCACCGAGGCCCGGGCCGGCATCGGCTACCTGCACACCGGCATCGAGAAGAACATGGAGTACCGGACCTGGGTGCAGGGCGTCACGTTCTGCACCCGGATGGACTACCTGTCGCCGTTCTACAACGAGATGACCTACGTGCTCGGCGTCGAGCGGCTGCTCGACATCGAGGACCAGATCCCGAGAAGGCCTCGGTGATGCGGGTCCTGCTGATGGAGCTCAACCGGCTCTCCTCGCACCTGGTGGCGATCGCCACCGGCGGCATGGAGATCGGCGCCCTCACCGTGATGACCATCGGCTTCCGGGAGCGCGAGCTGGTGCTCGACCTCTTCGAGCTGATCACCGGGCTGCGGATGAACCACGCCTTCATCCGTCCCGGCGGCGTCGCCCAGGACCTGCCGCCCGGCGCTCTCGACGAGATCCGCTCCTTCATCGCACTGATGCGCAAGCGCCTTCCCGAGTACGCCGCCCTGTGCAACGCCAACCCGATCTTCAAGGGTCGCCTGGAGGGCGTCGGACACCTGGACCTCGAGGCGTGCATGGCGCTCGGGCTCACCGGGCCGATCCTGCGCAGCACCGGCTACCCCTGGGACCTGCGCAAGACCCAGCCCTACTGCGGCTACGAGACCTACGACTTCGACGTGCAGACCTGGGACACCTGCGACTCCTACGGCCGGTTCCGGCTGCGCCTCAACGAGATGTGGGAGTCGCTGAAGATCGTCGAGCAGGCAGCGGACCGGCTGGCCAAGATGGAGGGCGACCCGGTGATGGTCGCCGACAAGAAGATCGCGTGGCCCAGCCAGCTCGCCATCGGCAGCGACGGGATGGGCAACAGCCTCGACCACATCCGCCACATCATGGGCGAGTCGATGGAGGGCCTGATCCACCACTTCAAGCTGGTCACCGAGGGATTCCGGGTGCCGGCGGGACAGGCGTACGTGCCGATCGAGTCGCCGCGCGGCGAGCTCGGTGCCCACGTGGTCTCCGACGGCGGCACCCGACCCTTCCGGGCTCACTTCCGGGACCCGTCGTTCCACAACCTGCAGGCGATGGGCGTGATGAGCGAGGGCGGCATGATCGCCGACGTCATCGTCGCGGTCGCCAGCATCGACCCGGTGATGGGAGGCGTCGACCGATGAGCCTGGACGACCGGACGCTCGGCGAGCTGCGCGAGATCGCCGGCCGCTACCCCGAGGCCCGCTCGGGGCTGCTGCCGATGCTGCACCTGGTGCAGGCGGTGCAGGGCCGGGTCACGCCGGAGGGGATCGAGGCGTGCGCCGAGATCCTCGACATCAGCCCTGCCGAGGTGAGCGGGGTGGCCACGTTCTACACGATGTACAAGCGCCACGAGGTCGGCGACTACCACGTCGGCGTCTGCACCAACACGCTCTGCGCGGTGATGGGTGGCGACGCGATCCGGGCCCGCCTCGAGGAGCACCTGGAGATCGGGAACGACGAGGTCGCCGAAAAGCGTCAGGGCGACGCACGCACGGTCAGCCTGGAGCACGTCGAGTGCAACGCCGCCTGCGACTACGCCCCGGTGGTGATGGTCAACTGGGAGTTCATGGACAACCAGACCCCGGAGTCCGCGGTCCAGATGGTCGAGGCGCTGCGCGCCGGCCACGAGGTCCGTTCCACCCGCGGTCCGCGGCTGTGCACCTGGCGTGAGGCGGAGCGGGTCCTCGCCGGCTTCCCCGACGGCCTGGTCGACGAGGGCCCGACCGCCGGAGCCGCCAGCCTGGCCGGCCTGGAGATCGCCCGCGAGCGCGGCTGGACCGCGCCCGACCCGGGCGTGAGCGCCACCGAGGACGACGTCGCGGACGACAAGCAGGAGGCGGTCGCCCGCGCCGACACCGGTCGCGCCGAGGCGGAGACCGTCGAGCAGACCACGGACAGTGCCACGTCCGGGGAGAGGGCGAACGAGAAGGGGGACGACCGTGGCTGACACCCTGACCCCGGTCCTCACCGACATGTGGGACGTCGAACGCGGGTGGACGCTGCCGGCGTACGAGTCCAAGGGCGGGTACGACGCGCTCGACAAGGCCTTCGCGATGACCCCGGACGAGGTGATCGCCTGTGTCAAGGACTCCGGCCTGCGCGGCCGCGGCGGCGCCGGCTTCCCGACCGGCATGAAGTGGTCCTTCATCCCGCAGGACAACCCGAAGCCCAAGTACCTGGTGGTCAACGCCGACGAGTCCGAGCCGGGCACCTGCAAGGACATCCCGCTGATGATGGGCAACCCGCACGTGCTCGTCGAGGGAGTCATCGTGAGCTCCTACGCGATCCGCGCCAACAAGGCGTTCATCTACGTCCGTGGCGAGGTGCTGCACGTGATCCGCCGGGTGCAGGCCGCGGTCGCCGAGGCGTACGCCGCCGGCCACCTCGGCAAGGACATCCACGGCTCGGGCTACGACCTCGACGTGGTGGTCCACGCCGGCGCCGGCGCCTACATCTGCGGGGAGGAGACGGCGCTGCTCGAGGGCCTCGAGGGCCGCCGGGGCCAGCCACGGCTGCGCCCGCCATTCCCGGCCGTCGCCGGCCTCTACGCCAGCCCGACGGTGATCAACAACGTCGAGTCGATCGCGTCGGTGCCGGCCATCGTGCGCAACGGCGCGGAGTGGTTCGCCTCGATGGGCACCGAGAAGTCCCAGGGGCACGGGATCTTCTCCCTCTCCGGCCACATCGCCAGGCCCGGCCAGTACGAGGCGCCGCTCGGGATCACCCTGCGGGAGCTGATCGACCTGGCCGGTGGCATCCGGCAGACCTCCGACGGCGAGCGCCGACTGAAGTTCTGGACCCCCGGCGGCTCCTCGACCCCGCTGCTGACGCCCGAGCACCTCGACGTGCCGCTCGACTTCGAGGGCGTCGGGGGAGCCGGCTCGATGCTCGGCACCCGGGCGCTCCAGATCTTCGACGACACCGTCTGCGTGGTCCGGGCCGTGCTCCGCTGGACGGAGTTCTACAAGCACGAGTCCTGCGGCAAGTGCACGCCGTGCCGCGAGGGCACCTGGTGGCTGGTCCAGGCGCTGACCCGGCTCGAACGCGGGGAGGGGAGCGAGGAGGACCTCGACCTGCTGCTCGACCAGTGCGACAACATCCTCGGCCGGTCGTTCTGCGCGCTGGGCGACGGCGCCACCAGCCCGATCTCGAGCTCGATCAAGTACTTCCGCGAGGAGTACCTGGCCCACCTCTCCCACGGTGGGTGCCCGTTCGACCCGACTCGCTCCACCGCCTTCGCGGCCCAGGAGGTGACGGCATGACCACCAGCCCGCAGAAGAGCCCCGACCCGAGCACGGAGACCAGTCCGGAGCGCTCCGACCTGGTCAGTGTCACCATCGACGGCATCCAGGTCTCGGTGCCCAAGGACACCCTGGTGATCCGCGCCGCCGAGCAGATCGGCGTCCAGGTCCCCCGGTTCTGCGACCACCCGCTGCTCGCTCCCGTCGGCGCCTGCCGGCAGTGCCTCGTCGACGTACCCGACGCCGGCAACGGCCGCGGGTTCCCGAAGCCGCAGGCGTCCTGCACGCTGCCGGTCGCCGAGGGGATGGTGGTCAACACCCAGGCCAGCAGCGCGGTCGCCGACAAGGCGCAGCAGGGCGTGATGGAGTTCCTGCTGATCAACCACCCGCTGGACTGCCCGGTCTGCGACAAGGGTGGCGAGTGCCCGCTGCAGAACCAGGCGATGTCCAACGGCCGCGGCGAGTCCCGCTTCTCCGACGCACGCAACCACGGCGTCAAGCGGACCTTCCCGAAGCCGATCAACCTCTCTCCCATGGTGCTGCTGGACCGCGAGCGCTGCATCGTCTGTCAGCGCTGCACCCGCTTCGCCGACGAGATCGCCGGCGACCCGTTCATCGCACTGGTCGAGCGCGGCGCGGAGCAGCAGATCGGCATCGCCGAGGACGCCCCGTTCCTCTCCTACTTCTCCGGCAACGTGATCCAGATCTGCCCGGTGGGCGCGCTGACCTCGGAGTCCTACCGGTTCCGCTCCCGCCCCTTCGACCTGGTCTCCAGCCCGGGTGTCGGCGAGCACGACGCCTGCGGTGCGGCGATCCGGATCGACCACCGGCGCGGCAAGGTGATGCGTCGCCTCTCCGGCAACGACCCGGCGGTCAACGAGGAGTGGATCTCGGACAAGGACCGGTTCGCCTTCGCCTACGCCTCGGCCGACGACCGGATCACCTATCCGCAGGTCCGCGACGAGGACGGGTCGCTGCGCCCGGCGTCGTGGCCCGAGGCCTTCGCCGTCGCCGCCCGCGGCCTCGCCTCCGCCCGGCAGAACGGCGGGGTAGGAGTGCTCACCGGCGGGCGGCTGACCTGCGAGGACGCCTACGCCTACAGCAAGTTCGCCCGGGTCGCGCTGGGCACCAACGACATCGACTTCCGGGCTCGTCCGCTCTCCTCCGAGGAGGCCGACTTCCTGGCCGCCCGGGTCGCCCTGACCGGCCCCGACACCGGGGTCTCGTACGACGACCTGGAGTCGGCGTCCACCGTCGTCCTGGTCGGCCTGGAGCCCGAGGACGAGGCCGGCACGATCTTCCTGCGCCTGCGCAAGTCCGTGCTGGCCGGCGGCACCGCGGTGATCGCGCTGGCGCCGTACCGGACCCGCGGGCTCACCAAGCTCTCCGGCCGGCTGGTCCCGACCGCGCCCGGTGACGAGCCCGCCGCGCTCGCGGTGCTGGCCGCCGAGCTCGACGGCGACACGGTGATCCTGGCCGGAGAGCGGCTCGCCACGGTGCCCGGCGCCCTGAGCGCCGTCGCCGCCGCGGCCGACGCCTCCGGAGCCCGGCTCGCCTGGGTGCCCCGTCGCGCCGGGGACCGCGGAGCGGTGGAGGCCGGCTGCCTGCCCGGCCTGTTGCCCGGAGGACGTCCGGTGGCCGATCCGGCCGCCCGCGCCGATCTCGCCGCCGCGTGGGGTGTGCCCGGACTGCCCGACGCAGCCGGTCGGGACGCCGACGCGATCCTGGCCTCGCTCATCGGTGGCGGACTGGGCGGCCTCGTCGTCGCCGGGGTCGACCCCGCCGACACCGCCGACCCGGCCGCCACCCGCGCCGCCCTGGCCGCGGCGCCGTTCGTGGTCGCGTTCGAGCTCCGCGCCACCGAGGTCACCGACGCCGCCGACGTGGTCTTCCCGGTCGCGCCGACCACCGACAAGGCCGGCACCTTCGTCAACTGGGAGGGACGTCCCCGCCCGTTCGGTGCCGCGCTGGCCAACCCGGCCTCGCTGCCGGAGCTGCGTGCGCTCGCCGGGATCGCCGAGGAGATCGGTGCCCCCCTCGGGTTCCGCACGGTGGAGCAGGTGCGCGCCGAGATGACCGACGTCGGACCCTGGGACGGAGCACGGGCGAGCGCGCCTGCGGTCGACGCGCCCACGGCCCCCGGGGCCGCCGCCGGTGACGAGCTGCGCCTGGCCACCTGGAAGCAGCTGGTCGACAACGGCTCGATGCTGGACGGCGACAAGTACCTCAAGGCGACCGCCCGACCGGCCCACGCCCTCCTCCCCGCGGCCCTCTACGACGCCCACGGATCGACGATCACCCTCACCGGTGACCGCGGCTCGGTGACCGTCCCCGCCGCGGTCGGCGACGACATGGTCGCGGGCACCGTCTGGCTGCCGGCGAACTCGACCGGCGACGGGGTCCTCAGCGACCTCGCCTCGCCGGGCAGCACCGTCCGCATCGAGGGAGGCCAGGCATGACCGGGCAGATCGTCGACTCCGTCTCGTCGGGGGCGGTGCTGGCCGCCAGCCCGCTGGACGCGTTCGGCCAGGACCCCTGGTGGGTGATCGTCGTCAAGACCCTGCTGGTCTTCGTCGTGCTGGTGCTGCTGACGCTCTTCAACATCTGGTGGGAGCGCCGCGTCGTCGCCCGGATGCAGCACCGGATCGGCCCGAACGTGAACGGTCCCTTCGGGCTGCTCCAGTCGCTGGCCGACGGGGTCAAGCTGGCCTTCAAGGAGGACCTGATCCCCAAGGCCGCCGACAAGGCGGTGTTCGTCCTCGCGCCGGTGATCGCCACCGTCCCCGCCTTCGTCACGTTCAGCGTCATCCCGTTCGGTCCCGAGGTGAACTTCTTCGGCGTGACCACGCCGCTGCAGCTGACCGACATGCCGGTGGCGGTGCTGTTCGTGATGGCGATCGCGTCGATCGGCATCTACGGGATCGTGCTCGGCGGATGGTCCAGCGGGTCGACGTACTCCCTGCTGGGCGGGCTGCGCTCGAGCGCGCAGATGATCTCCTACGAGGTCGCGATGGGCCTCGCCCTGGTGTCGGTCTTCATGTACGCGGGCTCGATGTCCACCAGCGAGATCGTCGCCGCCCAGGACGACCTGTGGTTCGGGCTGATCCTGCTGCCCTCGTTCGTGATCTACACGATCGCGATGGTGGGGGAGACCAACCGGGCGCCGTTCGACCTCCCGGAGGCCGAGGGCGAGCTGGTCGGCGGCTTCCACACCGAGTACTCCAGCCTGAAGTTCGCGCTGTTCTTCCTCGCCGAGTACATCAACATGGCGACCGTCTCCGCGCTGGCCACCACGCTGTTCCTCGGCGGCTGGCACGCCCCGTTCTGGATCGACGAGGTCTGGGCGGGTGCCAACGAGGGCTACTGGCCGGTGCTGTGGTTCTTCGGCAAGGTCTTCTTCTTCATCTTCATCTTCATCTGGCTGCGCGGCACGCTGCCGCGGCTGCGCTACGACCAGTTCATGGCGTTCGGCTGGAAGCGGCTGATCCCGATCTCGCTGGTGTGGATCATCGCGGTCGCCACGATGCGGGTGGCCCGCGACGACCTCACCTTCGACACCCGCACCATCCTGATCGTCGCCGGCGTCCTGCTGGCGCTCTTCCTGCTGCTCTTCCTCATCCCGGACAAGCAGGTCGCCGACGAGCCGGAGGAGCCCGGTCCCCGTGCCGGCGGCTTCCCGGTGCCCCCGATCCCGGCGGGTGGCGCCGTACGCGGTGCGGCCGCTCCGCTGGTCTTCCCCTCCGACCCCGATGTGACCGTCTCCGAGGTGCGTCATGGCTGAGCCCGAGAAGTCCCCCTCGCTCAAGGAGCAGTTCTGGGACCCCGTCGCGGGGTTCGGAGTGACCTTCCGGACGATGTTCCGCAAGGTCGTCACCGAGCAGTACCCGAAGGAGAAGCTGCCCACCGCGCCGCGGTTCCACGGGCGGCACCAGCTCAACCGCTGGCCCGACGGCCTGGAGAAGTGCGTCGGCTGCGAGCTGTGCGCCTGGGCCTGCCCCGCGGACGCGATCTACGTCGAGGGCGCCTCCAACAGCGACTCTCCCGATGCCGACGGCAACTCCCAGCGGTTCAGCCCCGGCGAGCGCTACGGCCGCGTCTACCAGATCAACTACCTGCGCTGCATCCTGTGCGGCCTGTGCATCGAGGCGTGCCCGACCCGCGCGCTGACGATGACCAACGAGTACGAGCTGGCCGACGACAACCGGGCCGACCTGATCTACGAGAAGTCCGACCTGCTGGCCCCGCTGCTGCCCGGCATGGAGCAGCCGCCCCACGCGATGCGGCTGGGCGAGGACGAGGGCGACTACTACCGCGGCCAGTACAGCGCGCCTCCGCCGGCGACCGACCCGGCCACCACCGGTGGTGAGGCCGAGGCGCAGGAAGCCTGGACCAGCGCCAGCCAGAAGGAGGCGTGATGGCGACGTTCTGGGTGCTGGCGCCGATCATGGTGATCGCCGCGCTCGGCCTGCTCTTCGTCCGCAAGGCGGTGCACGCCGCGCTGCTGCTGGCCGTGGTGATGATCAGCCTCGCCGTGCTCTACGCGGTGCTCGAGGCGCCCTTCCTGTTCGCGGTGCAGATCATCGTCTACACCGGCGCGATCCTGATGCTGTTCCTCTTCGTGCTGATGCTCGTCGGCGTGGACGCGTCGGACTCGGTGGTGGAGACGATCCCCGGCCAGCGGGTGATGGCGTGGGTGGTCGGTCTGGTGTTCGTCGTGACCATGGTGCTGGGACTGGGCCAGCTCACTCTCGGCGCGGCGGTGGGCCTCGACGAGGCGAACGCCGACGGCAACGTCCAGGGCCTCGCCAACATCCTCTTCTCCCGCTACATCTTCGCGTTCGAGGTGACCAGCGCGCTGCTGATCACCGCGGCGGTCGGGGCGATGGTGCTGGCCCACCGCGAGCGGCTCCGGCCCAAGACCACCCAGGCGGACCTTGCCGCGCAGCGCGTCCGCGACTTCACCTCCAGCGGCAAGCCGCTCGGGCCGCTGCCGTCCCCGGGCGTCTACGCGCGCCACAACGCCGTCGACACCCCGGCGCTGCTGCCCGACGGGACTCCGGCCGGTGCCTCGGTCTCCCGGGTGCTGGCCGCCCGCGGCAGCATGCGCACCGCGGACCCGGACCAGGTCGAGGCGATGGCCGAGCACCTCGGCGACCCGACCACCACCCCGGAGACCGCCGGCCGTGCGGGTGCGACCGCGCAGAGCGAGGAGGACGTCCCCGCGCCGCCGGAGTCCGGTGACCCCGAGCAGGGCGCGACGCCCGGGAAGGGGGAGGACTGATGGACACCATGCCCTACGTCATCCTCTCGGCGATCCTGTTCACCATCGGCGGGATCGGGGTGCTGACCCGGCGCAACGCGATCGTGGTGTTCATGTGCGTGGAGCTGATGCTCAACGCCTGCAACCTGGCGTTCGTCGCCTTCGCCCACCACCACGGCAACCTCGACGGGCAGATCGCCGCGTTCTTCGTGATGGTCGTCGCGGCCGCCGAGGTCGTGGTCGGGCTCGCGATCATCATGGCCATCTTCCGCACCCGGCGCTCGGCCTCGGTCGACGACGCCAGCCTGCTGAAGTTCTGAGGGGAAGAGGATGTCTGCACTCAGCTCGCTGACCGCTGCGGCGGCGGAGACCCACGTCCCCGTCGTCGCCCCGATCGAGGCCGACGGTGCCTTCAGCCTGCTCTGGCTGATCATCGTGCTGCCGCTGGCCGGCGCCGCGATCCTGCTGCTCGGCGGCAAGCGCACCGACGCGTGGGGACACCTGCTCGGCACCGCCACGATCCTGGGCTCGTTCGCGATCAGCACCGTGCTGTTCGTCCAGCTCCTCGGTCGCGACGAGGAGGACCGGCAACTGGTCCAGCACCTCTACACGTGGTTCGACACCGGACACCTCGACGTCGGCATGGACCTGCTCTACGACCCGTTGTCGGCGCTGTTCCTGCTGCTGATCACCGGCGTCGGCTCGCTGATCCACATCTACTCGATCGGCTACATGGCGCACGACCCGCGCCGCCGCAGGTTCTTCGCCTACCTCAACCTCTTCGTCGCGGCCATGCTGATGCTGGTCCTCGCGGAGAACTACGTCGGACTCTTCCTGGGCTGGGAGGGCGTCGGTCTCGCCTCCTACCTGCTGATCGGCTTCTGGCAGCACAAGCCCTCGGCGGCCGCCGCCGCGAAGAAGGCCTTCGTGATCAACCGGGTCGGCGACATGGGCATGGGTCTGGCGATCTTCCTGCTCTTCGTCACCTTCGGCAGCACCAGCTTCACGGTGATCAGCCACCTCGCTCCGGGGGCGGGCGAGGCCACGATGAACTGGATCGGCGTGCTGCTCCTGGTCGGCGCCTGCGGCAAGTCGGCACAGGTGCCGCTCCAGGCGTGGCTGCTGGACGCGATGGAGGGCCCCACCCCGGTCTCGGCACTGATCCACGCCGCCACGATGGTGACCGCGGGGGTCTACCTGATCACCCGCTCCAACTTCGTCTTCGAGCTCGCACCGCACGCGCAGACCGCCGTCGTGGTGGTCGCCACCGTCACCATCCTCTGGGGCGCGATTATCAGCTGCGCCAAGGACGACATCAAGAAGGCGCTGGCCGGCTCCACGATGAGCCAGATCGGCTACATGATGCTCGGCGCCGGTCTCGGTGTGGCGGGCTACGCCTTCGCGATCTTCCACCTGCTCACCCACGGCTTCTTCAAGGCCAACATGTTCCTGGGTGCCGGCTCGGTGATGCACGCGATGGACGACGAGGTCGACATGCGCCACTACGGCGCGCTGAACAAGATGCTGCCGGTCACCTTCCTGACCTTCGCGATGGGCTACCTCGCGATCATCGGGTTCCCCGGGTTCTCCGGCTTCTGGTCCAAGGACAAGATCATCGAGACGGCCCTGATCGAGAGCCCGGTGGTCGGCCTCTGCGCGCTCCTCGGCGCCGGCGTCACCGGCTTCTACATGACCCGACTGATGCTGATGACCTTCTTCACCGACAAGCGGTGGAAGGACGACGTCCACCCGCACGAGAGCCCCGCGGTGATGACCTTCCCGCTGATCGTGCTGGCGGCGCTCTCGGTGCTCGGCGGCATCCTGCTGGCCGGTGACTGGATCGTCGACTGGCTCTCGCCGGTGGTCGGCCACGCCGAGCACCACGAGCCGCCGATCCCGGTCATCGTGATCACCCTGATCACCGTCGCCGTGGTCGCGGTCGGCGTCGCCCTGGCCTGGTTCCTGGTCGGGCGTCGCGAGGTGCCGCGCGAGGCCCCGGCCGACGTCTCCTTCGTGACCCGGGCCGCCCGCGCCGACCTCTACGGCGACGCCATCAACGAGGGCCTGGTGGTCGGCCCCGGCCGCCACACGGTCACCGCGCTGACCGCCGCCGACGACCGCGTGGTCGACGGCGCCTTCAGCGGCGGTGCCACCACGATCTCCGGGGTCGGCACCGGCCTGCGCCGGCTGCAGACCGGGTTCGTCCGGTCCTACGCCCTGTCCGTCTTCGCAGGAGCGGTGCTCCTGGTGCTGACCATCGTGGTGGTGAACCTGTGAACGAGGCACTGAACGACATCCCTGTGCTCTCACTGCTGGTCTGGCTCCCGCTGGCCGGTGCCCTCGCGGTCGCCCTGCTGCCCCGCACGATCAGCAAGACGCTCGGACTCGGGGTCGCGCTGGTCACCCTGCTGATCGGCGCTCTCGTCGCGATCGGCTACCAGGCCGACGGCGGACGCCAGTTCAGCGAGACCCACGAGTGGATCGGCGCGTTCGGCGTCCACTACGCACTGGCCGTCGACGGGCTCGGGCTGCTGATGGTGCTGCTCACCGTGCTGCTGGTGCCGCTGGTGCTGGTCGCCGAGTGGCACCTGGCCGACGACCCGCACGGCGGCGGTGCCCGCGCCTTCGTGGCCTGGGCGCTGGCGCTGGAGGGCCTCTCGCTCGCGGTCTTCTGCGCGACCGACGTCTTCCTCTTCTACGTCGTCTTCGAGGCCACCCTGATCCCGGCCTACTTCCTGGTCGGCGGCTTCGGGCGCGACGGCCGGGGACGGGCGGCGCTGAAGTTCCTGATGTTCCAGCTGGCCGGCGGCCTGGTGCTGCTGGCCAGCGTGATCGGGCTCTACGTGGTCTCCGCGCAGGCCGGCTCGCCGTCGTACCTGCTCAGCGACCTGGAGGCGCTGGACATCGACACCGAGGTGGGTCGCTGGCTCTTCCTCGGCTTCTTCGTCGCCTTCGCGGTCAAGGCGCCGCTGTTCCCGCTGCACACCTGGCTGGCCGACACCACCGAGAAGGCCACCCCCGGCACGTCGGTGCTGCTGGTCTGCATCCTCGACAAGATCGGCACCTTCGGGATGATCAGGTTCTGCCTGGGCATCTTCCCCGAGGCATCGGAGTGGGCCACCCCGGTCGTGGTGACCCTGGCGCTGGTCTCGATCGTCTACGGCGCGCTGATCGCGATCGGGCAGGACGACGTGCTGCGGCTGATCGGTCTGACCTCGCTGAGCCACTTCGGCTTCATCACCCTCGGCATCTTCGCCTTCTCCACCCAGGGCGGCACCGGCTCGATCCTCTACATGGTCAACCACGGGCTGGGCACGGCGCTGCTGTTCATCGCCGCGGGCTACGTCATCCAGCGCACCGGGACCGCCTCGATCCGGGAGATGAGCGGGCTGGAGAAGGTGACCCCGGTGCTGGCCGGGCTCTTCCTGATCGCCGGCCTCGCCACCCTCGGCCTGCCCGGGCTGAGCCCGTTCGTCTCGGAGTTCCTGGTGCTGGTCGCCGCGTTCGACTACCACTGGTGGGTCGGCGCGATCGCGATCACCGGGGTCGTCCTCTCCGCGATCTACGTGCTCTGGCTCTACCAGCGCACCTTCACCGGGCCGACGCCCGAGACGGCCGCCGGCCACCGCGACGTGGGCGTCCGCGAGGTCGCCGCCGCCGCCCCGCTGGTCGCCGCGCTGGTGCTCTTCGGCTTCTACCCGGCTCCGCTGCTGGAGGTCAGCAACCCGATGGTCGAGGACCTGTTCGCCCAGATCGACGTCACCGACGATCCGCCGACGGTCGACCCCGCTGAGGTCACGCCGGCCGAGGAGAGCGCGACGGAGGAGGCTCACTGATGGAGTTCGTCAAGCCCACCCTCGAGTACGCCGAGCTCTCGCCGCTGCTGATCGTCTTCGGCACCGCCTGCCTCGGCATCCTGCTGGAGGCGTTCCTGCCCCGCGGCGCCCGCCGGGCACCGCAGATCGCCCTGACCGTCGTCGGCCTCGGTGCGGCCCTGGTCGCGACCGTGGTGGTCGGGGTCAACCTGGACAAGACCACCGACGACGCGGGCCGCACCGGACGCGGACTGGTCGGGGCCGAGGGCAGCATCGTGGTCGACGGTCCGACCGTCTACCTCTGGGGCCTGCTCCTGATCTTCGCGATCGGCGGCGCCCTGCTCTTCGCCGAGCGGCGCCTCGAGGGCGGCGTCTCCGCGTTCACGCCGATGGCGGCGGCCGCCCCCGGCAGCGAGACCGAGCGGGAGGCCTCCACCCGGGGGCTGGAGCACACCGAGGTCTACCCGCTGCTGGTGTTCGCCGTCGCCGGCATGCTGCTCTTCCCGGCCGCCGGTGACCTGCTCACCATGTTCGTCGCGCTCGAGGTCCTCTCGCTGCCGCTGTACCTGCTCTGCGGGTTGGCGCGGCGCCGCCGCCTGCTGAGCCAGGAAGCGGCGATGAAGTACTTCCTGCTGGGCGCCTTCGCCTCCGGCTTCTTCCTCTACGGCGCCGCGCTGATCTACGGCTACGCCGGCTCGATGTCGTTCACCGGCATCAACGAGGCCGTCCACGCCGGCACCGAGAGCCGCGGGCTGCTGCTCGCCGGCATCGCACTGCTGTCGGTGGGCCTGCTGTTCAAGGTCGGTGCCGTCCCCTTCCAGGCCTGGACGCCGGACGTCTACCAGGGCGCCCCGACCGCGGTCACCGCGTTCATGGCGGCCGGCACCAAGATCGCGGCCTTCGGCGCCCTCGCCCGCCTTCTGTACGTCGCCTTCGACGGCGAGCGCTGGAGCTGGCAGCCCATGTTGTGGGTGATCGCCATCCTCAGCATGGTCCTCGGCGCCGTGCTGGCCATCCCGCAGACCGACGTGAAGCGGATGCTCGCCTACTCGTCGGTGGCGCACTCCGGGTTCATCCTCACCGGTGTCCTGGGCGCGCAGAGCATCGGGATGCTGGCCGAGGGCCAGTACTCCTCGCTGACCGGTGTGCTGTTCTACCTGACCGCCTACGGCTTCTCGATGGTGGGCGCGTTCGCCATCGTCACCCTGGTCCGCGACGCGGGCGGCGAGGCAGGTGCGTTCAACCACTGGGCGGGCCTGGGCAAGCGCTCGCCGCTGGTCGCCGGAGCGTTCGCGTTCTTCCTGCTCTCGATGGCCGGGATCCCGCTCACCGCCGGCTTCATCGGCAAGTGGGCGGTCTTCACCTCGGCGATGTCGGCGGGGGCCTGGCCGGTGGTGATGGTCGCGATCGGCTCCAGCATGGTGGCGATCTTCTTCTACGTGCGCTACGTGCGGCTGATGTTCTTCAGCGAGCCCGACGCCGACGAGCAGGCTGCGGTCGCGGTGCCGTCGCTGCTGACCACCGGCACGGTGGCGGTCTGCCTGGTCGCGACGGTCGCGCTGGGCGTCGTACCGGGGCCGGTTCTGGATCTGGTGGCCGGTGCGGGAGACTTCATCAGGTGACCCCACCTGACCAGGGCCTCCCGAGCTCGCCGGTGACGGCCGAGCTGGCGCTCCCCATCGACGACCTCGCGCTCGCCGACCGGCTCCGCGCGCGCCTGGAGAGCGTGGAGTCCGCGCTCTTCGAGCACGCGTCCAGCCGGGCCCCGTTCGTCACCGAGGCGGCGCGACACCTGCTGGCCGCCGGCGGCAAGAGGTTCCGGCCCCTGCTGGTCCTGCTGGCCGCCGAGACCGGTCCCCACCCGGAGGACCCCGCCGTGGAGGCCGCGGCCTGCGTCGTCGAGATCACCCACGTCGGCTCGCTCTACCACGACGACGTGATGGACGAGGCCGCGCTGCGTCGCGGCGAGGACTCGGCCAACGCCCGCTGGGACAACCTGGTCGCCATCCTCACCGGCGACTTCCTCTTCGCGAAGTCCTCCGAGCTGACCGCTCAGCTCGGCCCGGAGGCGGTGCGGATCCAGGCCGAGACCTTCACCCGCCTGGTCGAGGGTCAGATCCTGGAGACCGTCGAGCCCGGTCCCGACGAGGACGCCCTGGAGCACTACCTCGAGGTGGTCGCCGGCAAGACCGGATCCCTGATCGCCACCTCGGCGCACTACGGTGCGCTCTTCGCCGGCGCGGAGCCCGACGTGGTCGCCGCGCTCACCCAGTACGGCGAGCTCGTCGGCACCGCGTTCCAGCTGAGCGACGACATCCTGGACATCGCCTCGGAGACCGAGGAGTCCGGCAAGACCCCGGGCACCGACCTCAAGGAGGGCGTGCCGACGCTGCCGGTGCTGATCGCCCGCGCGTCCACCGACCCGGCCGACGCCCGGCTGCTGGAGCTGCTCGACCCGCAGCGCACCGACCTGGCCGCGGATGCCGACGCCCACGCCGAGGCGCTCACCCTGCTGCGTGCCCACCCGGCGATGGAGCAGGCCCGGACCTACGTGGTGGCCCGCGCCGAGGAGGCCAAGAAGCTGCTCGTCGCGTTGCCCGAGGGCTCGGTTCGCTCCGCGCTCGACGCGTTCGCGGACGTGGTGGCGGTGCGCTCCGCCTGAGTGGTGCGGCTCGGCGACCCGGTCGCCGGGTGTCTCACATCGCCGTCGACTCGGCGACCAGCGCCAGCTGACGCCGGCGGTGCGCGAACGCCTCCGCGGTGAAGACCGCCAGCGCGAGCCAGACCAGCCCGAAGCCGAACCAGCGCTCCGCGGGCATCTGCTCGCCGAGCAGGGTGATGCCGAGGACGAACTGGATGCTCGGGGTCAGGTACTGGAGCAGCCCGAGCGAGGTCATCGGGATCCGGGTGGCGGCGGCACCGAAGCAGAGCAGCGGCACCGCGGTGACCAGACCGCTGCTGGCCAGCAGGAGCACGTGGGTCCAGCCCTCCCCGGCGAAGTGCGCCTGCCCGGCCGCCCCCAGCCAGACCAGGTAGCCCAGCGCCACCGGGGCGGCGACGGTGGTCTCGAAGGCGAGGCTCTCCACGGCGCCGACGTCGGCGGTCTTCTTCGCCAGGCCGTAGGTGCCGAAGGAGAAGGCGAGCACCAGGGCCACGTAGGGCAGGCGGCCGTAGTCCAGGGTGAGCACGACCACCGCGAGGAAGCCGATCCCGAGCGCGACCCACTGCAACCGTCGGAGCCGTTCCTGCAGGATCAGCACGCCCATCAGCACGGTGACCAGCGGGTTGATGAAGTAGCCCAGCGAGGTCTCCACGACCCGGCCGGTGTTCACCCCGAAGATGTAGGTGCCCCAGTTCAGCGTGATCGTCGCCGCCGCGACCACCAGCAGCAGGCTGGTACGTCGGTCGCGCAGGATCGCCTGGAACTGCTGGCCGCGGCGCAGCAGCAGGACCAGCAGTGTCATCGTGACCAGGGACCACACCACCCGGTGCGCCAGGATCTCGACCGGCCCGCCGGGCTCCAGCAGCGGCCAGTAGAGCGGGAACGCTCCCCACAGGCCGTACGCTGCGATCCCGAGCAGCAGTCCACGGCGATTCTCCGACACGGGTCGAGCCTAGTCGGGTAAATGGGACGCGCTCACCGGGGTTTGGGGACCCCGTGATGGGGTAGAGGGTGCAACACCGGAGACAACAACCCCTATCTCGAGAGGGAGATGAACCACATGCGTCACCTGCGCATCCTCACCGGCCTCCTGGCCGCCATCGCGATGACCCTGGTTGCGCTGACGGCCGCGCCGGCCGCCAACGCCGACCGTTCGCTGGCGGCCGCGCCGTCGAGCACCACCGCCGCCGAGCGCTCCACCTCGGAGCGCGCCGCCAAGCCCGCGCACGTCTTCAAGCGCCTCGAGGCGGGCAACACCAAGCGCCGCAACGTCTTCTACGTCGCCGGCAAGGTGACCACCTTCAAGGGCAAGGTCAAGCTGCAGAAGGCGGGCAGCAAGAAGGGCAACTACCGCACCTTCAAGGCGAAGAAGGTCAACCGCCAGGGCGCCTTCAAGATCGTCTTCAGCGCCCCGGTCGGCACCCACCTGCGGGTCCTGGTGCCGGGCACCAAGTTCCGCCGCACCACCACGAAGTACGTCGGCTCGATCGTGCGCCGCTGACCTTCGTCCGCACCGACGAAAGCCCCCTCCGCATGGAGGGGGCTTTCGTCGTTCTGCGGGCGCCGGCCGCGTGCGCTCAGCCGATGGTCCAGGTGTCGCCGGCGTTGATCAGCGCGGTCAGGCGCTCGGTCGGCGTGCCGTCGGCCGCGTCAGTGGCGGTGGTGACCTGGGTGCGGGCCTGGTCGTCGTAGGTGGGGCGGGTGACTTGGCGGAAGATGCCGATGGGGGAGCGGTTGAGGTAGCCGGCGTCGGTGAGGCGGCTGATCGCGAAGGCGGTGGAGGGGTCGGGGTTGGTGGCGTCGTGGATGAGGATCTGGTCGTGGGGCACGGTGGCGGTGTCGGCGACCTCGACGCCGCTGCCGGTGCGGATGAGGGCTTTGTCGCCGAGGCCGGTCTCTTCGTCGCGGGTGCCGAAGGTGATGGGTTGGTCGTGGACCAGGCCGATGATGGCGTGTTCCTTGGTGTCGCGGTCCTTGATGGCGTCGAAGGCGCCGTCGTTGAAGATGGGGCAGTTCTGGTAGATCTCGACCAGGGAGGTGCCGCGGTGGGCGGCGGCTGCGGCGAGGACCGCGGTGAGGTGTTTGCGGTCGGAGTCGATGGTGCGGGCGACGAAGGTGGCTTCGGCTCCGAGGGCGAGGGAGACGGGGTTGAAGGGGTGGTCGAGGGAGCCCACGGGGGTGGACTTGGTGACCTTGCCGACTTCGGAGGTGGGGGAGTACTGGCCCTTGGTGAGTCCGTAGATGCGGTTGTTGAACAGCAGGATCGTCATGTTGACGTTGCGGCGTAGGGCGTGGATGAGGTGGTTGCCGCCGATGGAGAGGGCGTCGCCGTCGCCGGTGACGACCCAGACGGAGAGGTCTTCGCGGGCGGTGGCGATGCCGGTGGCGATGGAGGGTGCGCGTCCGTGGATGGAGTGCATGCCGTAGGTGTCGAGGTAGTAGGGGAACCTCGATGAGCAGCCGATGCCGGAGACGAAGACCATGTTCTCGCGGCGGAGTCCGAGGTCGGGGAGGAAGGACTGGACGGCTTTGAGGACGGCGTAGTCGCCGCAGCCGGGGCACCAGCGGACCTCTTGGTCGGAGGAGAAGTCCTTGGCGGTCTGGGACTCGCCCTCGGCCAGGGTCGGGACCGACTCGGTCCCCGTGCGGAGGACAGGCAGGGGCAGCTCGGTGCTGGTCATCGGACGGGAGCCTCCTCGTGATCGGCGGGCGGGTTGATGCCGTGTTCGCCGAGATCGACGTCGATCGCCTCGGCCTCGCCGATCAGCTGGCCGACGGCCTCGGCGAGCTCGGCGGCCTTGAGCGGCAGGCCGTAGACGTGGTTGTAGCCGATCGCGTCGACCAGGTACTCGGCGCGCAGCATCTTGGAGAGCTGGCCGAGGTTCATCTCGGGGACCAGGACCTTGTCGTAGCGGCGCAGGATGTCGCCGAGGTCCTGCGGGAACGGGTTGAGGTGGCGCAGGTGGACCTGCGCGACCTGGTAGCCGGCGCGTCGTACCCGGCGGCAGGCGGCGCCGATCGGGCCGTAGGTGGAGCCCCAGCCGATGACCAGGACCTTCGCGGCGCCGGAGGGGTCGTCGACCTCGAGCGGTGGCAGGGACTTGGCGATCGCGTCGACCTTGGCCTGGCGGGTGCGGACCATCAGGTCGTGGTTGGCGGGGTCGTAGGAGATGTTGCCGTGGCCCTCGCCCTTCTCCAGGCCGCCGATGCGGTGCTCGAGGCCGGCCGTGCCGGGGATGGCCCAGGGCCGGGCCAGGGTCTCCTCGTCGCGCAGGTAGGGCCAGAACTCGTCGGGCTCGCCGTCGGCTGACTTCGTGGAGACGTGGTTGGGCTCGGTGGCGAACCCGGGATCGATCGTGGGCAGGTCCTCGACCGCGGGGATCTGCCAGGGCTCGGACCCGTTGGCCAGGTAGCCGTCGGAGAGCAGGAAGACCGGGGTCCGGTAGGTGATCGCGATCCGAGCGGCCTCCACGGCCGCGGCGAAGCAGTCGCCCGGGGACTGCGGCGCCACGATCGGGACCGGCGCCTCGCCGTTGCGGCCGTACATCGCCTGCAGCAGGTCGGCCTGCTCGGTCTTGGTCGGCAGACCGGTCGAGGGACCACCGCGCTGCACGTTGATCACGACCAGCGGCAGCTCGGTCATCACCGCCAGGCCGATCGCCTCGGACTTCAGCGCGATACCGGGTCCCGAGGTGGTGGTGATCCCGAGCTGTCCGGCGAAGGAGGCACCAATGGCGGCGCCGACGCCGGCGATCTCGTCCTCGGCCTGCAGCGTGGTCACGCCGAAGCCCTTGTGCTTGCTCAGCTCGTGGAGGATGTCCGAGGCGGGCGTGATCGGGTAGGAGCCCAGGAAGACCGGCAGCTCGGAGCGCACGCCGGCGGCGACCAGTCCGTAGGAGAGCGCCAGGTTGCCGGTGATGTTGCGGTAGGTGCCCGGCGGCATGGCAGCGGGCTTGATCTCGTACTGGACGACGAACGTCTCGGTGGTCTCACCGAAGTTCCAGCCCGCCTTGAAGGCGGCGATGTTGGCGTCGCGGATGTCGGGTGCCTTGGAGAATTTCTTCTCCACGAACGCGACGGTCGGCTCGGTGGGTCGCCCGTACATCCAGGAGAGCAGGCCGAGGGCGAACATGTTCTTCGCCCGGGCGGCGTCCTTGCGGGACAGGCCGAACTCCTTGACGGCCGCCACCGTCATCCCGGTCAGGTCGACCGGCTGGACGTTGAACGCGCCGAGCATGTCGTTGCTGTCACCGAGCAGGTCGAGCGGGTTGACGTCGTACCCGGCCTTGTCGAGGTTGCGCTTGGTGAAGTCGTGGGTGTCCACGATCACCGTGGCGCCCTTGGGCAGGTCGCCCAGGTTGGCCTTCAGCGCGGCCGGGTTCATCGCGACCAGTACGTCGGGACGGTCGCCCGCGGTCAGGATGTCGTGATCGGCGAAGTGGATCTGGAACGACGAGACGCCCGGGATCGTGCCCTGGGGGGCGCGGATCTCGGCCGGGAAGTTCGGCAGGGTCACCAGGTCGTTGCCGAACACCGCCGACTCCTGGGTGAACCGGTCACCCGTCAGCTGCATGCCGTCGCCGGAGTCACCAGCGAACCGGATGATCACCCGGTCCAGCTGCTTGACCTGCTTGGTCTGGCTCACGTCCATCCACTTCCTCGTCGTGCAAGCTGCAGAGTTTCCAGGGGTGTCGCAGCGTCACCGGCGCCCATCGTAGAACGTGTTTCACTTTTCCGGGAGCACCCTTCGCCCATTTCTGGACAGGTGTCTGGTCCACGTTCGGGAGCGCTCTTTCCACGATAGACGGCCGTGGTTGCCCCGCCGCTTCCCCGCCGGTGGGTGAGAGGGAGCGGCGGCGTGACGTTCGTCCCGCCGGCTCGGCCGGGGGAGCTCGTGCGCTCCGCCGCCGCGCCGCGGTCTCGAGTTGCGGACAATGTCGGTAAAGACTAGTAATCTACTCGATATTGAACTGGAGGGCCGTTCCCGAGACGGCCCGCGAGGCACAGGAGCACGGGACATGAAGCGGACGATCAGGACAGTGGCCGCCGGGCTGGTGGGGGCGCTCGCGCTCACCGGGTGCACGTCGGCGGGCGGGGCCGACTCCGAGGACACGCTCTCGGTGGTGGCGTTCTCGGTGATGGAGTCGGCGAACAAGGGTGTCTACGCGGCGTTCGGAGAGACCGAGGCCGGCGACGGCATCGACTTCGCGCCGTCCTACGGCGCGTCCGGCGATCAGAGCCGTGCCGTCGTGGCCGGGGCGGACGCCGACATCGTCCACTTCTCGCTGGAGACCGACGTGACCCGACTGGTCGACGAGGGGCTGGTCGACGCCGACTGGCGGGAGACCCCGACCTCGGGCATCGCCACGTCGTCGGTGGTCGTGCTCGTGGTGCGCGAAGGCAACCCGCTCGGCATCGACAGCTGGGACGACCTGGCCGAGCCCGGGGTGGAGATCGTGACCCCCAACCCCGGCTCCTCCGGCGCCGCGCGGTGGAACATCCTGGCCGCCTGGGCGCACGTGGTCGGCGCCGGCGGGACCGAGGACCAGGCGAAGGCCTTCGTCTCCAAGATCCTGAAGAACACCCCGGTGCTGCCCGCCTCGGGCCGCGAGGCCACCTCGGCCTTCGTCGAGGGCGACCAGGACGTGCTGCTCTCCTACGAGAACGAGGCCATCCTGGCCAAGCAGAACGGTGAGGCGATCGACTACGTCGTACCGGAGGACACCCTGCTCATCGAGAACCCCGCCGCCGTCACCACCGACGCGAAGGACGGCGCCGAGGAGTTCCTCCGGTTCGTGCAGAGCGCGCAGGCGCAGGAGCTCTACGCCAGCTTCGGCTTCCGGCCGGTGGAGGGCTCCGGGGAGGTCGAGCTGCCCGAGGTGGACGGCGCCAACGACCCGGCGGACCCGTTCCCGGCGCCGGCCACGCTCTCCACCATCGACGACGACTTCGGCGGCTGGTCCGAGGCGGCCGACAAGTTCTTCGCCGACGGCGAGGACGGCGGTCCGGTGGGTGTCATCCCCGAGCTGATCGAGAAGTCCGGGGCCACGGCCGAATGAGCTCGGCGTCCACCCTCGAGGCACCGACCCGACCGGCTCCGCGGCACCGTACCCGGTCGGGGACCACCCTGACCGCCGGCTCCGGCCTCGGGCTCGGCATCGCGGTCATCTGGTTCAGCCTGCTCGTCCTGATCCCGCTCACCGCGATCGTGGTGAGCGCCGGTGAGCGGGGCTGGGCCGGCTACTGGGAGACCATCACCAACCCGCAGACCCTCGCGGCGGTCCGGCTCACCGTCGGCCAGTCGCTGCTGGTCACGCTGGTCAACGTGGTGATGGGCACCCTGATCGCCTGGGTGCTGGTCCGTGACCGGTTCTGGGGACGGGCGGTGCTCGACGTGGTGATCGACATCCCGTTCGCGCTGCCGACCATCGTCGCCGGTCTGGTGCTGCTGGGCCTCTACGGACCGAACAGCCCGATCGGGATCG
The DNA here is from genome assembly GCF_006494815.1 of Nocardioides sambongensis. Taxonomy (NCBI): domain Bacteria; kingdom Bacillati; phylum Actinomycetota; class Actinomycetes; order Propionibacteriales; family Nocardioidaceae; genus Nocardioides; species Nocardioides sambongensis. The sequence goes on from NZ_CP041091.1 coordinate 3,997,470, forward strand.
ACTGGGCCTACACCGAGCACGCGGTCACGCTGGCCCTGGCGTTCGTCACCCTGCCGTTCGTCGTACGGGCGGTGCAGCCGGTGCTCGGCGAGCTCGAGCACGACGTCGAGGAGGCGGCCGCCTCGCTGGGGGCCGGCCGGGGCACCATCCTGCGTCGGATCGTGCTGCCCGCCCTGGTGCCGGCGATCGCGGCGGGGGCGGCCCTCTCCTTCGCGCGCGCGATCTCCGAGTACGGCTCGCTGGTGCTGCTCAGCGGCAACCGTCCGTTCGAGACCGAGGTGGTCTCGGTGCGGGTGCTCTCCCACATCGAGAACGGCAGTACGGCGTCCGCGGCCGCGGTGGCCAGCCTGATGCTCGCCGTGGCCTTGCTCGTGATCGTCGTGCTCGACGTGATCCAGAGGCGGGTGAGCCGTCGTGGTTGAGCTCTCCCGACCGGTCACCTGGCTGCTCCGGCTCGTCGCCGTCGGCTACGTGGCGATGCTGGTGGTGATCCCGGTCAGCACCGTGGTGCGCGAGGCGTTCGCCGACGGCGTCGGCGCGTTCTTCGCGATGTTCACCGACCCGCACGTGCTGGGCGCGCTCTCGCTGACCGCGCAGGTCGCGGTGCAGGCGGTGCTGATCAACCTGGTCTTCGGTGTCACCATCTCGCTCCTCCTGGTGCGCTACGAGTTCCCCGGCAAGCGGCTCCTCTCCGCGCTGATCGACCTGCCGATGTCGGTCTCGCCGGTCGTCGTCGGTCTCGCCCTGCTGCTGGTCTACAACGGCCGCACCGGCTGGTTCGGCCCCACCCTGGAGGACTGGGGTCTGCAGATCATCTTCTCCGGCCCCGGGATGGTGATGGCGACCTGCTTCGTGGCCCTGCCACTGGTGATCCGTGAGGTGGTGCCGGTGCTCACCGAGATCGGCGACGATCAGGAGCAGGCGGCGCGCAGCCTGGGCGCCAACGGTCGGCAGACCTTCTGGCGGATCACCCTGCCGGCGATCAAGTGGGCGGTCGTGTACGGCGTGGTGCTCAGCCTGGCCCGCTCCCTCGGCGAGTTCGGGGCGGTCAAGATCGTCTCCGGCAACGTCGTCGACCAGACGCAGACAGCGACCCTGCTGGTCGAGACCCAGTACCAGAGCTTCGAGCAGTCGTCGGCGTACGCGATCTCGTTCGTGCTGGCCTTCGTCAGCGTGGTCTGCATCGTCCTCGTCTCCATCCTCCGGCCGAAAGAGAGCCACTGACATGTCCATCGACGTCCGCAACGTCACCCGCACCTACGGCGACTTCTACGCCCTCGACGACGTCAGCGTGGCGCTGCCGACGGGGCAGCTCACCGCCCTGCTGGGCCCGTCGGGAGGAGGGAAGTCCACCCTGCTGCGGATCATCGCCGGCCTGGACACCGCCGACTCCGGCACCGTCTCGATCGAGGGGGTCGACGCCACCCGGCTGCCCCCGCAGAAGCGCAACGTGGGCTTCGTCTTCCAGCACTACGCCGCGTTCAAGCACATGTCGGTGGCGAAGAACGTCGCGTTCGGCCTGGAGATCCGCAAGCGACCCAAGGCCGAGGTGAGGCGACGGGTCGGCGAGCTGCTCGAGCTGGTCCACCTCTCCCAGTTCGCCGACCGGATGCCGGCGCAGCTGTCGGGTGGTCAGCGGCAGCGGATGGCGCTGGCGCGGGCACTCGCGGTCGAGCCCAGCGTGCTGCTGCTCGACGAGCCGTTCGGTGCCCTGGACGCCAAGGTCCGCAAGGAGCTGCGGGACTGGCTGCGCCGACTGCACGACGAGGTGCACGTGACCACGGTGTTCGTCACCCACGACCAGGAGGAGGCGATGGAGGTCGCCGACGAGATCGTGGTGATCAACGGTGGACGGGTCGAGCAGGTCGGCAGCCCCGACGAGCTCTACGACCAGCCCGCCAACGACTTCGTGATGGGCTTCCTCGGCGAGGTCACCCGCCTCGGCAGCGTGCAGCTGCGTCCGCACGACATCGAGGTCGCGGTCGCGCCCGGCCGTGCCGGGGCGCACCCGGGACGGGTGACCCGGATGCAGCGCGTCGGCTTCGAGGTGCGGCTGCTGGTCGAGCCGGAGACCGAGGACGGGGCCGCCGCGGTCGCGGTCACGATCACCCGCAGCCACGCCCACGCCCTGGATCTCGAGCTCGGGACCCGGGTGTGGCTGACCCCGGCGGTCGGCGCCTCCACGGTGCCGTCGATGGTCGCCGTCTGACCCTGTCGGCGGGTGAGCGCGCTCAGTGACTCGCGAGGCCGTGCGGCTTCGGGGCCCGTTCACCGAGGAGGGTGACCAGCAGGGTGGCCACGCCGCCGCCGACCAGCATGGCCAGCAGGTGGTCCGCCGGGAAGTAGAAGAGCAGGATCAGCACCACGGCCAGCGGACGCCGGAGCACCGCGGTGCCGGCGGCCGCGGTGCCGGCGGCGGCCGCCGGAGCCATCGGGGCGCCGGGGAACGCGGCGGCGACGGCCAGGCCCACCGCCAGGCCCATGAACACCGCCGGGAAGATCTGCCCGCCGAACCACCCGGTCGACATGCAGGCAACGGTGGCCAGGAGCTTCAGCCCGGCCAGACCGAGCAGGGCCCAGGCGGAGTACTGCGCCACGTCGGCGATCAGGTCCTCGCTGCCGTGGCTGCCGGAGAAGAGCGCCAGCGGCGACACCGCGCCGCAGAGCCCGAGGACGAGGCCGCCGGCGGTGGCCTGCAGCACGGTGGACGGCAGCGCCCGCTCCGCGAGCCCACGGGCGTGCGGGAGCAGACCGAGGGCGGCGAGGCCGATCAGCGTCGCCGGGAGCGCCGCGAGCACCGCCCAGAGCAGATCGGCGGAGACGTCGCCGGCGACGTCCGTCGAGGTCGGCACGTCCAGGTGCGGTCCTCCCTCGTCGGGGAGCAGCGCCAGCAGGGTGACCAGTCCGGCCAGGCCGGAGAGGGTGCCGACGGCGAGCACTTCGGCGCGCGGCGTGCTCCGGCCGCCCTCCAGCGGCATCAGGGCGGGGCCGAGCGGCCCGCCGAAGAGTCCGGAGAGCGCGCCGGCGGCGCTGATGTAGGTAGCCTCGGCGCGGGAGAGGCGCAGGATGGTGGCGATCCGGGCGCCGAAGCCGACCGCGATCGCCACCAGCGGAGCCTCGGGCCCCAGCGAGGCGCCGAAGCCGAGCGAGACCACGCCGAGGATCGCGGAGCGGATCAGCCAGACGGCGGTCGGCGGCGGGGTCGCATCGCCCTCCTCCATGGCGGTCTCGAGGTCGGCGAGCGCGTCGTCGAGGTCTCTCGGCGTGCCCCGCTCGTGGCGACGACGGATCAGGCCGACCAGCACGCCGCCCGCGGCGCAGGTGAGGACGGTGGCGAGGGCGCTCGGCAGCGGAAGCCGCGGGTCGCCGTCCTCCCAGAGCAGGTGCTCCAGACCGTGCACGGCCAGGAGGTAGACCGCGGAGATCGCGCCGACACCGGCACCCAGGACGACAGCGAGGAGCGCGGTGCGGCCCCGGGCGTTCACCGGCGGTGGGTCAGCGGTAGTTGGTGAACTGGACGGCGAAGTCGTAGTCCTGCGCCTTGACCAGGGCGATCACCGTCTGCAGGTCGTCCCGCTTCTTCGAGGAGACCCGGAGCTCGTCGCCCTGGACCTGCGCCTTCACACCCTTGGGGCCCTCGTCGCGGATCAGCTTGGAGATCTTCTTCGCGTCCTCGGAGGTGATCCCCTCCTTGAGGGTGATCCCGATCTTGGACTGCTGGCCGGACTGGCGGGGCTCACCCGCGTCCAGGATCTTCAGGGACTGCTGACGCTTGATCAGCTTGTCCTGGAAGACGCTCAGCACCGCGCTGGCGCGGTCGTCGGCGGACGCGGTGATCTCGATCGCGTCGTCGCCCTTCCACTCGATGGTGGCGCCGGTGCCCTTGAAGTCGAACCGGGTCGCGACCTCCCGAGCCGTCTGGCCGAGCGCGTTGTCGACCTCCTGGCGGTCGATCTTGCTGACGATGTCGAAGGAGGAGTCGGCCATGGTTTCACCTGCGCTGTGTCGGGGCTTGGTCTGCGCTGTTTTCGATCCCAGCGTGCTGCTGCGCTATTGTTTCGCGTCGTCGCCGACCGGCCAACCCGGGTCCCCCGAACGGTGGTCGATGACAGCCCGGCAGGTTGCCCGAGCGGCCAAAGGGAGCTGACTGTAAATCAGCCGGCATTGCCTACAGTGGTTCGAATCCACTACCTGCCACGGCATGGAACTGCCCCTGGTCCGCGTGACGCGGACCAGGGGCAGTTCTCGTTGTTCCGCCCGTATGCGGGGCTGACGAGGTCGCCCGCGGACCGCTTCCCACCGGCAGACGTACGTGCCATGGTGGGCATTCGCATCGGATGCGGTGCGCTCGAGCTACGGGGTGAGGGCCGTTGGGAGCGGACGAGACGACTCCGACCGGCCGGTTGCCGTCATCACCGCTGCGGCCGGCAGCCGCGTCGAGCCGCGCCACGCAGGTGTTCGCCTCCAAGCTCCGCCCCGCCGTCTCCCCGATCCACCTGGTCCCGCGGCCACGCCTGGACGCGTTGCTCGACGAGGCCGTGGCGGCGCCGCTCACCCTGGTGGTCGCACCGCCGGGGTCGGGGAAGACCGTGCTGCTGGCCACCTGGACCTCCCGGACCGCACTGCCGACCGCCTGGCTCGCGCTGGACGAGGCCGACCGTGACCCGGTGCAGCTGTGGTGTGCGATGGCTGCCGCGCTGGAGCAGCTCGCCCGGGGCTGCGCCGATACAGCGGTCGACCTGTTCCGGCGGCCCGGCGGTCTGCTCGGCGGCGTCGGCGAGCTGCTCGACGAGCTCGAGCGCCGCGCCCTCTCCCCGCGGGTGCTGATCGTCGACGACCTGCACCTCGTCGACGAGGTGGAGGAGACGGCAGCCTCCCTCGCCCTCTTCCTGCAGCACCTGCCGCGGTGGCTGCACGTGGTGCTGATCAGTCGCCGGCGCCCGCCGCTGCCCGTGGAGCGGCTGCGGGCCCGCGGCCAGGTGGGCGAGGTCCACTTCCCCGAGCTGCGGTTCTCCTTCGACGAGGCCTCGGCGATGCTCGCCGCGCTGGCCCCCGCGATCGAGCCGGATGCGGCGGCGGCGATCGCGACCGAGGCCGGAGGGTGGGCGGCCAGCATCCAGTTCGCCGCGCTCGCCGCCCGGTCGGCGCGGGCGCGCGCGCCGGAGGAGCTGCCGGCGCCCGAGGACGGCCTGCACTACCTGGACGACTACCTCTGGCACGAGGTGCTCGGCGCGGTGCGCGAGGACCTGGTCGAGGTGCTGCTCGCCACGTCGGTGGTGAAGCGGGTCGCCCCGGACCTGGCCCGCATCCTCACCTCCCGCGCGGATGCGGGCGACCTGCTCGCGGAGGCCGAGGAGCAGGGCCTGTTCATCTCCCGGACCGAGGCGACCGGCGAGTTCGAGATCCACGCCCTGGTCCGGGAGCGGCTCGTCGACGTCCTGGCGAAGCGCTCGCCGGATCGTCTCCGCGAGCTCTACTCCCTGGCAGCGGGGTGGGACGAGGCCCACGGACAGACGCTGCTCGCACTGGACAACTGGCTGCGGGCGGACCGACCGCGCGATGCGCTGCGGCTGCTGGCCGCCGAGGCCTCCACGCTGTACGACGACGGGCACGCGCGCGTCATCGAGCGTGTCCTGGGAGCGATCCCCGACGCCGTCGCCGACGGGGGGACGGAGCCGTCCATCGAGTTCGCCTGGTGCCACCTGCTCGTCGACCGTCATCGCTTCGCCGCACTGGTCGACGACCTCTCGCGCAGGACCCAGGGTGATCTCGGGCTCGCCCCGCTGCTGGAGGCCAGGATCGACGTGCTCCGCTCGATCGCCGCCATCCTGCGCGGCGACTGGTCCAACGGCGCCTCCCACGCCAGGTCGGCGCTCCAGGAGGTCGGCCACACCTGGTGGCTCGATCCGTTGGGTCGCTTCGGATGGAACCTGATCGGCCGCGACATCGCGCTCCGCGAGGTGTGGGACGAGTCCTCGGCCGCGACCAAGGAGGTCATCTCCGCGGTGGCGATCGCACCCGACCGGCGACTCGCCCTGGCCGGCACCCGCGCCCTCGGCGAGGCGCTCGCCGGGCGACCGGTCGACGCCCTCCGGGTCGCGGCGGGCGTGAAGGAGGGGTCGGACGCCACCCGGCTGGTGATCCTGCGGGCCGAGACGATGACGGCCCGCGCGATCGCCCATCGGGAGATCGGTGAGCCGGCGGCCGCACTCCCCCTGCTGCACGAGCTGGTGGTCGACCGCCTCGAGCCGACCGCGCACTGTCAGCTGCTCGCCTGGCTGGAGCTGACCCACGCCCGCATCTGCGAGGGGAGCCTGGCCGCGGCCGACGACGCGTTCGGGCACGCCGCCGAGCTCGTCGACACCGAGCTCGGCGGACCGGGGGCCACCTCCTGGTTGGCCCGCACCGGGACGGTGCTCGCCGTCGCCAACGGCGAGATCGGGGAGGGCGAGGTCTGGGCTGCCAGGGTCAAGGACCCGTTCTGGTCGGTGGTGAGCACGGCCCGGGTGCTGCTCGCCTCCGAGGAGCCGGGGCGCGCCTACGACGCCCTCAAGGGGGCGGAGGCCCGCTGCCAGCGGCACCGGGTGGTGGCCGGACTGATGCTCGCCCGAGCCACCGAGGCCCCGGCGGAGGCGGAACAGCACCTGGTCGACGCGGTGCGGATCGCCGCGGCGCACGGACTGGTCCAGACCGTCGCTGCGGAGGGCCCGGCCGTGCTGGAGCAGGTGGAGCGGCTGACCTGGCGTGCGCCGGACGGCTGGCTGTCACGGGTACGCCGTGCCGTGGCGGCCGAAGGCGTGCGGCACAGCCCGGTCCCGGAGCTGGTCGACCCGCTCACCGAGCGGGAGGTCCAGGTGCTCCGGATGCTTCCCAGCCGCCTCACCCTCCGCGAGGTGGCCGACGAGCTGTGCATCTCGCCCAACACGCTGAAGTTCCACCTCAAGGTGATCTACCGCAAGCTCGGGTGCGGGTCGCGGGCCGAGGCGGCCGAGGTGGCGCGGGCGCTGACCAGCCTGCGGGGTCCCGGTCAGCCGTCCAGGACCCGTCGTCGCTGAACCTCGTACTGCTCCAAGGACAGGACGCCGTGGTCGACCAGGTCCGCGAGGGTGCGGATCTGGTGGGTCGGGTCGACCGGCTGCCGGCCCGGCGCCGCGTCGACCGCGGGACCCCGCGCGAGCAGGTCGGGCCGGTCCTCCCGCGTCTCCGCCGGCCGGTCGAGCTGAGCGCTCAGACGGGTGCGTCCGATCCGCTCCCCACCGGAGAGCCGGCCGCCCAGGTCGCGGACGGCGGTCGAGAGCGAGCCCGCCCACCGGTCCTCCACCAGGAGCATCACCGTCGCGCTGCCCGGAGCCAGCGTCACCGCGGCGAGGTCGAGGTCGTGCTGGCTGAGTCGAGCGACGCCGTCCGCGGTCCTGGCGAGGCCGGCCAGCGCCGGGACGTCGTCCGCCTCGTGGGTCTGCACCTGGGTGCCGCCCGCGGGGCGCACCAGCACGGCGACGTCCAGCAGCCGGATCGCGCCGTCGCGGACCAGGTCGCCGACCGCGGCCGTGACCGGGTCGAGCTCGTGCAGCGACGGGGCCGAGACGACGACGTACTCACACAGGTCGCGGTCCGGACCGGGTAGGCCGCCGCCCGCGGCGGACGCCTCGTTCACTGGCACCTCCCGATCGTGGGCGGGTCGTCTGTCCTGGCGCGAGCCTGGCTGGCCGGAGGGTGGTCCCGCACCACCCCAACGAGGGTGACGCGGAGCACCCCACGGGTCGGTCATGATGCGACTCGGGCCCCGGCCGCACCGGGGCGCGGGAGGAGCAGCGATGGCGAAGGCAACGGCCGCCGGGCCGACCGCGGTGGGCGCCGGCGCGGTCCTCCTGACCCTGGCCTCGGGACAGTTCCTGATGACCCTCGACAGCTCGGTCATGAACGTCTCGATCGCACAGGTCGCCAGCGACGTCGGCACCACGGTGACCGGGGTGCAGACCGCGATCACCTTCTACACCCTGGTGATGGCGACGACGATGATCACCGGCGGCAAGATCGGGACGATGATCGGGCACCGACGTGCCTTCGCGGTCGGGTGCGTGATCTACGCCGCGGGCTCGCTCACCACCGCGCTGGCGCCCAACCTGGCGGTGCTGATCGTGGGGTGGTCGGTCCTCGAGGGGCTCGGTGCGGCCCTGATCATGCCGGCGATCGTCTCCCTGGTGGCGGTCAACTTCGCCGCTGCGCAGCGACCGGGCGCCTACGGGCTGGTCGCGTCTGCGGGCGCTGTCGCGGTCGCCGCCGGCCCGTTGATCGGCGGTGCGGTGACGACGTACTGGACCTGGCGGCTGGTCTTCGCGGGCGAGGTCGTGGTGGTGATCGCGATCCTGGCCATGACCCGACGGATCCACGACGCCGGACCCGGCCGGCGATCGCGGATCGACCTGGTCGGCGTGGTGCTCTCGGCGGCCGGGCTGGGGCTCGCCGTCTACGGCGTGCTGCGCTCCGGCTCGTGGGGGTGGGTGCGTCCGAAGCCGGGCAGCGCCGAGATCCTCGGGTTGTCGCCGACGCTCTGGCTGCTGCTGAGCGGGCTCCTCGTGCTGCGCGGCTTCGTCGCCTGGGAGGCGCACGTGGCACGGCGCGGCGGCGAGCCGCTGGTCGACCTCGCCCTGCTGCGCAACAGCCGTCTGACCGGTGGCCTGACGATGTTCTTCTTCCAGTTCCTGCTCCAGGCAGGACTGTTCTTCACGATCCCGCTGTTCCTCTCGGTCGCGCTGGGACTGAGCGCCCTGGAGACCGGTGTCCGGCTGCTGCCGCTCTCCATCACCCTGCTGATCGCAGCGCTCGGCGTGCCGCGGGTGTGGCCGGCCGCCTCCCCTCGCCGGGTGGTGAGCTGGGGGCTGGCCAGCCTGCTGACCGGGATCATCGCGCTGATCGGCGCCCTCGAGACCGGAGCCGGGGCGGAGGTGGTCACGGTGCCGCTGCTGCTCGCCGGTCTCGGTGTGGGGGCGCTGGCGTCCCAGCTGGGCGCCGTCACCGTCTCGGCGGTGCCCGACGAACGCAGCGGGGAGGTCGGCGGGCTGCAGAACACCGCCTCCAACCTGGGCGCGTCGCTCGGCACCGCGCTCGCCGGATCGGTCCTGATCGGGACGCTGACAGCCAGCTTCTTCGCGGGCATCGACAGCAACCCCGCCGTCTCCGACGCCGTCGCGGAGAACGCCGAGGTGGAGCTGGCGGGCGGGATCCCGTTCGTCTCCGACGACGCGCTGGAGTCCGCCCTCGCGGAGGTCGACGTGCCCACGGAGGAGGCCGACGCCATCGTCGAGGAGAACTCCGACGCCCGGCTGGCCGGACTCCGGGTCAGCCTCGCGGTGCTCGCCTTCCTCGCCGCCCTCGCGATCTTCCTGACCCGCCTGCTGCCACGCCGACCGCCGGGCGCTCCCGCGGCGGGTCAGCCCGACCCCGTCCCCTGACGCCGAGCGGATCCGCGTCAGCCCGGGGCGTCGCCGGGGTCGGTCCGAGGGGTCTCGGGGAGGGTCGCGGCCAGCGCTCGCATGGCGGTGCGGGTCTTCGTGTCCTGCGGCGCGGCGAGATCGATGCCCCGGCCGGCCAGGAAGACCTTCGTCTCGGCCGCGGCCTGGAACGCGATCCGGGGCGGGGCCTTGGTCGAGAGCTCCAGGATCCGTGAGCCGTCGGGCAGGAACCACAGCTCGGCCACCATCTTCCGGGCGAGCCCCTCGGGCTCGAACTTCGCCTTCAACAGGGTGAGCGGGCCGAGCACCCGCAGGTCGGCGAGGGCGACGCCCGCGGGCAGGTGGTCGTCGAGGACCTTGCGCTGGGTGGCGCTGAGGAGCTTGGCGAGACGCCCCTGCTCGCCGTACAGCGCCCTCACCTTGTGGTCGTGCGCCGCGACGGTGAGCGAGCAGGAGCAGGTGAAGCCCTGCGGAGAGGCGTCGATCTCGACCTTGAAGCCGTCGATGCCGCGGAGGTCCTCCGGGACGTCCGCGGGGAGCATCGGCCTCAGCTTCACGGCCACGTCTCCCGCCTTGCGCTGCGTGCGCCGGGCCCGTACGACGAGGCCGACGCCCGAGAGCCGGAGGTCGGGGGTGTCGATGAACGCGACCTGCCGCAGCTCGGCGTCGAGTGCGTCGATGCCGAGGCCGTCGAGCACGCGCCGGTGGTCCGCATCGGGGACGGTCAGCTTGAGCTCGACGGAGTCGACGTCGGGGAGCAGCCCGAGCAGCTCGCCCAACCGTTCGGCGTCGTAGGTCGGCAACGGGCTCATCCGGTGACTCCGACCGGCCGGTGCCGCAGCACCAGCTTGATCAGCTCCTCGACCACGACCAGGCAGCCGGCCAGAGCCAGGCAGGTGCACCACTGCCCGAGGGAGAGGCCGGTGGTGCCGAAGATCCGCTGCAGCAGGTCGAGCGCGGTGACCGCGACGACGGCGAGGAGGGCGATGCCGTAGCGGCGCAGCTGGGCGGTCCCGGGCACGGCATCACGGTCGAAGAGCGTCCCGACCTGATCCCGGCACAGCAGCGCGGCCGCCAGGTGGAAGAGGGAGAGGGTGGTCAGCAGCATGGTCGCGGCGACCAACCCGCCGCCCTGTTCGTCGCCGATCTGGTAGGCGGCGAGCGACCCCACGGTCATCACCGCGCCCTGGGCGCAGAGCCGGACCCAGTCGCTGCCGGACAGCACCGGCGCGCGGACCGGTCGAGGGGCCGTGTCATCAGGCCACGTGCCGGCTGGTCGAATCCCAGCGCGATCGCCAACGGGATGTCGACCACCATGTTGAGCCACAGGATCTGCAGGGGGCCCAGCGGCGCGCCGCCGGCGATGCCGAGCACCCCCGCTCCGATGAAGATCGCGATGTAGGCGACCAGGGTCGACATCTGGAAGCGCAGGTACTTCAGCAGGTTGTCGTAGAGGGTGCGTCCGTAGGAGACCGCGCCGACGATGGTCGCGAAGTTGTCGTCGGTGAGGATCATCACCGCGGCCTCCTTGGAGACCTCGGTGCCGGTGATGCCCATCGCGACGCCGATGTCCGCCGCCTTCAACGCCGGCGCGTCGTTGACCCCGTCCCCGGTCATCGCGACGATGTCGTCCTTGGCCTTCAGGATCCGGACCAGACGGACCTTGTCCTCGGGCGCCACCCGCGCGACCACCCCGATCTCGTCGATCTCGACGAGCAGCTGCTCGTCCGACATCGCCGCGAACTCCGTGCCGGTGATCGCGCGGCCTTCGATGCCCAGCTCGGAGGCGATCGCGGCCGCGGTCGTCGCGTGGTCTCCGGTGATCATCCGGACCCGGATGCCGGCGGCGTGGCACTCGGCGATGGCCGCCTTGGCCTCGGGCCGCGGGGGGTCGACGATGCCGACCATCCCGAGCAGCGTCAGGTCCTCGACCAGGCCGATCAGCCCGTCGCCGGGCCGCACCGAACCGGGCTCGAGGTCACGTTGCGCCACCACCATCACCCGTTGCCCGGCGTTGGCGATCGCGTCGTTGGCGTCGAGGGCCAGGTGCCGGTTCGAGTCGGTGATCGGCGTCACCGTCCCGTCCGGGAGGCGGAGCCGGGTGGCCCGCGCGACGAGTACGTCGGGTGCGCCCTTGACGTAGCACCGGACGACCGGCCGCCCCTCGTCGTCGGTCATCTCGTGGAACGTCGCCATGAACTTGTACTCGGAGTCGAACGGCAGCTCCGCGACCCGGGGGAGTGCTGCCCGGGTCCCTCGATGTCGAGGCCCCCCTTGGCGCCGAGCACGATGAGCGCTCCCTCGGTGGGGTCACCGATGAGGTCGTCACCGTCGAGCACGGCGTCGGCGCAGAGGACCATGGGCAGCAGGTAGGGGTCGAGGTCGTGCCGTTGACCGCCGACATGGCTGATCTCGCCGATCGGCCGATAGCCCTCGCCCGCGACCGTGTAGCGGTGCCGGCCCGGGATGACGAGCTGACGCGCGGTCATCTTGTTCAGCGTCAGCGTGCCCGTCTTGTCCGAGCAGATCGCCGAGGTGGAGCCCAGCGTCTCGACGGCCGGCAGGCGCTTCATGATCGCGTTGCGCCGTGCGATCTCGCGGGTGCCCATCGACAGCAGCGCGGTGACCACCGCGGGCAGGCCGGTCGGAATCGCGGCGACCGCCAGCGCGACGCCGGTGATGAACAGGGTGTCGAAGGACTCGCCCTGGGCCAGCCCCAGGAGGACGACCAGCACCAGCGCCGCCGCGGCGATGGCCGCGATCACCTTGGACAGCGAGTCGAGCTGCTTCTGCAGCGGCGTGCGGCTGGTCTCGGTGCTCGCGAGGAGGTCGGCGATGTGACCGATCTCGGTGTCCATCCCGGTCGCCGTCACCACGATCTCGCCGCGCCCGCGGGTGACCGCCGTGTTCATGTAGGCCATGCAGGTGCGGTCCCCGAGCGGGATGTCGTCCCCGGGCACCGCGTCGGTGGACTTCGCGACGGGGAGGCTCTCCCCGGTCAGCGCCGCCTCCTCGATCTCGAGCGTCGCCGCCAGGCAGACCCTCCCGTCGGCCGGCACCCGGTTGCCGGCCTCGACCAGGACGACGTCGCCGGGCACCAGGTCCGACGCGTCGATCTCGACCGCCTGTCCGTCGCGGCGGACGCGTGCGACGGTCCGCATCATCGTCGAGAGGGCCTTCACGCTCTCCTCGGCCTTCGACTCCTGACGCAGCCCGATCACGGCGTTGAAGAGGGTCAGCCCGGCGAGCACCAGGGTGGTCCCGGCCTCGCCGGTGACCAGCTGGTTGACCAGCGCCGCGGCGAGCAGGACGAGCTGCATGAAGTCCTGGTACTGCCGCAGGAACGCGCGCCATCCCGGCTCGTGCGCGGCGCCGGTGAGCTCGTTGGACCCGTGGGAGGCCAGCCGCGCCCTCGCCTCCGCCGCGGTCAGCCCACGGCCGGGCTCGACGGCGAGCGAGGACGCGACGTCCTCGGCTCGCGCGGAGACGGGATCGAGCCGCGCCGGCGGGGCTGCGGGAGGTGCATCGTTCGGCATCGGGACCTCCCTCGGCGCTGCCTCACTCCGAGGATCGTGCGGGCTCGACGGGTGGGCGCGCTCCACCCCCGACGGGGTGGGAACGGGGTCCCTTTCCACCCGCGACAGGGTGGCTCCCAACCACCCGTCGGCCGGTGAGGATCGGCGTGATCGACCGAGACAGACCGACGACGGGGAGCGTGACGATGACAGAGCTGGAGATGGGGCCGATCGACTACCTGGCCCTGGAGATCCCTGCCGCCAGGATGCGGGGCGCGGGTCTCGCGGCGCTGCTGGACCTGACCGAGCAGGGAACGATCCGGGTCCTCGACCTGGTGGTCGCCAGGGTCGCCGAGGACGGTGGCGTCACGGTGCTGGAGCTCGCCGACCTCGACGGTGACGGCGAGCTCGACCTGACGGTCTTCGAAGGCGCGCGGTCGGGCCTGCTCGGCGACGACGACATCGCCGCGGGGGCGGCACTCGTCGAGCCGGGCAGCGCCGTCGCGCTGCTGGTGTACGAGAACACCTGGGCGGGGCCCTTCGTGACCGCGATGCGGGAGGTCGGGGCCGAGGTGATCGCCGGCGGTCGGATCCCGGCGCAGGACCTCGCGGCAGCGCTGGACGACCTGGAAGCCACCGAGGCCTGAACCGGCCGGGACCGAGAGGAGACGGAGATGGGACTGATACGGGGAATGGCGCGCACGGCAGTGGTCGCCGGGACGGCGACGGCGGTCTCCAACCGGGTGTCACGTCGGCAGGCGGGACGCTGGGCCGCCCAGGAGGCCCCGGCCTACCAGGAGCCGCAGTACGCCCAGCAGCCGCAGTACGCCCAGGCACCGGAGCCGCCGCCCGCGCCGGCACCGGCGACGTTGGACTCGGCTGCGCTGATCGAGCAGCTGCAGAAGCTGGGCGCGCTGCGCGACCAGGGGATCCTGACCGACGCCGAGTTCGAGGCGCAGAAGGCCAAGCTGCTCGGCTGATGCCGCCGACGGTGCCACCGACGGGGCGACCCCGTCGGCCGCATCGCACCGCCCGGTCCGGCACGGAGCCGGCGACCGGAGGACCGCAACCGGCGCGGGACCACAGCGGCCCGCGAGGAAAGGAATGACCATGGACTCGATCGGCAACGACTTCTGGGACGTGCTCCTGTGGAGCTTCTGGTTCTTCATCTGGATCGCCGCGCTGATGGTGTGGTTCCGCTGCCTGTTCGACCTGTTCAGCGACCACTCCCTGAGCGGCTGGGCGAAGGCGGGCTGGTGCGTCGTCCTCATCTTCATCCCGTGGCTCGGTGCGCTGATCTACCTGATCGCCCGGGGCCGCAGCATGACCCGGCGCCAGATCGACCGTGCCGCCGACCTGCAGGCGCAGCAGGCGGCGTACATCCAGCAGGTCGCGGGCTCGTCCGCCCAGGCCCCGGCCGACCAGATCGCCAGTGCGAAGGCGCTGCTGGACAGCGGAGCGATCAATGACGAGGAGTTCCAGGCGCTGAAGGCCAGGGCGCTCAGCTGATGCGACACCCGCGGCCCGAGCGGACCGCTCGCGCGCCGTGCTCGACCACCGGGCCGCGCCGTGAGCGTGGCTGACGGCGCTGCTCCCGCAGGCCCCTCGGCCGTCGTCCCGCGGTGGGAGTGGCGGACCTTCGGCGACCTCGCCGAGGACCACCCGGCTCTCGCGCTCCTCCGGGCATCCCCGGCCGTCGAGAGCCTCGAGTCCTACCTGCTCTCGACGTACGACGACACCTCGGCCAAGGTGCGCGACGGGATCCTGGACATCAAGACCCTGCAGCGGGTCGACGCCGCCGGCCTGCAGCTCTGGAGACCCGTCCTCAAAGCCGGGTTCCCGCTCGAGGACGCCGCGCTGGCCGCGGCCTTCGAGCTCCTCGGGGCACCTGCGCCGGCCGGCTCCGAGCGCCCGGTCGGGTCCGAGCAGCTCCTGGACGAGGTCATCGACGGCCGGCCCGACCTGCGTGCGGTGCAGACGTGGAAGAGTCGCCGGCGGGGGCTCCTCGGCGGCTGCATGGTCGAGCTCACCGAGATGACGGTGGCCGGCCGGTCCACCCGCACGTTCGCGGCGGAGTCACCGGACCCCGAGCTGGTCGTCCGGACCGTCCGCAGGCTCGGGCTGGAGGGCCGGCGCAACACGTGTGTGGCGGCCGGCCTGAAGCAGCTGATCGGGTGGGACCGGACGAGGTTCGCGGTCATCGACGTGGGCACCAACTCGGTCAAGTTCCTGCTGGGCGAGCGGGACGGCACCGGTGCCACCCGCGTCGAGCTGGAGACCGCGGTGGTCACCCGCCTGGGCGAGGGGATGACCGGGACCGGCGAGCTGACCGGCGTCGCCATCGGGCGGACCGTCGACGCGATCGAGGAGCTGGCGCTGCGAGCACGACGCGACGGCCCGGTCTCGATCGTGGCGATCGGCACGGCGGGTCTGCGGCAGGCGCCGAACCGGGACGCGCTGATCGAGGCCGTCCGGGAGCGCTGCGACGTGGTGGTCGAGGTGATCTCGGGGGCCGAGGAGGCACGCCTGGCCCACCGCGCCGCCGTGTCGGACCTCGCGCCACGTGCCGACCGGCTGCTGGTCTTCGACTCCGGAGGCGGGAGCACGCAGGTCACCGTCGGCACCCGGTCGGGGGTGACGGAGCAGTTCAGCCTCGACGTGGGGGCGGTGCGCGTCACGGAGCGTTTCGGGCTGGCCGGTGTCGCGCGCCCCGAGGCGGTGGCGAGCGCACTCACGGCGCTCGAGGGCGACCTCCGCCGGGTGCGTGGCCTGCCGCGCCCCGACCTGGTGATCGGGCTCGGTGGCACCGCGACCAACCTCGCCGCCCACCAGCAGCGGCTGGTCAGGTACGACGCCGGCGTCGTGCACGGCACCGTCGTCCGGATCGCGGAGGTCGACCGGCAGATCGACGTCTTCCGCCGTCTGCCGGCCGACGCTCGCGCCGAGCTGCCCGGCATCCAGCCCGGACGCGCCGAGGTGATCCTCGGCGGCGCCTGCGTCGTGCGCACCGTCCTCGCCCTCGCCGGACGGGACGCGATGACCGTCAGCGACCGCGGCCTGCGGCACGGCGTCGCGGCCGAGAGATTCCGCGCCACGATGCCAGGAGGATCCCCATGAAGCCCACGACCCCGACCTCGTCTGGATGACGGGCTACCGGCCGACCGCGATCACCGAGCGTCTCACCATGCTGGTGCTGACCGAGGACCGGGAGCCGACCCTGGTGGTGCCCACCCTGGAGCGGCCGGACGCCGAGGCCGCCGAGGGCGCGGCCGGCGTCACGATGGTCGACTGGCCCGACGGCCGGGACCCCGCCCTGACGGTCGCGGGGATGTTGCGCCCCGGCGGCCGGTACGGCGTCTCCGACAACGCGTGGGCCCTGCACCTGCTCGCGCTCCAGGCCGCCGCACCCGCCGTGACCTGTCACGCGCTGACCGGCCGGCTGCCGATGCTGCGCGCGATCAAGGACGACAACGAGCTGGCGCGGCTGGCGGCGGCCGGGGCCGCCGCGGACGCGACGTACGAGGACGTCGTCACCCTCCGCTTCGCCGGGCGTCGCGAGACCGACGTGGCGGCGGACCTCGCCGACCTGCTGCGGCAGCACGGGCACCAGCAGGTCGACTTCACCGTGGTCGGTTCCGGGCCGAACGGGGCCATCGCCTGCGAGGAGGTGGATCGCGCGGCACGGCGGGTGATCAGCGACGCCGGGTACGGCGAGCAGTTCATCCACCGCACCGGTCACGGCATCGGGGTGACCACGCACGAGCCGCCGTACATGATCGAGGGGGAGGAGCTGCCGCTGGCGCCGAACATGTGCTTCTCGGTCGAGCCGGGCGTCTACCTCCCCGGCCTGTTCGGGGTGCGCATCGAGGACATCGTGGCGGTGACCGTCGACGGTGGTCGGCGCCTCAACACCACCGACCGCCGGTTGCGCAGCGTCTCCTGACCACCCCCGGTGGGGTGGGGCGTGATCACCCCCGGTGCGCCCACGATGGCCGGGCATTGTCCGGGCATCGTCCGGGCATGGTCCTGCGATGGAGGGCGCGATGAGTGCGATGGACCTGCCGGCCGACCGGCCGGCACCGAAGGCTGCGACCCGGGCCAAGGTGCCCACCTCGGCGTGGATCTCCTGGGTCGCCCTGGCGATGATGACCACCAGCTCGGTCGCCAGCCTCCGGGCCGCCCCGACGATGGCCGTCTACGGGTTGGCGTGCGTCTTCCTCTACCTGGTGCCGGCGATCGTCTTCCTCCTCCCGACGTCGCTGGTCTCGGCCGAGCTGGCCTCCGGCTGGAAGGGCGGCATCTACAACTGGGTCTCCCTCGGCATCTCCAAGCCGATGGGCTTCCTCGCGGTGTGGTGCCAGTTCGCGATGACGATCTTCTACTACCCGAGCCTGCTCGGCTTCGTCGCGAGCACCCTGGCCTACGTCATCAACCCCGAGCTGGCCTCCAGCGGGGTGTGGACCGCCTGCGTGATCGTGATCGTCTACTGGACCGGCGTGTGGGTCTCCTCCCGCGGCACCTCCGGGGTCGCCGGCCTGGCCAGCGCCGGCCTGATCATCGGCACCCTCATCCCCGGCGTGGTGCTGGTGCTGCTGGGCACCGTCTTCCTGGGGCAGGGCAACACCTCGGCCGCCCCGATGGACAGCGACCACATCCTGCCGGTGTGGGCCGGGCTGGCCAGCCTGGTGCTGATCGTCAACAACTTCCTGTCCTACTCCGGCATGGAGATGAACGCGGTGCACGTCGGGTCGTTGCGCAACCCCGGCAAGGAGTTCCCCAAGGCGATGTTCCTGTCGATGGCGATGGTGCTGCTGATCTTCATCCTCCCGGCCCTCGCGATCAGCTGGGTCGTCCCGGCCGAGGAGCTCTCCCTCACCGCCGGGGTGATGCAGGCCTTCGACGCGGTCTTCGCCCAGTTCGGCACGCAGTGGCTCACCCCGCTCTTCGGGATCATGCTGGTCGCCGCCTCCCTCGGCGGCATGCTGACCTGGCTGGCCGGACCGTCGAAGGGGCTGTTGATGATCTCCCGGCAGGAGGGGTATCTGCCGCCGTTCCTTCAGCGCCTGAACCGGCACGGCGTCCAGCAGAACATCCTGGTGACCCAGGGCGTCATCACCACGGTGATCGCCCTCGGCTACGCCCTCATCCCCGACGTGTCCAGCGCCTACTGGATCTTCTCGGTGATCACCACGCAGGTGTACCTGATCATGTACCTGCTGATGTTCGTGGCGGCCGTCCGCCTGCGCAGGATCGATCCGGACCATCCACGCGGCTATCGCGCTCCGATGCTCGTCGGACTCTGCGGCGTGGGGTTCGCCGCCTCGCTCGCGGCGCTCCTGGTCGGCTTCGTCCCGCCGTCCCAGTTCGGCGGCGGCGACCCGATCGTCTATCTGCTGGTCGTGGGCGGTGGCGCGCTCGGGCTGGGCCTGGTGGTGCCGTTCCTCTTCTACAGGTTCCGCAAGCCGTCCTGGAAGCAGGCCGAGGAGACGGAGGTGACCACATCATGATGGAGGACGGCGGGTTCACCACCGACAGCGTGGAGCGTCGGCGCGACAAGTGGGTCTATGCGTTCTTCGGCGCCGTGCTCGCCGTGCTCTGCGTCGTCGCGCTGATCCTGTTCGACCGAGGCAGGGACACGGTCCAGGCGGCGGACAAGGCCGACGAGTTCATCGCAGCGCTGCAGGCCGAGGGTCTGACGGCGCCGTCGCAGGATCAGGTCGCCCGGGTGCTCGGGGAGGACGGCGGCGCGCTCTGCGACGACCCGGGCCACGGCCTGCGGCGCTCGCTGATGAACATGCAGCTCGGCAACGGCGCGGCCGGCCCGGGGATGCGACCGACGCTGGTCGACAGCGCCCGGCTGCTGAAGGGTCAGATCATCGCGATCGAGGTCTATTGCCCCGAGGAGCTCGAGAAGTTCCGCGACTACGTGGACGAGCTCGACTCCGAAGATGTCACGGAGGGCTGAGGTGAGCCTCGTCGACCGGATCACCGCGCTGATGCCGCAGGCTCGCACGGAGCTCGCCGAGCTGGTCTCGATCGAATCCGTCGCCGACCCCCGGCAGTTCCCTCCCGAAGGGTGCGAGCGCGCCGCACGATGGGTGGTCGACGCGTTCGGAGGGGTCGGCTTCACCGACGCCGACCTGCACCCGACCACCGACGGCAGCATGGCGGTGGTCGGATCACGGTCCTGCGGCGACCCCGCAGCTCCCACGGTCCTGCTGTACTCGCACTACGACGTCCAACCGCCGCTCGACAGCACGGCCTGGCGGACGCCGCCGTTCGAGCTCACCGAGGTCGACGGTCGGTGGTTCGGCCGCGGGGCGGCGGACTGCAAGGGCAACATCGTCGCTCACCTGGTCGCGCTGCGCGCGCTCGGCGAGGAGCTGCCGGTCAACCTCAAGCTGGTCGTCGAGGGCTCCGAGGAGCAGGGGACCGGTGGCCTGGAGGCGTTCGTGCCCGAGCACGCCGACCTGCTCCGGGCCGACGCCATCCTGGTCTGCGACACCGGCAACGCTGCCGTGGGACAGCCGGCGCTCACGGTCAGCCTGCGCGGCTTCGTCAACCTCGTCGTCGAGGTCGAGGCGCTGCCGTCCGAGGTGCACTCGGGCATGTTCGGCGGCCCGGCGCCCGACGCCCTCGCCGCGCTTGTGACGATGCTCGCCTCGCTGCGCGACGCCGCGGGCGACACGACCATCCCGGGCCTGGACAACACCCAGACCTGGCACGGCGCCCCCTACGACCCGCAGGCGTTCCGCACCGACATCGGCCTGCGGCCCGGGGAGTCGCTGCTCGGGTCGGGCACCGTGTCGGACATGTTGTGGGCCCGGCCCGCGGTGACCGTCCTCGGCATCGACTGCGCCCCGGTCGTCGGGTCGACCGCGGCGATCGCACCGAGGACGGCGGCCCGGCTGAACCTGCGCATCCCGCCCGGCACCGACCCGGCCACCGCCGAGGCGGCGCTCACCGACCACCTCCGGGCCGTCGCACCCTGGGGGTCGAGGTCCGGATCCGTCGGGAGGCCGAGGGCAGCCCGTTCCGCGCGGAGACCAGCGGACCGGCGTACGACGCCATGTGCGCCGCGATGAGCGAGGCCTACGGGTGCGACCTGGCGCTGCTGGGCCAGGGCGGCTCGATCCCGCTGTGCAACGTCTTCGCCGACACCTACCCGGGAGCCGAGATACTCCTGATGGGCGTCGAGGAGCCACTGGCACTCATCCATGCGCCGAACGAGAGCGTCGATCCCGGCGAGATCCGGCGGATCGCCACCGCCACGGCCCTCTTCCTGCAGCGGTACGCCACCGCCCGATCCGGCTGACCGGCCCTCGGAGCAGCGCACTCGGGTCCGGTCCCGGCACCGGCCGCGCGCGTCAGCCGCCGGTCGGGGCGGACGAGCGCGACCGCTGGATCCGCCGCCACCAACCGAGCAGGATCACCGGCACCGTGACCACCACCAGCCCGTAGCCGAGCCACTGGCCGAGCCGGAAGGAGCGCTCGTCGCCGGCCAGCGCGTCGCGGACCGTGTCGTCGTCGAGGTGGGCCTCGTACGGCGCGGCCGGGTCCCAGAGGACGGTGACCTCGTCGCCGACAGCCCAGCCGTCGCAGGCGTCGTACTCGACGAAGCGCTGCCGGGTCGCGACGCCGTCGACCCGGGCCCGGTAGGCGACCACCGGGCAGTGCACCGTCTCGGTCCACGTGCGGCCCCGGCGTCGCCGGTGGGTGACTTCCCGCTCCCGGATCTCGACGACCTTCCCGGCGCTGCGCTCCCCGTCGGCGCGCAGCCGGTCGAAGTCCTCGACGCTCTCGCTCGGCCCGCCCCAGGTGTGGCTCAGCCAGACGAGCAGGACACCGAGCACCAGCAGCGTGTACCGCGCCACGCGGGTCAGGCCGGCATCAGGTGGAACACCGGGATCACCCGGTCGGTCCACTCGACGTACTTCTCGTAGTTCGGCCACACGGTGACCATGTGGCCCCACGCGCGCTCCCGTTCGGCGCCGTCGAGCTCGCGCCAGGTCGCGGTGCTGGGCCGGCCGCGGTAGCGGACCTCGACGGTCCGGGCCGCCCGCAGGTTGGCGGTCCACACCGGCGGCCTGGGACCGCCGAAGTTGGAGCCGGCGATCAGCCAGCCGCCGCGCCAGGGCACGCACATCAGTGGAGTGGAGCGGGGCAGCCCGCTCTTGCGGCCGTCGACCGTGAGCATCAGGTTCGGCAGACCCGCGAGGTCCAGGATGCTCACCCTGCCGCCGCTGAGCCGCTGCAGCCTGGTGTCGGTCCAGGTGATCTGGGGCAGCAGCCTCGGCATCCACGGCTGGGAGCCGAGCCGGATGGCGATCGGTGTCAGGAGACCCATAGCGCCAGAACATAGTGCGTTCCGCACGACGACGTGGCGTGCGTTCCGCACGACGACGTGGCGTGCGTTCCGCACGACGACGGGGCGTGCGCCCGGTACGACGACGGGGCGCCGTCCGGTCCGGACGACGCCCCGTTCGTGGCCTGCGGGTGAGCTCAGCTCACGGCGCGACCGGCTGCCGGGTGAGCACCTTGTAGGTGTAGGCGGTGCCGATCAGGGTCAGCGGGAAGGTGAAGAGCGCGCCGATCAGGCACAGGATCGCACCGGCAGCGGCGATCAGGCCGCCGACGATGTACCAGATGATGGTGTCGCCGAGGTTGTCCTTGATCAGCTCGAAGCTCGCCCTGATCGCGTCGATCGGCTCCATCTGCTTGTCGATCACGAAGTAGAGCGCATAGCTGGTGAGGAACGTGATGACGATGCCGGGCAGGTAGCAGAGCATGTAGCCCACCGCGCTCGCGCCGCCGATGATCAGCGCGGTGAGCAGCACCTTGCCGACGTTCTCGAACCTGAACACCTCCGCCGCCTCGAAGGCGCGGCCCTCGGTGATCCCCAGGGCGCCGCGGATGATGCCGGCGCCGAGCACCTGGGCGATCACGAAGACCACGCCGAACAGTGCGGCGTTGAGCACCATCCGGACGAAGAACGGCGTGTTCCAGTCGGTCAGCGCGGCGATCACCACGGTGCCGAGGATGGCGACCACCGCGACCGCGGCGACCAGGGCGATCGCGGCCAGGATGATCTGCGCCAGGTTGGTCTGCAGCTTGTTCCAGCCGTAGCTGACGGCCGCCCCGAGGTCCCATCCGCTGCTGGGCGGGCCCGCGGGGGCGGCGCGCCGTGTCCACCCGGGGCGGCGGTCCGCCGTACCCGCCCGGCGGCGGGGAGGCGTGCCACCGGGCGGCGGCGGAGGAGGCTGGTTGACCGACATGGGTGTGTCTCCTTCTCGAGATGTCCGGCACGAGGCTAGTGCGTCGCGGGCCCGGGCTCCCACCGTTCCGACGCGGTCCCGGACCGGAACCGGAGCGTCGTCGCCGGTTGTGCCGCCGTTCAACTCCCGGTCGGGTCCGCTCCCTACATTCCGGCCGTGCGTGCGTTCCCGTTCCTGACCCGCGGCCTGGTCGGCAGCGCCCTGGTGCTCGGCGGCGGACTCGTCGTCTCGACGATCCCGCACACCGCGCCGGTGCTCCGGTCCGACGCGCTGGCCGCCCTCCGGGGTGCCGAGCTCGGTCGGATGGCCGGGCTCACCGTGGTGCTGGTCGGGCTGGGCATGATCGCGGCCGCCTGGTTGGCACTGTGCCGCACGGTCGCGGCGGACGGGCCGGTCGGGCACCGGGAGGCGGTCGACCTGGTCCGGTTCGCCACGGTGGTGTGGTCGGCGCCGCTGCTGCTGGCGCCACCCCTCTTCTCCCGCGACGGCTGGTCCTACGCCGCGCAGGGGATGCTGGCGCGGGTGGGGCTCTCGCCGTACGAGAACGGCCCGGTGGCGCTGCTGCCGGACTTCTGGTCGCTGCTGCGGCAGGGGCCGGCGCCGATCGTGCAGGCGGTCGATCCGATGTGGATGGACACCTCCGCCCCTACGGTCCGCTGCCGTTGGTCTTCGGCGCGCTGGTGGCCGGGGAGACCGGCAACCCGTGGATGCTGGTGGTCGCCCACCGGGTGCTCGCCCTCGCCGGGCTGGTGCTGCTGGCCTGGGCGGTGCCGCGGCTGGCCGGCTGGACCGGCGTCAACCCGGCGCTGGCTTCGGCGATCGTGCTCGCCTCACCGCTGATGCTGGCCAACGGGGTCGGCGGCCTGCACAACGACCTGCTGATGGTCGGACTGATGGCCGCCGCCCTGGTGCTGGCCGTCGAGCGGGGCTGGGCGTGGGGTGCGGTGGCCGGCGGGCTGGCGGCTGCCGTCAAGCTCCCCGGCGGCCTGGTCTGCATCGCGGTGGCCCTGGTCAGCCTGGCGCCCGGCACCCCCCTGCCCACCCGGGTACGACGCCTCGCCGGCGTCGCCGGGGTCTCGCTGGCCACCCTCTTCGGACTGGGCGCGGTCACCGGCCTGGGCCACGGCTGGGTCCACGCACTGAGCGTCCCCGGCGAGGTGGAGACACCGCTCTCGATCACCACGATGACCGGCAAGGCGCTGGACGCGGGAGCCGCGGCCGTGGGACTGGGCACCGACCGGGACACCTTCCGTGACCTGCTCCGCGCCGCCGGTGTGCTGACGACGTTGCTGGTCGCCGGCTGGGTCGCCCTGCGCTGGCGCACCGGGGACCCGGCCCGGGCGATCGGGTCGGTCGCCCTGACCAGCGGCCTGTTCGTGGTGCTCTGCCCCACCGTGCACCTGTGGTACTTCCTGATGCTGCCGCCGTTCCTGGCCACGCTGCGGCTGCCGCGGCTCGCGCTGGGCGCGCTGGTGGTGCTGTCGGTGGTGCTGGGGCTGGTGGCGCCGCTGGACTCCTCCCTGCACGGGGCCTATCTGGCGATCGTCACCGGCTGCATGACGATCGCGCTGCTGGTGCCACTGCTGCTGCTGACCCGCCGGGCGCGGGAGAGCCTGGACCGGATCACCGCCGGCCGCTGGCTGGTGCCGCAGGACGGGTGACCCGGGAAGCCCGCAGGGCGCGGCACCGACTCAGGCCGGCACCGACACCCGCTCCGAGCCCACCCCGTGGATCTCCAGCATCCGCTGCACGGTCCGTGACCACGGGAACTCCTCCGCCCGGGCGCGGGCCGCCTGCCGACGTGCCCGCACCGGCCGCGCGGCGACCCGCAGCACCGCATCGGCCAGCGAGACCGGGTCGGGGGCACCCCACGCACCGCAGCGCGCGTCGACCAGCTCCCGGGCACCACCGCGGTCCGCGGTGACCACCGGGGTGCCGCAGGCCAGTGCTTCCAGCACGGCCAGCCCGAACGTCTCGCCCGGGCAGACCGACAGCGCGACGTCGGCCTGGTTGATCCGTCGCCGCAGCTCGTCGCGGCCGCCGACGAAGCCGTGGAAGCGCACCGGCGCTCCGGCCGCCAGCGCCTCCAGCTCGTGGCGGTGCGGCCCGTCGCCGTACACGTCCATCCGGACCGGGAGACCGCGGCGGTGCAGCTCGACGGCGGTGGCCACGGCCAGGTGGGGCGACTTCTCCCGGGAGAGCCGTCCGACGTGGGCGAGCCGGAGCACGCCGTCGGGCGGGTGCGGAGGACCGGGGCGGAAGACCGACAGGTCGACACCGAGCGGCACCTGCTCCAGCGGACAGCCGGCCGCGTCGGCCAGCTCCTGGAACTCCGCGCGGGCGTAGCGAGACGTCACCACCAGGGTGTCGAAGCTGCGCACCACCAGGCGGTTGACCATCCCGACCGAGACCTTGGACGTGGTCGGCTTCCCGCTGCGCATGGCGAGCATGTCGGTCATCTGCTCGTGGGAGAGGCAGACCGTGCGCACGCCGGCCCGGCGCGCCCACCAGGCGACCGGCAGCAGGGTCAGCTTGTCGTTCCACTCGACCGAGGTCGGCGCGAAGCGCTCCAGGACGTCGATCAGCCGCCAGGGCTCGACGATCAGGCGGTAGCCGCCGCCCACCCGGGGCGCGCGGACCTGCACCACCGGACCGAGCGGGCTGTCGTGGCGGGCGTCGGTGGGGCCCGGCACGACCAGCAGCCGCTCCACCCCGGAGTCGACGTACCCGCGACCGAGCTCGGCCAGCGCCGTCCTCATGCCCCCCGATGCGGCACCGACGAAGTTCGCGAGCTGGGCGATACGCACACCCGGACCATCCGGCACGCGGATGAACGACGCCCGACCGGCGGATGGATCGAGGGTGAGCGTTGCCCCGGTTGACGGGCGCGGGAGACTGGCCCCATGGCGCGACGAGCTCCCCGCAACGACGTCGACGAGGCCGACCTGCGGGTCGGTGAGCCGGACGACCACGCCGCCGGGCCGGTGGCGGTCGCGGTCGCGATGAACCGCGCGGTCGAGCAGATGGGCACCGTGCGCACCGCGCGCACCCTGACCCGGCTCAACCAGGTCGGCGGCTTCGACTGCCAGGGCTGCGCCTGGCCCGACCCGAGCCCGGCCACCGGCACACCGCCGAGTTCTGCGAGAACGGGGCCAAGGCCGTGGCGGAGGAGGCCACCCTGCGCCGGATCGGGCCGGAGTTCTTCGCCGCCCACCCGATCGCCGAGCTCGCCGAGCGGACCGACTACTGGCTGGGTCAGCAGGGCCGGATCACCCAGCCGATGGTGCTCCGGGCCGGCGCCACCCACTACGAGCCGATCGACTGGCAGGCCGCGCTCGCGATGATCGCCGACCACCTGCGCGGCCTGGACAGCCCCGATGAGGCGATCTTCTACACCTCCGGCAAGACCTCCAACGAGGCCGCGTTCCTCTACCAGCTCTTCGCCCGCTCCTTCGGCACGAACAACCTCCCCGACTGCTCCAACATGTGCCACGAGTCGACCTCGGTCGCGCTCGCGGAGTCGATCGGGATCGGCAAGGGTTCGGTCAGCCTGCGCGACGTGGAGACCGCCGAGCTGGTGGTGGTGGCCGGCCAGAACCCGGGCACCAACCATCCGCGGATGCTGAGCGCCCTGGAGAAGTGCAAGCAGAACGGCGGCCGGATCCTCTCGATCAACCCGCTGCGCGAGGCCGGCATGGTCCGGTTCAAGAACCCGCAGAAGCCACGCGGGGTGGTCGGCGCCGGCACCGAGCTCGCCGACCTGCACCTGCCGGTCCGGATCAACGGCGACCTCGCCCTGTTCCAGGCGATCGGTGCGCTGCTGCTCGACTGGGACGAGCTGGACCGTGAGTTCATCGCCCGCCACACCCACGGGTTCGAGGAGTACGCCGACCACCTGCGCGCCCTCGACTGGGCGGCCGTCGAGCGGGCCACCGGGCTCTCCCGCGACCAGATCGAGGAGGCGGCGCGGATGTTCGCCGACTCCGACGCCACGGTGACCTGCTGGGCGATGGGGATCACCCAGCACCGCAACGCGGTCGCCACCGTCAAGGAGATCGCGAACGTCGCGTTCCTGCAGGGCAACATCGGCAAGCCGGGGGCCGGCCTGTGCCCGGTGCGCGGCCACTCCAACGTCCAGGGCGACCGGACGATGGGGATCTGGGAGCGCAGCCCCGACCACTTCCTCGACGCCCTCGCCGCGGAGTTCGGCATCGCGCCGCCCCGGGAGCACGGCCTCGACACGGTCGCCGCGATCACCGCGCTGCACAAGGGGGAGGCGAAGGTCTTCGTCGGGATGGGCGGCAACTTCGTCGCCGCCGCGCCGGACACCGCGGTCACCGAGGAGGCGTTCCGCGCCGCCGAGCTCACCGTGCACGTGTCCACCAAGCTCAACCGCTCGCACGTCGTGCACGGCCGGGAGGCGCTGATCCTCCCCGCGCTCGGGCGCAGCGAGCGCGACCTGACCGGTGGCCGGTTGCAACGGGTCACCGTGGAGGACTCGATGTCCGCGGTGCACGCCTCGCACGGCCCGCTGGACCCCGCCTCGCCGCACCTGCGCTCCGAGGTGGACATCGTGAGCAGCCTGGCGCTGGCGGTCCTCGGCGAGGACCACGTGGTCCCGTGGGCGTCGTTGCGGGACGACTACACCGAGATCCGCCACCGGATCGCCCGGGTGGTGCCCGGCTGTGCGGCCTATGCCGAGAAGGTCGACCAGCCCGGCGGCTTCGTGCTCCCGCACCCGCCGCGCGACACCCGCACCTTCCCGACGGAGAAGGAGCGGGCGATGTTCGCGGTCAGCCCGCTCGACGTGCTGCACGTCCCGGACGGCCGGCTGCTGCTGCAGACCCTGCGCAGCCACGACCAGTTCAACACCACCATCTACGGCCTCGACGATCGCTACCGCGGGGTCAAGGGCGGCCGCCGGGTGGTGTTCGTGCACCCCGACGACATCCTCGCCCTCGGGCTCGCCGCCGGCGACCTGGTCGACCTGGTCAGCGAGTGGACCCACCGCGGCGACTCGGGCTCGCCCGGCGCCGACGGCCACGACGGTGCCGTCGTGGAGCGCCGCGCCCCCGCGTTCCGGGTGGTCGCCTACGACCAGCCCCGTGGCTGCGCCGCCGCGTACTACCCCGAGACCAACCCGCTGATCCCGCTCGCCTCCACCGCGCTGGGCAGCAACTGCCCCACCTCCAAGTCGGTCGTCGTGCGCCTCGAGCCCAGTGAGGGCGACGACGCCCGGCGCTACGCGAGCGACGCCGGGCAGGTGGTCCCCTCGGGACGCGGCGACGACGACAAGCGGCACGTCGAGCCGGACCAGCTCTCGTGACCCGGCTCGACGACCCCGGTCCCGCCCTCACCTGCAGCACCGGTCCGGACGCGGCGCCGGAGGTGCTGACGCCGAGGGAGGTGCCGCTCGGCGGTCCGCGGGCGATGCGGGTACGTCGCACCCTGCCGCAGCGGGAGCGGTCCCTGGTCGGCGCCTGGTGCTTCGTGGACCACTACGGGCCGGATCCGGTCGCGGAGTCGGGCGGGATGAGCGTGGCGCCGCACCCGCACACCGGGCTGCAGACCGTCAGCTGGCTCTTCACCGGCGAGATCACCCACCGCGACAGCGCCGGACACCATGCCCGGGTGCGGCCGGGCGAGGTCAACCTGATGACCGGCGGCCACGGGATCAGCCACTCCGAGGTGTCCACCCCGGAGACCGAGGTGTTGCACGGCGCCCAGCTGTGGGTGGCGCTGCCCGACCACGCCCGGGACACCGCACCCGGATTCCAGCACTACGCGCCGCCGGCGCTGACCGGTGCCGGATGGACCGCGCGGGTCTTCCTCGGGTCGTTGCTCGGCAGCACCTCGCCGGTGGCCACCCACACCCCGCTCCTCGGTGCGGAGCTGGTGCTGGAGCCCGGGGCGGTCCTCGACCTTCCGGTCGAGTCGACCTTCGAGCACGGCGTGCTGGTGGACAGCGGAGAGGTCCGCGTCGACGGCACGGTCGGAGCCGCCGGCGAGATGGTCTACCTGCCGCCGGGTCGCTCGCGCCTGGAGGTGACCACCGACCCGGCTGGCGACCCGCCGGTCGCGACCCGGCTGCTGCTGATCGGCGGCACCCCGTTGGGGGAGTCCATCGTGATGTGGTGGAACTTCGTCGGCCGCAGCCACGAGGAGATCGCGGGCTTCCGTCAGGACTGGCAGGACCAGATCACCAACGGCGGTGTCGTGGTCGGCGACGGCCAAGACGTCGCCGACGGACGGTTCGGTGTCGTCGTCGGTGACCACCTGCCGCCGATCCCGGCCCCCGAGCTCCCGAACGCGCGGCTGCGTCAGCGTCGCTGACCCGCGTCGACCGCAGGCGGGATCGGTCGGTCCGGTGGGCCAGGATGGGCGCCATGGGACCGATCACCGGCGAGGACGGGCTGGCGCGCTGCCCGTGGGCAGCCAGCACCGTCCAGATGCGCGACTACCACGACCAGGAGTGGGGGGCGCCGGTCCACGGTGAGGCGGCCTACCTGGAGCGGATGACCCTCGAGGCGTTCCAGTCCGGCCTCTCCTGGGCGGTGATCCTGGCCAAGCGGCCCGGCTTCCGGGCCGCCTTCGCCGACTTCGACGCCGATCGGATCGCCGACCTCGACGCCGGGGACGTCGACCGGTTGCTGGGGGACCCGGGCATCGTCCGCAACCGCCGCAAGATCGAGGCCACGCTGACCAACGCCCGGGCCACCGTGGCGTTGCGCGAGCACGGCGGCCTGGAGCAGCTGGTGCTCGCGCACACCCCGCCGGTGGAGGACGCTCCGGTCACCGTCGCCGACTGGCCCGCCCGTACGACGACCTCGACCGCCCTGGCCAAGGAGCTCAAGCGCCACGGGTTCGTCTTCGTCGGTCCCACCACCATGTATGCGCTGATGCAGGCGATCGGCCTGGTCGACCCCCACCTGGCCGGCTGCCACCGCCGGGGGAGCCGCGGATGATCCGCGGGCTCACCTACCTGATCGGCTTCCAGGTGGTCGGCGAGCTGGTGGTCCGGATCGCCGACGTGCCGGTCCCCGGAGCGGTGGTCGGGATGCTGCTCTGCTTCGCCTGGCTGCGTCGCACCCGGGCCGGGGACGACACGGCGCTGGTCCGCGCGGGCAGCGGCCTGCTGCGTCACCTGCAGCTGCTCTTCGTCCCCGCGGGCGTCGGCATCGTCGCCTACCTGTCCACGCTGCGCGCCGACGCGCTGCCGATCTCCGTGGCCCTGGTCGGGTCGTGGCTGCTCGGACTGGTCGCGGTCGCCTGGACCGCGATCGGGTTGGAGCGGCTGACCGGCGCCCCGCACGACGACCTGCCGGCACCGGACACCGGGACCGCCCGGTGAGCCCGGTCGCGCACACCGCGGACGCGGTGCTCGAGGTGGCGCGGTCGCCGCTGGGCCTGATCGCGATCACGCTCGGCGGCTATCAGCTCGGACGGTGGCTCCAGGCGCGCACCGGGGGACACGCGCTCGCGCAGCCGGTGGTGGTCGCGATCGCCGTGGTGGGCACCGCGATCACCCTGCTCGACGTGGACTACCCGGCCTACCTGGACGCCGCGGCGCTGATCTCCTTCTGGCTGGGCCCGGCCACGGTGGCGCTGGCCATCCCGCTGCACCGCCAGGCCGACCAGCTCAAGGGCTTCGTGGTGCCGCTGCTGGTCGCGGTGCTGGTCGGCGCCGTCGTCTCGATCACCAGCGCCGTGCTGATCGCCCGTGCGCTCGGCGCCGACGAGGTGCTGCAGCGCACCCTGGCGCCGAAGGCGGCGACCACACCGGTGGCGATCGCCCTGGCCGACAACCTCGGCGGCATCCCTCCGCTGGCGGCGGCGTTCGCGATCCTGATCGGCATCGTCGCGGCCCTCACCGCGCCCGCCGTACTCACCCTGCTCCGGGTGCGGGACCGCCGCGCCCGGGGCCTCGCGGTGGGTGCGGTCTCGCACGGGATCGGCGCCTCCCGGATGCTGCGCGAGGACGAGACCGAGGGTGCCTTCGCCGGTCTCGGCATGGGGCTCTCGGCGCTGGCCACCAGCCTGGTGCTGCCCCTGGTCGCGCTGCTGCTCTGGTAGCGGCGTGCGGCCGCGTCGTACCCCCTCGGTCCGGTGTCCTCCCCTAGGGTCGGATGGCATGACGCGAGTGCACGCCTTCGGTGACGACGCCCTGGCCGACGACGACGCGGTCGGCCTGGTCCGGCGGCTCCGGGCCGGGGAGGTCTCGGCCGCCGAGCTGACCGACGCCGCGATCGCCCGGGTCGAGGCGGTCGACCCGGTGCTGGGCGCGATGGCGTGCCCCGCCTTCGACGGCGCCCGCAAGGAGGCGGTGGTGCCGCCGGAGGGCTACTTCGGCGGCGTGCCGAGCCTGGTGAAGGACAACTCCGACGTGGCCGGGCTGCCGACCCAGCACGGCACCGACGCCTTCCGCGCCGCCCCCGCCGCGGCGGACGGCGACTTCGCACGGATGTACCGGTCGATCGGTCTCGGCATCCTCGGGAAGTCGCAGCTCTCCGAATTCGGCTTCAGCGCGGTGGCCGAGCACCCCAGGATCGGGCCGGTCCGCAACCCGTGGGACCCCGAGCACAGCGCGGGCGCCTCGTCGTCCGGCTCGGCCGCCCTGGTGGCCGCCGGCGCGGTGCCCATCGCGCACGCCAACGACGGCGGCGGGTCGATCCGGATCCCGGCGCACGCCAACGGGCTGGTCGGGCTCAAACCGACCCGGGGCCGGGTGCCGCAGGACCGGATGAACCGGGAGATGCCGGTCAAGATCGTCGCCGACGGCGTGGTCACCCGCAGCGTCCGGGACACCGCGGCCTTCCTGCGCGAGTCGGAGAAGCACCACCGCGACCTGCGGTTGCCGCCGGTCGGCGACATCACCCGTCCCGGCCCGAAACGGCTGCGGGTCGCCGTGGTGACCAGTGCGGCGGGCCGGTCGGCCACCCCGGAGGTGCGCGACCTGACCCTGGCCACCGCCCGGCGGTTGGAGGACCTCGGGCACCGGGTCACCGAGGTCGACGCGCCGGTGCCGGACTCCTTCGCCGACGACTTCCTCCTCTACTGGTCCTTCCTCTCGCTCTACCTGGTCCGGTCGGGGCGGTGGACGTTCGACCGCAGCTGGGACAGCAGTCGGTGCGACAACCTCACCCTCGGACTCGCCCGGCACGCCCAGCGCCGGCTGCACCGGTTGCCGCTTGCGATGACCCGACTGCAGGCCTCGGGGGCGGTCAGCCGCCGCTTCTTCGCCTCCTACGACGTGGTGCTCACCCCGACGGTGGCGGCACCGACCCCGCGGATCGGCCACCTCGACCCCACCCAGGACTACGACGTGGTGCTGGAGCGGCTGCTGGACTGGGTCTGCTTCACCCCGCTGCAGAACGCCACCGGTGAGCCGTCCCTCTCCCTGCCGCTGGCGACCTCGGGCGAAGGACTCCCGCAGGGCATGTGCTTCAGCGCGGTCCGGGGCGCCGAGGCCACCTTGCTGGAGCTCGGCTACGAGCTCGAGGAGGCCGTCGGTTGGGCACGGATCCAGGACGGCCCGGACGCCTGAGGGAGGGCCCGGATCGGGTGTGACGAGCAGCATGGTGCCCCGATTTCTCACCCCACCACGGCGCATGTATTGTTCTGCGTCGTTGCCCCTTTAGCTCAGTCGGCAGAGCGTCTCCATGGTAAGGAGAAGGTCTACGGTTCGATTCCGTAAAGGGGCTCTGGGAGCCGGGGAGCCGGTCCACCACGAGTGGGCGGCAGCCCCGCACCCCTTTGGCGGGGTAGCTCAGGTGGTTAGAGCACACGGCTCATAATCGTGGTGTCGCGGGTTCAAGTCCCGCCCCCGCTACGCCAGTTGACGATCAGTACCGATGTAGCACCCCCAGACTCAGCAGTAGAAGGACTTCCCGTGGCCAGCAAGAGCTCTGACGTTCGCCCCAAGATCACGCTCGCCTGCGTGGACTGCAAGGAGCGCAACTACATCACGAAGAAGAACCGCCGCAACGACCCCGACCGGTTGGAGCTGGCGAAGTTCTGCCCGCGGTGCCGCAAGCACACCGCGCACCGCGAGACCCGCTGACCCAGGTCTCCCTGATCGTCCCCACGACGGTCCGACCTCCGCGAGGAGGTCGGACCGTCGTGCGCATTTCGTGCGGGGTCTACACGGTGCACGCCGGCTCCGCCCACCCCCGCACGCTGCGCAGGTCGTAGCGGGCCAGCTGCGGCACCACCGGCCGCCCGCCCTGGCGGAAGTACGGCGCCGCCGTCGACTCGCTGACCACCCACAGGTGCCGCCCGTCGTAGGAGGCGCCCTCCGCGCCGGGCAGGAAGCCGAAGCGCCGCTGCCGGGTGCCCTGCAGGATGCCGCACCGGGTGGTGGAGCGGATGAACCAGACCCGGGCTCGGCCGCCGAGGTCGGCCCAGAAGGCGCCTTGGGTGACCGGCGGCGCGAACTGCTCGGCCTCGGCCAGGTCGGCGGTGATGTCCAGCAGCCCGGGCGTCAACAGGTCCGCCACGTCGAACCAGTGCACCCGGGACGGGCCGTGGTGCCCGAACCCCACCTGGCCGAGGCGCCCGTCGCCGTCCCGCACCAGCACCGAGCCCCACACCGGTAGCACGTTGTCCCAGACACGGAGGGTGGCCAGCGTCTGCGGGTCCAGCAGCCACAGGCGCTGCTTCTCGGCCAGCCACAGGCCGTGCTCGTCCATCGCCAGCCCGCCGCCGTGCCGGCACTCGACGGTCCGCGGTAGGCCGACCCGGCCGGAGAGCGGCCCGCGCTCCTCCAGCAGGCGGCCGGTGCGCAGATCCACCCGGAGCACGCGGCAGAAGAGCGACCCGACCTGGCCCTCGTCGTACCCGCTGATCCAGGCGGTGCCGTCGCGCACCACGAGGCCCTGCGGGACGAAGGGGCCGCCCGAGGTGGGCGGGATCCAGGCGCCGGCGCAGAGCGCGTGGTCGTTGGGGGTGCGGGCGAGTGGCGGGTCCAGGTAGCGCGGTGCGCGGCCGGCGACCTCGCCGAACCGGATCGGACCGCAGCCCGTCTGCGCCCCACCTCTGGTCGGCCCCGGGTCGGGGTCTGCGCCGTCGGCCCCGGTGCAGGCGCCCAGCAGGAGGGTGATGGCGAGGAGGGTGGCTGCGAGCGATCGTGCGGGTGCGGAATCACCGGCTGACCGGTGAAACCCGCGAACCTGTCGGCCGAAACCCGCACGACACGCCGATCGGGCCCGGCGTGTCGCGCGGGTTTCCCCGGCTGACCGGTGAAACCCGCACCGTACTGAGCGCACGCGACCTCCGGCAGCAGGCAGTGGGTGGACGCCACACCCTAGGCTGACCTCGTGCCGATCGACTCCACTCTCGTCGGGAAGTCCTTCCCCGCGACCGAGCCCTACCAGGTCACCGCCGACGCGGTGGCCGGGTTCGCGGGTGCGGTCGGGGCGGCTGCCGGCGACGACGCGCCCGTCCCGCCCACCTTCCCGATCGTGGTCACCTTCGCCGCGATGCTGGACTTCCTCGACACCGAGCAGGTCGAGCTGAGCCGGATCGTGCACGGGGACCAGAAGTTCCACTACCGACGTCCGGTGCGGATCGGGGACGCGTTGACCGCCACCATGTCGGTGACCGGGCTGCGTCAGATCGGCGGGAACGACATCATCGCCACCGCCAGCGAGATCACCGACGCCGACGGCGACGTAGTCTGCACCACCACCGCGACGCTGGTCCACCGAGGAGGCGGGGCATGAGCGACCTGATCGAGGGCGCCGCGCTCGCGCCGCAGACCTTCGCGGTGACACGCGCCGACCTGGTCGCCTACGCCGCGGCCAGCGGCGACCACAACCCGATCCACCAGGACGAGGAGGTCGCCGTCGCGGTCGGTCTGCCCGGGGTGATCGCGCACGGCATGTACACCATGGCGCTGGTCGGCAACGCGATCGCAGTCTGGACCGACGGCGCCGAGGTGCTCGAGCTCGGCTGCAAGTTCACCCAGCCGGTGGTGGTCCCGGTCGACGGGGCCGCCCAGGTGACCGTCGCGGGCACGGTGAAGTCCGTCGCCGACGGCCGCGCCACCTTGGCCCTGGAGGTCACCTGCGACGGCACGAAGGTGCTCGGCGCGCCGAAGGCCGTGGTCGGTGCCTGAGCCGAGCACCGGGACGAGCATCGACACGGGGACCGACCGGCTCGCCGCGCACACCACGCTGCGCCTGGGCGGACCGGCCGAGCGGTTCGTCCGCGCCGCGAGCAGCGAGGAGATCGTCGCGGCGGTGCGGGCCGAGGACGAGGCCGGGGCGCCGGTCCTGGTGCTCGGCGGCGGCAGCAACCTGGTCGTCGCGGACGCGGGCTTCGCCGGCACCGTGGTGGCGCTGACGCCGCCGGCCGACCCGATCCGGGTCGAGCAGGACGAGCAGCACGCCACGGTGACCGTGGCCGCCGGAGTCCCGTGGGACGCCCTGGTCGCGCGCGCCGTGGCCGAGGGATGGGTCGGCATCGAGGCGCTCTCCGGTATCCCCGGCACCGTCGGCGCGACCCCGGTGCAGAACGTCGGCGCCTACGGCCAGGAGGTCGCCCAGACCATCGCCTCGGTCCGGGTCTGGGACCGTCGGGAACGGCGTGAGGTCCGGTTCGCGGCCGCCGACTGCGGCTTCGGCTACCGCACCTCCCGCTTCAAGACCGAGCGGTACGACGCGGCCGGCGGCCGCCACACCGTCCTCGACGTCACCTTCCGCTTCCCCCGCGGTACGACGTCCGCCCCGGTCGGCTACGCCGAACTGGCCCGCACCCTGGCGGTCGAGGTCGGTGGCACCGCGCCGGCCGCGGAGGTCCGCTCCGCGGTGCTCGGGCTGCGTGCCGGCAAGGGGATGGTGCTGGACCCGGGCGACCACGACACCTGGAGCGCCGGGTCGTTCTTCACCAACCCGATCGTCGATCCGGAGCGGGTGCCCGCGGGGGCGCCGTCGTACCGGCAGCCGGACGGGACGGTGAAGACCAGCGCGGCCTGGCTGATCGACCACGCCGGGTTCGCCAAGGGCTACCGCGCCGGCAGCGGCCGGGCCGGCCTGTCCACCAAGCACACCCTGGCGCTCACCAACCGCGGGGCGGCGAGCACCGAGGACCTGCTCGCGCTGGCCCGGGAGATCCGCGACGGGGTGGCCCGGCGCTTCGGGATCACCCTGGTCAACGAGCCGGTCCTGCTCGGCTGCCGCCTCTGAACTCTGCCGGCCGCTCTGCCGGCCCCGGAACCGGCCTCCGCCCTCGGTCCGCCGGGCCGTTTCAGAATCCGGCCGCGGACGCCGAGGAGGCCGCCTCGGCGAAGATCCAGACGAAGAAGACCACGATCGCGGCGATCGCCAGCAGCGCGAGCACGCCGAGCACGCAGCCGACGATGCCGGTGACGAAACCGGCGCTGGCCAGCCCCTCGCCGGAGTAGGCCTGCGGGTTGGCGCGGATCTCGTTCCGTGCCTTCTGGCCGAGCCAGACCGCGAACGGTGCGCACAGGGCGCCCACGACGGTGAACCCGAACAGCGGCGTCGCGAGCACCGAGACGATGCTGACGATGCCGAGCACCAGCGCCGTCACGGCCGAGGAGTGCACCGGTGGCGTCGGCGCGGGGAACCCGATCGGGTGGGCGCCGGGATATCCGCCGGGTGTCGGGAAGGGCGCCGGGTAGGGGCTCGCGCCCGGGTGCGGGGCCTGCTCCCGGTGCGGGGGAGGAGCGGGCGCGGCCGCCGGTCCCGGTGGGACCGGGCCGGTGGCGTCGGCCGGTCGGGTCGGGTCCTCGGAGGCGGGGCGCGGGTCGCTCATGGGGTCACCCTGCCCGCCGGGGCGGCCAGCCATGCGTCGATGTCGGCCTCCGCCGAGGCGCGCACCTCGGCCGGCGCCCGGCTGGCGGACAGCGACATCCGGGCCAGCTCGGCGAGGGTCGCGTCGGAGAGGTCGTGCGCCGCCCGCATCGTGGCGTACTGGCCGGCCAGCCGCGAGCCGAACAGCAGCGGGTCGTCGGCACCGAGCGCGACGGTCGCCCCGGCCTCCAGGAGGGTCGGCAGCGGCACCGAGGTGAGGTCGGAGTAGACGCCGAGCGCGACGTTGGAGACCGGGCAGACCTCGAGCGCCACCCCCGCGTCCACGATCCGCGCCAGCAGCGCGGGGTCCTCGGCGGCGCGGACCCCGTGGCCCAGCCGGTCGGCGCCGAGCGCGTCCAGGCAGGTGCGGATGTGGTCGGGGCCGCGCAGCTCGCCGCCGTGGGGCGCGAGCAGCAGGCCGGCGCGCTCGGCGATCCGGAAGGCGGGGCGAAGTCGGCGGTGGTGCCGCGGCGCTCGTCGTTGGAGAGGCCGAACGCGATCACGCCGCGGTCGGCGTACTGCCCGGCGAGGCGGGCCAGCGTGCGTGCGTCCAGGGGGTGGCGGGTGCGGTTGGCCGCGATCATCACCCCGATCGGCAGACCGGTCGCGGCCGTCGCCGACCGGACCGCGTCCAGCACCAGGTCGGTGAACGCGGTGATCCCCCCGAAGCGGGCGCCGTACCCGCTCGGATCGACCTGGATCTCCAGCCACCTGCCGCCGTCGGTCACGTCGTCCTCGGCCGCCTCCAGCACCAGGCGCCGTACGTCGTCCTCGGTGCGCAGCACCGACCGCGCGACGTCGTAGAGGCGCTGGAACCGGAACCAGCCCTTCTCGTCGGAGGCCGAGAGCCGGGGCGGCCACTCGGCGACCAGCGAGTCGGGCAGCGCGATCCCGTCGCGCTCGGCGAGCTCGAGCAGCGTGGTGTGCCGCATCGAACCGGTGAAGTGCAGGTGCAGGTGGGCTTTCGGCAGCCGACGCAGGTCGCGTGGTTCGGTCATGGTCGGCTCATCGTAGGCATGGGCGGGGGCGACCGCCGTGGACCTCGGATTGGTGGCGGTTGCCGGTCATGCGTAGACTCCACCCCGGTGGCTCTCCCCCACGGTGACGCGCGCCCTGAAGGACCTCGGTCCCGCAGAGCACGATGCACCGGGAGGGCATCATCGGAGGGCACTAGCTCAACTGGCAGAGCATCGGTCTCCAAAACCGAAGGTTGGGGGTTCAAGTCCCTCGTGCCCTGCAGAACTGACAACGGAAGACATGTCGACGAGAGTCGCGACGGAACGAGAGGGTGAACAGCGTGTCGGACACTCCTGCGGTCCGCGGTCGCAAGGACGACCGGTCGGGCGGGGACCCGGCTGAGCACCGCACCGGCCCGGTGACCTTCTATCGTCAGGTGGTCGCCGAGCTGCGCAAGGTGGTCTGGCCGACCCGCGAACAGGTCATCACCTACTTCTTCGTCGTCATGTCCTTCGTGCTGGTGATGATCGCGCTCATCTCGCTGCTCGACCTGGGTCTGGGCAAGCTCGCGTTCGAGGTCTTCACCGGCGGCGACGACATCTGAGCGGCGACCGCCGTTCCCGTGTCGACGTGACCAATCCCAGCAATTGATGGAGCATCCCGTGTCGGACCAGTACGACTCCGAAGTCGACGAGACCGTCGTCCCCGACGAGGTGTCGGCGGACGCCGAGGTGGCCGCTGAGGACGCCGAGGTCGTCGACGGCGCTGCCGAGGGCGAGACCGAGGGCGACGACGTCGCCGAGGAGGCCGAGGAGGCCGACCCGCTGGAGGAGTTCCGGCGCGAGCTGTGGATGAAGCCCGGCGAGTGGTTCGTGGTGCACACCTACTCCGGTATGGAGAACCGGGTGAAGCAGAACCTCGAGAACCGGATCCACTCCCTCAACATGGAGGACTACATCCACGAGATCGTGGTCCCCACCGAGGAGGTTGCCGAGATCAAGAACGGTCAGCGCAAGATGGTCAAGCGCACCGTTCTCCCCGGCTACGTCCTGGTCCGGATGGACCTCACCGACGAGTCCTGGTCCGCGGTGCGGCACACCCCGTCGGTGACCGGCTTCGTCGGTCACAGCCACCAGCCGGTGCCGTTGAGCATGGACGAGGTCGAGAAGATGCTCGCCCCGGCCGTGGTCAGCGCCGCGGCCGCCGAGACCGAGGCCGCCGCGGCCGCCTCCACCGGCACCTCCGCCCCGACCGCGAAGAAGCCGGTCGAGGTCGCCGACTTCGACATCTCGGACTCGGTGATGGTCGTCGACGGTCCGTTCGCGACGCTGCACGCCACGATCACCGAGATCAACGCCGAGGCCCAGCGGGTCAAGGCGCTCGTCGAGATCTTCGGTCGGGAGACTCCGGTCGAGCTCAGCTTCAGCCAGATCCAGCGGGTCTGACCCAGCCCACGCGGTAGGCGGTTCCGAGGCTCTCGGACCCGCCTACAGCGCTGTTCGGACCCCGTGCCCCGCCGGGGGCCGGCCCCGCGAATTCGCCGTACGGCGCCCGAGCGGGAAGAATGTCGGGGTTGCCGTCCGCTCAGCGGGCGACGACGCAGGTGGCAGAGGGCTCCGGCTCTCGTCATGACCACGAGAAGAAAGAGATTGAGGAATGCCTCCGAAGAAGAAGATCGCCGCACTCGTCAAGGTGCAGCTGCAGGCCGGCGCCGCCAGCCCGGCCCCGCCGGTCGGTACCGCGCTCGGTCCGCACGGCGTCAACATCATGGAGTTCTGCAAGGCGTACAACGCCCAGACGGAGTCCATGCGCGGCAACGTGATCCCGGTCGAGATCACCATCTACGAAGACCGCAGCTTCACCTTCATCACCAAGACCCCGCCGGCCGCTGAGCTGATCAAGAAGGCCGCCGGTCTGAAGAAGGGCTCGGGTGTCCCGCACAAGGAGAAGGTCGGCAAGCTGACCAAGGACCAGGTGCGCGAGATCGCCCAGACGAAGCTGCCTGACCTCAACGCGAACGACATCGACGCCGCGATGAAGATCGTCGAGGGAACCGCCCGCTCCATGGGCGTCACCACC
Organism: Nocardioides sambongensis; assembly: GCF_006494815.1. Lineage (NCBI taxonomy): Bacteria > Bacillati > Actinomycetota > Actinomycetes > Propionibacteriales > Nocardioidaceae > Nocardioides > Nocardioides sambongensis. The sequence continues at coordinate 4,036,562 of NZ_CP041091.1, forward strand.
GACTGAACTCCCGTGGGAGAGCCGCGCTGGCTCGCTGACCACGTCTCCTGAACAAACTTAAGGATCCCACCATGCAGCGCAGCAAGACCTACCGCGCGGCGGCCGAGACGTTCGACAAGAACGAGCTCTACGCCCCGCTGGCCGCGATCAAGATCGCCAAGGCCGCCTCCAAGAAGAAGTTCGACGAGACCCTGGACGTCGTGATGCGTCTCGGCGTCGACCCCCGCAAGGCCGACCAGATGGTGCGCGGCACCGTCAACCTTCCGCACGGCACCGGTAAGACCGCCCGCGTCCTGGTGTTCGCCAACGGCGACAAGGCCGAGGCCGCGCTCGCCGCCGGCGCCGACGAGGTCGGTGGCGACGAGCTCATCGAGAAGGTGGCCGGCGGCTACCTGGACTTCGACGCCGTGGTCGCCACCCCGGACCTGATGGGCAAGGTCGGCCGCCTCGGTCGCGTGCTCGGCCCCCGTGGCCTGATGCCGAACCCGAAGACCGGCACGGTCACCCCGGACCCGGCCAAGGCCGTGACCGACATCAAGGGCGGCAAGATCGAGTTCCGCGTCGACCGCCACGCCAACCTGCACTTCATCATCGGCAAGGCGTCCTTCAGCGAGCAGTCGCTCGCGGAGAACTACGCCGCCGCCCTCGAGGAGGTGCTGCGGCTCAAGCCGTCGAGCTCCAAGGGCCGGTACCTGAAGAAGGTCACCGTCTCCACCACGATGGGCCCCGGCGTCCAGGTCGACCCCAACCGCGTCAAGAACGTCGCGGTCGAGGACGAGGCCATCGCCTGATCCCGAGCACCACGCACGAAGCCCCGGTCACCTGCACGGTGACCGGGGCTTCGTCGTCTCCGGGGGCGCGGGGCTCCCGTCGCCGGCCCTGCCTCAGGAGGTCAGCTGCTCCAGCGCCGCGACCTCCACGCACACGGCGACGCCGGCCATCGCGGTGACCACCTCGTCCAGCGACGGGAAGGTGGGGGCGAGGCGGATGTTGCGGTCGTCCGGGTCGTTGCCGTGCGGGAAGGCGGATCCGGCGGGCGTGAGGGCGATGCCCGCCTCCTTGGCCAGCGCGACCACCCGCGACGCCGTGCCGTCGAGCACGTCGAGGTCGACGAAGTAGCCGCCGACCGGGTCGCTCCAGGTGGCGATGCCGAGGCCGTCGAGACGGTCGTGCAGTGCCTGCTGGACCGCGGCGAACTTCGGGGCGATCAGGTCGCGGTGCTTGCGCATGTGCGCACGGACGCCGTCGGCGTCGCCGAAGAACTCCACGTGGCGCAGCTGGTTGACCTTGTCCGGGCCGATCGAGGCGAAGCCGAGTCGCTTCAGGAACCAGGCGCGGTTCTCCGGGGAGGCGGCCAGGCAGGCGACGCCGGCGCCGGCGAAGGTGATCTTGGACGTCGAGGCGAACATGATCGGCCGGTTCGGGTTGCCCGAGGCGGCGGCCAGACCGAGGGCGTCCGCACTCTTGGTCTCCTCCCCGGTCAGGTGGTGCACGGCGTAGGCGTTGTCCCACAGGATCCGGAAGTCCGGTGCCGCGGTCGGCATCGCCATCAGCGCCGCGGCGACCTCGGTCGAGCAGACCGACCCGGTCGGGTTCGCGTACGTCGGCACCAGCCACAGCCCCTTGACCGCCGGGTCGTCGGCGACCAGTGCCCGGACCGCCTCCACGTCGGGGCCGTCGGCGTTCATCGGCACCGTCACCATCTCGATGCCCAGCTCGGCGAGCATCGTGAAGTGGCGGTCGTACCCGGGCACCGGGCAGACGAACTTCACCACCGGCTCGTCCTTCCACGGGCGTGGCGAGTCCGGGCCGCCGGCCAGCAGCATCCAGGTGACGGTCTGGTACATCATCGTCAGGCTCGAGTTGCCACCCGCGACCACCCGGTCAGCGTCGACGTCGAGGAGGTCGGCGAAGATCCGACGCATCGACGGCAGGCCGTCCAGGCCGCCGTAGTTGCGGACGTCGGTGCCGGCGTCGTCCGTGGTCGAGGTCGGCAGCCGGAGCAGGCCCTCGGAGAGGTCGAGCTGGTCGGCCCCCGGCTTGCCCCGGGTCAGGTCCAGCTTCAGGCCCCGGGCCTGCAGGTCGGCGTAGGCGGCACGCGCGGTCTCCAGGCGGTCGGCCAGGACGTCGGCGGGGGAGTCGGTCAGCGGCGTGGGTGAGCTCACCACTCCATCGTGCCAAGGAACGCGCGCGTATGCGCGCGGGGGCTCCCGGAGTGGACACCGGCACCGGACGGGCTGCCCGCCGGAGCGCGGGCCGGCCGCGATTTGGCCACGCCGTACGACGCCGCCTACTCTTGCCTGCGTAACCAGAGACCGCTGGTCGTCGGTGCCTCTCGCGAGGAGCCGATCGAAGGTCCCGCTCCGGTGGGCGACCCGCGCAGGTGTGCAGAGCAGATCGTCCGCGAGGATGCCACGCCCTGAGCCTGCGCTCGGGGCGTTCGTCGTTTCAGGACCGGGCCCGCCGGCAGTCTCATCCGAATCCGGAAGGAGACCCATGGCGCGGGCAGACAAGCAGGCCGCCGTCGCGGAGATCGCTGAGTCCTTCAGCGGGGCCGCAGGCGCTGTGCTGACCGAGTACCGCGGTCTCACCGTCAAGGAGCTGCAGGACCTTCGCCGCTCCCTCGGTGCGAACGCCAACTACGCCGTGGTCAAGAACACGCTGGCCAAGCTCGCCGCGAAGGACGCGGGCATCGACGGCTTCGACGACCTGCTGACCGGCCCGACCGCGATCGCCTTCATCAAGGGCGACGTCGTCGAGGCGGCCAAGGGTCTGCGTGACTTTGCCAAGGCGAACCCCGCCCTCGTGATCAAGGGCGGCGTTCTGGACGGCAACCTCCTCGACGCGAACGAGATCGCCAAGCTGGCCGATCTCGAGTCGCGCGAGGTGCTCCTGGGCAAGCTGGCGGGCGCGATGCTCGCTTCGCTCAGCCAGGCCGTCTACCTCCTCAACGCTCCTCTCGCTCAGGCCGCCCGGCTCGCCGGTGCGCTCGAGGCGAAGGCGCAGGAGGACCCCTCGATCCTCGCAGGTGGTGCCGGCGCGCCGGCCGCTGCCGAGGACACCCCGGCCGCCGACGAGGCAGCCGAGTCCACCGAGGCCTGACCGGGCCGAGGAACCACACCACCTGAAACCCCGGCGGGCGGCCTCAAGCGGCCGCCGGCCACCAGAAGAGAAGGAGACGCCACCATGGCGAAGCTCACCACCGACGAGCTCCTCGACGCGTTCAAGGAGATGACCCTCATCGAGCTCTCCGAGTTCGTGAAGCAGTTCGAGGAGACCTTCGGCGTCACCGCCGCCGCTCCGGTCGCCGTTGCCGCTGCCCCCGCCGCCGGCGGTGCCGCGGGCGGTGCCGAGGAGGCCGCTGCCCAGGACGAGTTCGACGTCGTCCTCGAGTCCGCTGGTGACAAGAAGATCAACGTCATCAAGGAGGTCCGCGCCCTGACCTCGCTCGGCCTGAAGGAGGCCAAGGACCTCGTGGAGTCGGCCCCGAAGCCGATCCTGGAGAAGGTCAACAAGGAGGCCGCGGACAAGGCCAAGGAGTCCCTCGAGGCTGCCGGCGCGTCCGTCACCCTCAAGTGACCTCCGGCCTCCGGGCCGCGTAGTCGCCTCCGGGCCGACGGGAGTTCTCTCCCGTCGGCCCGGAGTCATTTTTGCGCCGGGCACGCGAGGCGGAGGGCGCGGAAGAACCGGCCCCGCGACGTTGACCGCGACGGTGACCGCGACGCGGTGTATCAGTCGGTGGATGGGCCGTGACGGCCGCCACGCGGAACGCGTAACCTGCCCGCTGGTCGGCCGTTGTACCCACCAGTAGCAGTGAGGGACCGCACGCTCGGGCGGCGGACTGCACGACGGAGAGCGGCAAGCGAGAGGGAGACGACATGGGTGTGGAGATCGCCGTCGACGGCCTGACCAAGGCGTTCGGCAAGCAGCTGATCTGGGCTGACGTCAGTCTCACCATCCCGGCCGGCGAGATCAGCGTGATGCTGGGCCCCTCGGGCACCGGCAAGTCGGTCTTCCTCAAGGCGCTGATCGGCCTGATCAAGCCCGACCGCGGGTCGATCCTGATCGAGGGCACCGACATCGCCTCCTGCTCGGAGAAGGACCTCTACGAGATCCGCAAGCTGTTCGGCGTGCTGTTCCAGGATGGCGCGATGTTCGGCTCGATGAACCTCTACGACAACGTCGCCTTCCCGTTGCGCGAGCACACCAAGAAGTCGGAGTCGCAGATCCGCGACGTGGTGATGGAGAAGATGGACCTGGTCGGCCTGCTCGGGGCCGAGGACAAGCTGCCCGGCGAGATCTCCGGCGGCATGCGCAAGCGGGCCGGTCTGGCCCGCGCCCTGGTGCTCGACCCCGAGATCCTGCTGATCGACGAGCCCGACTCCGGCCTGGACCCGGTGCGCACCTCGTTCATCAACCAGCTCTTCATCGACCTGAACGCGCAGATCGACGCGACCTTCCTGATCGTCACCCACGACATCAACACCGCCCGGACCGTCCCGGACAACCTCGGCCTGCTCTACCACAAGCACCTGGCGATGTTCGGGCACCGGGAGCAGCTCCTCAGCTCGGAGGAGCCCGTGGTGCGCCAGTTCCTCAACGCGCAGACCGTCGGGCCGATCGGCATGTCGGAGGAGAAGGACGCCGACGAGCTCGCTGCCGAGAAGGACCTGGACATGCCCCCGCTGCCGCCGATCGCACTGCAACTCGAGCCGTCGAACGGCATCCCGCGGAAGAGTCAGCGCCCGCCGGGGGAGTGGTGCCGGGAGAACGGCGTGACACCCCCGCCGGGGTCGTTCACCCCCGAAGCGGCGCTGAGCTGACGGGACGACGATTTGTCCTCGACCGCGGCGCGCCTGCTCGCACCGGTCGGGACCGCGGGCAAGCTCTTCGCCTTCGGCCTCGACGTGGGGCGTGGGCTCTTCCGACGACCCTTCCAGCTGCGTGAGTTCATCCAGCAGGCCTGGTTCATCGCGTCGGTCACCATCATCCCGACCGCGCTGGTGGCGATCCCGTTCGGTGCGGTGATCGCGCTCCAGGTGGGTGGCCTGATCAAGCAGTTCGGCGCACAGTCCTTCACGGGCTCCGCGTCGGTGCTGGCGGTGATCCAGCAGGCCGGCCCGATCGCCACGGCGCTGCTGATCGCGGGCGCGGGCGGATCGGCGATCGCCGCCGACCTGGGCGCCCGCAAGATCCGCGAGGAGCTGGACGCGATGATGGTGCTCGGCATCGACCCGATCCAGCGGCTCGTCGTGCCGCGGGTGCTGGCCTGCATGCTGGTCGCGGTCTTCCTCAACGGCATGGTCAGCGTCGTCGGCGTCGCCGGCGGCTACGTGTTCAACGTGGTCCTGCAGGACGGCACGCCGGGCTCCTACCTGGCCAGCTTCACCGCGCTCGCGCAGCTCCCCGACGTCTGGGTGGGGATGATCAAGGCGCTGATCTTCGGGCTGATCGCCGCGATCGTCGCCGCCTACAAGGGGATGAACGCCGCCGGCGGGCCGAAGGGTGTCGGCGACGCGGTCAACGAGTCCGTGGTGATCACCTTCCTGCTGCTGTTCCTCGTCAACTTCGTCCTCAGCACGATCTACCTGCAGGTCGTGCCCCGAAGACGGGTTGACCATGGCCGGACTCAGATCGATCTACGAGCGTCCCCTCAAGGGACTCGACACCCTCGGGCACGAGCTCTCCTTCTACCTGCGGGTGCTCATCGCGGTGCCCCGCTCGGTGCTGCGATTCCCTCGGGAGGTGCTCCGGATCCTGGCCGAGACCACGCTGGGCTCCGGCGCGCTCGCGGTGATCGGCGGCACGGTCGGGGTGATCCTCGGGATGACCTTCTTCACCGGCGCCCAGGTCGGTCTCTCCGGCTTCGCCGCCCTCAACCAACTCGGCACCTCCGCCTTCGCCGGCTTCGTCTCGGCGTACTTCAACACCCGCGAGATCGCGCCGTTGGTGGCCGGGATCGCCCTCGCCGCGACGGTCGGCTGCGGCTTCACCGCCCAACTCGGCGCGATGCGGATCTCCGAGGAGGTCGACGCCCTCGAGGTGATGGCGATCCCGTCGATGCAGTTCCTGGTCGCCACCCGGGTCTTCGGCGGACTGATCGCGATCATCCCGCTCTACGTGGTCGGACTGCTCTCCTCCTACGTCGCCAGCCGGTTGGTGGTGACGATGTACTACGGCCAGTCCACCGGCACCTACGACCACTACTTCAACGCGTTCCTGCCACCGGGCGACGTGCTGTGGTCCTTCGGCAAGGTGCTGGTCTTCGCCGTCATCGTGATCCTGATCCACTGCTACCACGGCTACACGGCCTCCGGCGGCCCCGCCGGCGTGGGCGTGGCCGTCGGTCGCGCCGTGCGGACCAGCATCGTGGCGATCAACGTCGTCGACCTGCTGCTGTCGATGGCGATCTGGGGCGCCTCCACCACGGTCAGGCTGGCAGGGTGATCCGCCGGTGCTGAACAAGGTGCTCGGGTCCACCCGCGTCCTCGGCGTCGTCTTCGTCGCCCTGGTCGTGCTCTCGGTCTATCTCGTCTACGCGACCTTCACGAAGAAGTTCGCCGACTACGAGGAGGTCACCCTGGAGACCTCGACGATCGGCCTGCAGCTCCCGAACCGGGCGGACGTCAAGGTCCGCGGAGTGATCGTCGGGGAGGTCCTCCAGTCCGAGGCGAGCGGACCGGACGGCGCCGACATCACCCTGGGCATCTACCCGGACAAGCTCGACGTGGTGCCGGCGAACGTCAGCGGCGCGATCGTGCCGAAGACCCTCTTCGGTGAGAAGTACGTGTCGCTGGTGATCCCGGCCTCGGGCCCGGACGGCACCCTGCGGGCCGGAGACGTGATCGACCGCACCGAGACCAGCACCGAGGTCGAGGCCGTGCTCAACGACCTCTACCCCTGCTGCGCACGGTCCAGCCGGCACAGCTGAACCTGACGCTGAACGCGATCGCGACCGCGCTGGAGGGCCGGGGCGAGCAGCTCGGGGAGAACCTGGAGACCGTCGACTCCTACCTCAAGCGGCTCAACCCCGAGATCCCGCTGCTGCTGGAGGACCTCGAGCTGACCTCCGAGGTGGCCGACACCTACTCCGACATCCTCCCCGAGGTGGCGCAGATCCTCGAGGACACCGTGAAGACCACCGGCACCCTGGAGGAGAAGGAGGCGGCCCTCGACCTGTTCCTCCGCGACGTGCGCTCGTTCTCCGACACCGCCCGGGTCTTCCTGGAGGACAACGAGGAGAACCTGGAGGACTTCGCGGATCTCAGCGCCACCCAGCTGAGGGTCCTGGCCCGCTACTCGCCGCTGCTGCGCTGCCTGCCGCAGGGCATCGAGGTGGCCCAGGGTCGGCTCGCGGAGGCGTTCCGCGGTTTTGAGCTGCACATCATCCTGGAGACGCTGCCCAACCAGCCCCGTCCCTACGACGCCGACGACCGCCCGCGGTTCGGTGCCGACAACGACCCCGACTGCCTCGGGCTGCCGAACCCCGAGGGGTCCCAGGCCCAGCCCTTCGACGACCTGCCGAACTTCGACGACGGCGTCGACGAGCCGACCGGCAAGGGGACCGTGCGGGTGGCCCCCGAGCTCGGCGGCGACGCGGGGCGGACCGCGTTCACGGCCGACCCCACCGACATGAGCCTGCTGCGCGACTTCCTCGGTGACAGCTACGCCGGTGCCGGCGACCTCGACCTGCTGCTCGGCGCGCCGGCCCTGGCCAGCGGAGGTGATCGCTGATGGCCGTGCTGGACAAGCGGACCACCGGTGACCTGGTCCGGCTGCTGATCTTCGTGCTGGCGACCTCGCTGGCCACCGGAGTGCTGATCGCGACGATCGGCAACCTGTCCTTCGGCAGCACCCGGGAATACCGTGCGATCTTCTCCGACGCCACCGGCGTCGCGGCCGGCGACGACGTCCGGGTCGCCGGCGTGAAGGTCGGCACCGTCCAGGACATCGAGGTCGTCGACGACACCCGCGCCCAGGTGGTCTTCACCGCCGACGAGGAGGTCCGCCTGGACGGGGCCACCAACGCCACGATCCGCTACCGCAACCTGCTGGGACAGCGCTACCTCGCGCTCACCCAGGACGGGGAGTCGGACACCCCGCTGAAGGAGGGCGGGGCGATCCCGATCGAGCGGACCCGGCCCTCGCTCGACCTGACCATGCTGTTCAACGGCTTCAAGCCGCTGTTTCAGGCGCTCTCGCCCAACGACGTCAACAAGCTCTCCTACGAGATCGTCCAGGTCTTCCAGGGCGAGTCCGGCACCGTGGAGAACCTCCTGGCCAGCACTGCGTCGCTGACCCAGACCCTGGCCGACCGCGACCAGGTGATCGGCGACCTGATCGACAACCTGGACTACGTGCTCGACCACGTCGCCGACCGCGACCGCCAGCTGACCCGCCTGATCGACAGCTTCGGGTCGCTGCTCAGCGGGCTGCGCAGCGACCGCAAGGCGATCCTGTCCTCGCTCGACAGCATCTCCGCGCTGGCGGTGCAGACCGGGGACCTGGCCGACGACATCCGCGAGCCCTTCGTCCGCGACATCAAGCAGCTGCGCAAGGTGGCGGGCAACCTCGACGCCGGCCGCGCCGAGATCGACCGCAGCCTGCAGGTGCTGCCGATCAAGCTCAACAAGATCGGACGGACCGCCACCTACGGCTCCTGGTTCAACTTCTACCTCTGCCACTTCACCGCCACCGTCCGCAACGGCCAGACCGTGATCGCCCGCCCGACCTTCGCCCTCGGTGCCGAACGGTGCACGTTGGAGTGATGGAGAGATGAAACCCTTCCGCGAACGCAACCCGGTCATCGTCGGGGCGGTCAGCATCGCCACGTTGCTGCTGGTCATCCTGGCCGCGATGCGCGCCCAGGACCTGCCGCTGATCGGCGGGGGCGACACCTACTACGCAGAGTTCTCCGAGGCCGGCGGCCTCAAGCCCAACGACGAGGTCCGGATCGCCGGGGTCCGCGTGGGCAAGGTGGAGACGGTCGAGCTCGACGACGGCAAGGTGCGGGTCGGCTTCCGGATCAAGACCGACTCCGCGTTCGGCACCGACAGCCGCGCCGAGATCAAGGTCAAGACGATCCTCGGGTCGATGTACCTCGCGCTGGTGCCCGGGGGAGACGGCCAGCTCGCGGAGGGTGCCACGATCCCGGTGGAGCGGACCACCTCGCCGTACGACGTCGTGGACGCGTTCACCGGACTGGCAGAGACCTCGGAGGACATCGACACCGACCAGCTCGCCGCGTCGCTGACCACGCTGGCCGACCTCACCCGGAACACGCCCGAGGAGTTCCGGGCGGCGCTCCAGGGCGTCTCGGCACTCTCCGAGACGGTCGCCTCGCGCAGCGACGAGATCAACTCCCTGCTGAAGAACCTGAACCGGGTCTCCACCGTGCTCGACGCGCGGGACGAGGACATCGTCACCCTGATGGACGACGCGGACGTGCTCTTCACCGCGCTGCTGCAGCGCCGCCAGGCGGTACACAACCTGCTGGTCGGCACCCGTCGGCTGAGCACCGAGCTGACCGCGCTGGTCCGGCAGAGCCGCAAGGACCTCAAACCCGCCCTGGACCACCTGGAGTCGGTGGTGGACGTGATCACCAAGAACGAGGACAACCTGGACAACTCGCTGCGGCTGATGGCGCCGTTCTACCGGGTCTTCGCCAGCACCCTGGGCAACGGACCGTGGTTCGACACCTTCATCTACAACCTCCCGCCGGTGCCGGGCCCGGGGGTGGGTCTCGAGTGAGCGCGCTGAACGCCGCCGTGCAGCGGTTCCTCCCCCTGGTGATCGTCCTCGCGCTGGTCGCGGCCGGCGCGATCTGGATGTTCGGCTCGAGTGGGGACACCAAGACCGTGACCGCGCACTTCGAGCGCGGGGTCTCGGTCTACGAGGGCAGCGAGGTGCGGGTCCTCGGCGTCCCGATCGGCAGCGTCGAGGAAGTGGTCCCCGAGGGCACCAGCGTCAAGGTGGTGATGACCTACGATGCCGACGTCCGGATCCCGGCCGACGCGGACGCCGTGATCGTCTCGCCGTCGGTGGTCGGTGACCGCTACATCCAGCTCTCGCCCGCCTACACCGGCGGGGACGTGATGGCCGACGACACCGTCATCGAGGTGGACAGCACCGCGATCCCGGTCGAGCTCGACGAGATCTACGGCAGCATCGACGACCTCACCGTGGCGCTGGGTCCGCAGGGCGCCAACTCCGACGGCGCGCTCTCCGACCTGCTCGAGCAGACCGCCGAGAACTTCGGCGGCCAGGGTGCGGCGTTCAAGCAGACCATCGAGGACTTCGGCGACCTCAGCGGCACCCTGGACGACAACAAGGAGGAGCTGTTCGACTCCGCCGCGCGTCTCGAGGGCTTCATCGGCACGCTCGCCGACAACGACCTGACCGTGCGGAAGTTCAACCGCTCGCTGGGCAAGGTCTCCACGATGCTGGACGAGGAGAGCCAGGACCTCACCCTGGCGCTCAGCAACCTGGGCGTCGCACTCGACGTGGTCGGCCGGTTCGTGAAGACCAACCGGGGCGCACTGAACCGCAACATCGACGGTCTCGACCGGATCGCGAAAGTGCTGGTCAAGCGGCGGGCCGAGGTGACCGAGGTGCTCGAGGCCGGCCCGCTGGCGATCAACAACCTCGCGCTGACCTACAACCCTCAGGCCGGCACCCTGGACACCAACGCCAACATCGGCAACCTGGTCAACGAGCTGACCTCGAACCCCAAGACGGTGCTGTGCGCCCTGGTCTCCGGGCTGGACTCGAACAACGGGCTCTGCGACCTGATCGAGGGGCTCCCGCTGCCCCGGGTCTCCCCGTTCGGGTCCGGGAGCTGGTCCGAGCACGACTACGACCCCACCCTCAACGGTCTGGTGGAGGTGGACTGAGTGCGACGCATGCGAACCCTCGCGCGGACCTGGATCGCCCTGGTCGCCGGTGCCGTGCTGCTCAGCGGGTGCAGCTTCGACGTCTACGAGATCCCGCTCCCCGGCGGAGCCGACGTGGGCGACGACCCGATCGAGGTCACCGTCCAGTTCCGGGACGTGCTGGACCTGGTGCCGCAGTCGTCGGTCAAGGTCAACGACGTCACCGTCGGCGAGGTCACCGGCATCGAGCTCAGCGGCAACCACGCGACCGTCCGGCTGCGCCTGCGCAACGACACCGGGCTGCCGGACAACCCGACCGCGTCGATCCGCCAGACCAGCCTGCTCGGCGAGAAGTTCGTCTCGCTGGCCGCGCCGACCGAGGGAGGCTCCGGCGACCTCGGCGACGGCGACGACATCCCGCTCGAGGACACCGGCCGCAACCCCGAGGTCGAGGAGGTGCTCGGCGCCCTGAGCCTGGTCCTCAACGGGGGAGGCGTCGCCCAGCTGAAGACCATCACCAAGGAGCTGAACCTGGCCCTCGAGGGGCGCGAGGACTCCGCCCGCTCGGTGCTGAACCAGGTCGAGTCCCTGGTCACCCAGCTCGACGACCGCAAGCTGGAGATCGTCGACGCCATCGAGTCGATCAACCGGTTGGCGGTGACCGCGCGCAAGCACCAGGAGAGCATCGACCTCGCCCTCGAGGAGCTGCCCTCGGCGCTCGACTCGCTCGAGACCCAGCGCGCCGACCTGGTGAAGATGCTGCGCGGCCTGGCGAACCTCGGCAACGTGGGCACCCGGGTGATCCGCACGGTCAAGGCCGACACCGTGGACGCGCTGCAGCAGCTCGACCCGGTCCTCACCCAGATCTCGGCCGCGGGCGACTCGTTCGTGAACGCGTTCTCCACCTTCCTGACCTTCCCGTTCGTCGACGAGTCGGTCGGCCGGGACCCGCAGGTGGCCCGCAACCTGCACATGGGTGACTACGTCAACCTCTCCGCGGACCTGGACCTCGACCTGGGCAACCTCGGCCTGCCCGACCTGGTCTGCATCCCGTTCAACGAGCTGCCCGATCTCCCGATCGACGACCTGCTCGACCTCAAGGGCCTCTGCAAGGGCGTGCAGAAGGCGCTGCAGCAGTGCGTCAAGACACCGGTGGACCTGGCCCAGTGCGCCAAGCTCCCGGAGCGGATCCTGCGCAGCATCTGCTCCTCGCTCAGCCTCGACCCGGTCTGCCAGCTGCTCGGCCTCGGGCGGCGCAACGGCGGCACCGAGAACCTCACCCCCGGTCTGCTGGAGGGCTTGATCGAGGACCTCGGACTGCCCGAGCTGCCCGGCCTGGGGCGCGTCGGCCCCGGGGAGCAGGACGTCGCGGACCAGGAGAACTGGGACGACTTCGACGCCAAGTACGACGTGGACCTGGTGCGCCTCATGAGTGCGCCGCTCGACGCAGGAGGAGGTGCGCGTTGATCACCCGCCGGACCCGGATACAGCTCATCGTCTTCGCGATCATCACCCTGGTCGGTGTCTCCTTCGTCGGCGCCCGCTACGCCCGGCTGGACCGGCTGGTGCTCGACCGCAGCTTTGAGGTGACCGCGCACTACCAGGAGTCCGGGGGCATCTTCGCCGGCGCCGAGGTCACCTACCGCGGCGTCGGCATCGGCGAGGTCAAGGAGCTGCAGCTCACCCGCGACGGCGTCGACGTGGTCCTCGAGATCCAGGACCAGTGGGACGAGATCCCGGCCGACTCGCTGGCCCTGGTCGGCAACCGGTCGGCCGTCGGCGAGCAGTACGTCGAGCTGCAGCCACGGACCGACGACGGCCCCTACCTGGAGGAGGGCTCGGAGCTGGACCGGGTGGAGACCCCGATCGCCACCGAGAAGCTGCTCGGCGACCTCGCGGAGACCGTCGGCAGCGTGGACCGGGACGCGCTGCGCACGACGATCACCGAGCTCGGCACCGCCTTCGGCGGCACCGGCGAGGACCTGCAGCGGATCATCGACACCGGCAACGACTTCCTCGAGCTCGCCGACCAGAACTTCGACCTGACCACCGCCCTGATCCGGGACGGCAACACGGTGCTGCGAGGTCAGGTGGACAGCGAGACGTCGCTGCGGACCTTCGCCCGCGACCTCTCCGTCTTCACCGGCGCGCTCGCCGGGGCGGACAAGGACCTGCGCCGGGTGATCGACTCCGGCTCGGTCACCGCCGACCAGCTGCGCACCTTCCTGGAGCAGAACCAGGTGAAGCTGGCCTCGCTGCTGAACAACCTGGTCACCACCGGCGAGATCGTGGTGGCGCACCTGCCGGGGATCAAACAGCTGCTGATCCTCTACCCCTACGCCGTGGCCGGCTCGTTCAGCGTGGTCGCGAAGTCACCCGGCAGCGGCAAGTACGACGCCCACTTCGGGCTGGTGCTCGCGGCCGAGCTGCCGACGCCCGGGGGGCACGCGCTGTGCCGCGAGGGCTACGGCGGCACCGACCGCCGCGGCCCCAACGACGGTGACAACCGGCCGATGAACACCGACGCCGGCTGCACCGAGCCGATCACTCGGTCCAACCCGCGCGGGCCGCAGAACCTGCCGCGGGTGGCGCCGGACCTCAACGGCACCCGCAGCACGCCGATCGCCACCTACGACCCGGAGACCGGCGACCTGAGCTGGGGAGCGCCGGCCGGGACCGCCGATGACCGGTTGGCGCGGACCGGTAGCGTGGCGCCGGCGTCGTTGGGAGAGGACTCGTGGAAGTGGCTGTACCTGCAACCTCTGCTGAGCCACTAGGACCGATCGAGTGAAGAAGCCATCGATGACGCCTGCCCGCGCCCGACTCGTGCGCCGGGGTGTGTTCGCGCTGCTGGTCGTGGTGGTCGTCGGCTGCCTCGGCGCGGCCGTCGGCGTGGTCTACGCCCACACCTCCGAGGGGGGCCCGGTCGAGCGGGTGCGCGCGCTGGCAGACCCGCCACCGGACCCGCGGCTCTCCCGGGAGCAGGCGCTGGGCACCGCCCGCGACTTCGTCGTCGCGTTCAACACCTACGGCCCGGACCAGCTCACCGACGACGGCACCATGCCGGACTACGCGGCGCTCGCCGAGGACATGACCGCCCGCTTCGGGACCGTCTTCGACAAGAACGTCGGCTACGCCGAGCAGACCGTCGCCCAGCTGCAGGTGCGCCGCGAGGCCGAGGTCTACGCCGCCGGCATCGCCTCCGCCGACGAGGACTCCGCGGAGGTGCTGGTCGCCGGCGTGGCCCGGTTCTCCTACCCGAACCCGAAGAAGGACGGCGCCTGGATCGACTTCGATCCCGAGCGCTTCCGCTACCAGGTCTCGCTGGTCCGCCAGCACGGCGAGTGGCTGGTCGACGACCTCGACGACCTGGACGACGACCTGCCCTCGTTCGCCCAGTCCGGCGGCGGCGAGGAGGGGCTCCCCGGCCAGCTGCCCAGTGACGGGGCGTCCCCCGGAGGGACCGGCCAGGGCGGCCAGAACGGTGGCGCGAGCGGCGGCCAGGACGGTGGCCGGGACGACGGCGACGGGGAGGGCGGCCGATGAGCCCGAACCTCTACGACCTCCTCGACGTCGACGAGTCGGCGTCGACCGACGAGGTCCGCGCGGCCTGGAAGGTCGCGGTCGCCGACCTGGACCCGACCGACCGCCGGTTCCGCGCCTACAACGACGCCGCCGGCGTGCTGCTCGACGCCGACCGGCGGGCGACGTACGACGCCGAGCTGGCCCGGGAGCGGGCGCTGGAGGACGACGAGGCCGAGCCCGATGCTGTGCCGCCCGTGGCCGAGGAGGCCGAGCCCGCGTCGGAGGACGAGGTGGTGCTCGAGGACCGCCCCGAGGACGAACGGCCCGAAGCGACGGAGGGGCCCACGACGGACGCGGTGGCCTCGTCGGCCACCGGCGAGCCGCCCCGGTGGGCCTGGGCGTTGATGACCGTGCTCGCCGTCCTCTCCGTCGTCGCGCTGGCCGTCGTCCTGATGCTGCCGGGCGTGACCGACGAGGGGTCTCCCTCCGACGCCGCGGACGCGGAGGCCCTGATCGAGGACGAGGGCACCTCTGCCCAGGTCACGGCGCGCGAGCAGATCGTCCCGGTCCTCGGCTACGACTACCGGACGATGGACGAGGACCTGACCGCCATCCAGGCGCAGATGACCGAGGAGATGGCGGCCACCCAGGCCGAGTCCTGGCCGTCGCTGACCAAGGAGGCCGAGGCGCAGCGGATCGTGGTGACCGCCGAGGCGCCGTACGTCGGCCTCACCCGCCTGAGCGAGGACGGCGACACGGCGACCGTGGTGACCTTCATCGACCAGCGGGTGCAGAAGCGCGGGGCGGAGCCGTTCACGCTGCGGATGTGGGCGACGCTGACCATGGTCAGCGACGGTGGGGACTGGCTGCTCGACGACATCTGCACCGAGGGCGACTGCAGCTGAGCCCGGCGGTCGTGGCCGCCGGCCGAGCGCCGGCGTTCTCCACCGATCTGCGGCGCGGACACTTGACCCAGCCCGCGAGTCGACGCATGATCCTCCCGACAGGGTCGCCGTGGTCTCGGGCGAGCGCGCACCGTTGTTTGTACCGCGCACAGTTTTCCTGTAACGTGGCGCTTTGCGCCTGCCCTCATATGCTCTTCGGCCTGCCCGGTGGCCGATGAAGTGGTGGGACGGTGCTCTCGAACGCGACCTGTCGAAGGACAACTCTTGGCTGCGCGCACCACTCCCGGTAAGCCCCGCATCTCTTTCGCGAAGATCACTGAACCTCTCGAGCTCCCGCAGCTCCTCTCCCTCCAGACCGACAGCTTCGACTGGCTGATCGGCAACGAGGCCCACCAGGCCCGGGTGGACGCCCGCCGCGACGCCGGTGAGGACGTGTCGGACAAGTCCGGTCTGACCGAGATCTTCGAGGAGATCTCCCCGATCGAGGACTTCTCCGAGACGATGTCGCTGTCGTTCGAGAACCCGGTCTTCTACGACCCGAAGTACACGGTCGACGAGTGCAAGGAGAAGGACCTCACCTACTCCGCACCGCTCTACGTCTCCGCGGAGTTCACCAACAACGAGACCGGTGAGATCAAGGGCCAGACGGTCTTCATGGGCGACTTCCCGCTGATGACCCCCAAGGGCACCTTCGTCATCAACGGCACCGAGCGCGTCGTCGTCTCCCAGCTCGTCCGTTCCCCGGGCGTCTACTTCGAGCGCAGCGCGGACAAGACCTCCGACAAGGACATCTACACCGCCAAGCTGATCCCGAGCCGGGGCGCCTGGCTGGAGTTCGAGGTCGACAAGCGCGACCTGGTCGGCGTCCGCCTCGACCGCAAGCGCAAGCAGAACGTCACCGTGCTGCTCAAGGCCCTGCAGGCCGTGGCCGAGGACACCGGCGAGCTGTACGACTACGAGGCCGTGATGGCCGACCTGCGCCAGTTCGAGTCGATCCAGCTGACCGAGGAGAAGGACAACACCTCGGGCCCCGACGACGCGCTGCTCGACATCTACCGCAAGCTGCGCCCGGGCGAGCCGCCGACGCGCGAGGCCGCGCTGACGCTGTTGAAGAACTACTACTTCAACCCCAAGCGCTACGACCTCGCCAAGGTCGGTCGCTACAAGATCAATAAGAAGCTCGGTCAGGACCAGGCGTTCGACCAGCAGACGATGACCATCTCCGACATGGTCGCCACCATCCGCTACCTGGTGGCGCTGCACGACGGTCGCACCGTGCTGGACACCGCGATCAGCACCGCCGACGAGCCGCAGCAGATCGACGCCGACGACATCGACCACTTCGGCAACCGCCGGATGCGTACCGTCGGCGAGCTGATCCAGAACCAGCTGCGCACCGGCCTGGCCCGGATGGAGCGCGTGGTCCGCGAGCGGATGACGACCCAGGACGTCGAGGCGATCACGCCGCAGTCGCTGATCAACATCCGCCCCGTGGTGGCGGCGCTGAAGGAGTTCTTCGGCACCTCGCAGCTGTCGCAGTTCATGGACCAGACCAACCCGATCGCGGGCCTGACGCACAAGCGTCGCCTCTCCGCGCTCGGGCCGGGCGGTCTGTCCCGTGACCGCGCCGGCATGGAGGTCCGTGACGTCCACCCGTCGCACTACGGCCGGATGTGCCCGATCGAGACGCCGGAAGGCCCGAACATCGGTCTGATCGGCTCGCTCGCCTCCTACGGTCGGATCAACCCGTTCGGCTTCGTCGAGACGCCGTACCGCAAGGTCGTCAAGGGTGTCGTCACCGACAAGATCGACTACCTGACCGCCGACGACGAGGACCGCTTCGTCATCGCCCAGGCCAACGCCGCGCTGGACGACACCGGCCGCTTCGTCAACGAGCGCGTCCTCGTCCGTCAGCGCGACGGTGAGGTCTCCGAGCTCCTCGCCGAGGAGGTCGACTACATGGACGTCTCCCCGCGCCAGATGGTGTCGGTGGCGACGGCGCTGATCCCGTTCCTCGAGCACGACGACGCGAACCGCGCGCTGATGGGCGCCAACATGCAGCGTCAGGCCGTTCCGCTGATCAAGTCCGACAGCCCGATCGTCGGCACCGGTATCGAGTACCGTGCCGCGGTCGACGCCGGCGACGTGATGGTGGCGACCAAGGCCGGTGTGGTCAAGGACGTCTCGGCCGACCTGGTCGAGGTGATGAACGACGACGGCTCGTACTCGACGTACAAGCTGGCCAAGTTCCGCCGCTCCAACCAGGGCACCTGCATCAACCAGCGTCCGCTGGTCTCCGTGGGTGACCGGCTCGAGAACGGTTCGCCGATCGCCGACGGTCCGTGCACCGACAACGCCGAGATGGCGCTGGGCACCAACCTGCTCGTGGCGTTCATGCCGTGGGAGGGCCACAACTACGAGGACGCGATCATCCTCAGCCAGCGCCTGGTGCAGGAGGACGTCCTCACCTCGATCCACATCGAGGAGCACGAGGTCGACGCCCGCGACACCAAGCTGGGCCCCGAGGAGATCACCCGGGACATCCCGAACGTCTCCGAGGAGATGCTGGCCGACCTCGACGAGCGCGGCATCATCCGGATCGGCGCCGAGGTCTCCACCGGCGACATCCTGGTCGGCAAGGTGACGCCCAAGGGCGAGACCGAGCTGACCCCCGAGGAGCGGCTGCTCCGCGCGATCTTCGGTGAGAAGGCGCGCGAGGTCCGCGACACCTCGATGAAGGTGCCGCACGGCGAGTCCGGCACCGTCATCGGCGTCCGGGTCTTCGACCGCGAGGACGGCGACGAGCTGCCCCCGGGCGTCAACCAGCTGGTCCGTGTCTACGTGGCCCAGAAGCGGAAGATCTCGGTCGGCGACAAGCTGGCCGGCCGCCACGGCAACAAGGGCGTCATCGCCAAGATCCTGCCGATCGAGGACATGCCGTTCATGGAGGACGGCACCCCGGTCGACGTGGTGCTGAACCCGCTGGGTGTGCCGCGACGGATGAACATCGGCCAGATCCTCGAGCTGCACCTCGGCTGGCTCGGCAAGCAGGGCTGGCACATCGACGCCGACCTGCGCGACGAGGACTGGGCCAAGCGCCTGATCTCGATCGGCGCCGACGAGGCGGAGCCCGACACCAAGCTGGCGACGCCGGTCTTCGACGGCGCCCGCGAGGACGAGATCACCGGCCTGCTGCGGGTCACCCACAAGAACCGCGACGGCGAGCGGATGATCAAGGAGGACGGCAAGGCCAACCTCTTCGACGGCCGCTCCGGTGAGCCGTACAAGGAGCCGGTCTCGGTCGGCTACATGTACATCCTCAAGCTCCACCACCTGGTCGACGACAAGATCCACGCGCGTTCGACCGGCCCCTACTCGATGATCACGCAGCAGCCCCTGGGCGGTAAGGCCCAGTTCGGTGGCCAGCGGTTCGGCGAGATGGAGGTCTGGGCGATGGAGGCGTACGGCGCCGCCTACGCCCTGCAGGAGCTGCTCACCATCAAGTCCGACGACGTGCCCGGTCGCGTCAAGGTCTACGAGGCGATCGTCAAGGGCGAGAACATCCCCGACTCGGGCATCCCCGAGTCGTTCAAGGTGCTCGTCAAGGAGATGCAGTCGCTCTGCCTCAACGTGGAGGTCCTGTCCCAGGACGGCACCGCCATCGAGATGCGCGACGCGGAGGAGGACGTCTTCCGCGCCGCCGAGGAGCTCGGCATCGACCTGTCGCGTCGCGAGCCCTCGAGCGTCGAAGAAGTCTGAGTGTGGCGGCGGTACGACGCCCGGCCCGACCGGCTGCTCGTCGTACCGCCCCGCTCAGTCCCCAGCCTCACCTTTCAAAGAACTAACGAAGGACTCACAGCCCCGTGCTTGACGTTAACTTCTTCGACCAGCTTCAGATCGGCCTGGCCACCGCGGAGGACATCCGCACGTGGAGCCACGGCGAGGTCAAGAAGCCGGAAACCATCAACTACCGCACGCTGAAGCCCGAGCGTGACGGCCTCTTCTGCGAGAAGATCTTCGGTCCCACCCGGGACTGGGAGTGCTACTGCGGCAAGTACAAGCGGGTGCGCTTCAAGGGCATCATCTGCGAGCGCTGCGGCGTCGAGGTGACCCGCTCCAAGGTGCGTCGTGAGCGGATGGGCCACATCGAGCTCGCCGCCCCGGTCACCCACATCTGGTACTTCAAGGGTGTCCCGAGCCGCCTCGGCTACCTGCTCGACCTGGCGCCGAAGGACCTGGAGAAGGTCATCTACTTCGCCGCCTACATGATCACCGGCGTCGACGAGGAGGCTCGTCACCGCGACCTGTCCTCGCTCGAGGCCAAGATCGGGCAGCAGCGCAAGCTGATCGAGGACCGCCTGGCGACCGCGATCAACGACCGCACCCAGAAGCTCGAGAACGACCTCGCCGCACTGGAGGCCGAGGGCGCCAAGTCCGACGCCAAGCGCAAGGTCAAGGACGGCGCCGAGCGCGAGATGGCGCAGGTCCGCAAGCGCAGCGAGAACGAGCTGGCCCGCCTCGAGGAGGTCTGGGACACCTTCAAGAACCTGAAGATCCAGGACCTGATGGGCGACGAGGTGCTCTACCGGGAGATGAAGTCCTGGTTCGGCAAGTACTTCGAGGGCCACATGGGCGCGACCGCGATCCAGAAGCGCCTGGAGGGCTTCGACATCGAGGCCGAGGTCGAGTCCCTGCGCGAGACCATCGCCACCGGCAAGGGCCAGCGCAAGGTCCGCGCGCTCAAGCGCCTCAAGGTCGTCGACGCCTTCCGCAAGACCGGCAACAAGCCGCAGGGCATGGTGCTCGACGCCGTCCCGGTCATCCCGCCGGACCTGCGTCCGATGGTGCAGCTCGACGGTGGCCGCTTCGCGACCTCCGACCTGAACGACCTGTACCGCCGCGTGATCAACCGGAACAACCGGCTCAAGCGCCTGCTCGACCTCGGTGCGCCGGAGATCATCGTCAACAACGAGAAGCGGATGCTCCAGGAGGCCGTCGACTCGCTGTTCGACAACGGCCGCCGCGGTCGTCCCGTCACCGGTCCGGGCAACCGGCCGCTGAAGTCGCTGTCCGACATGCTCAAGGGCAAGCAGGGTCGCTTCCGTCAGAACCTGCTCGGCAAGCGCGTGGACTACTCGGGCCGTTCGGTCATCGTGTCGGGTCCGCAGCTGAAGCTGCACCAGTGCGGTCTGCCCAAGCAGATGGCGCTGGAGCTGTTCAAGCCCTTCGTGATGAAGCGTCTCGTCGACCTCTCGCACGCGCAGAACATCAAGTCCGCCAAGCGGATGGTCGAGCGCGCCCGCCCGGTCGTGTGGGACGTCCTCGAAGAGGTCATCACCGAGCACCCGGTGCTGCTGAACCGTGCGCCCACGCTGCACCGCCTCGGCATCCAGGCCTTCGAGCCGCAGCTGATCGAGGGCAAGGCCATCCAGATCCACCCCCTGGTCTGCACCGCGTTCAACGCCGACTTCGACGGTGACCAGATGGCGGTCCACCTGCCGCTGTCCGCCGAGGCCCAGGCCGAGGCCCGGGTCCTGATGCTGTCGACGAACAACATCCTGAAGCCGTCCGACGGTCGTCCGGTCACCATGCCGACCCAGGACATGATCATCGGCCTCTTCTTCCTCACCACCGAGCGTCCCGGCTCGGTCGGCGAGGGCCGGGTGTTCTCGTCGCCGGCCGAGGCGATCATGGCCTACGACCGCAACGAGATCACGCTGCAGAGCGCGGTCAAGATCCGGTTCGACGACGCCGTCGTCGAGGGCATCGAGCCCGGCCAGCCGATCCAGCTTGAGACCACGCTGGGCCGTGCGCTGTTCAACGACACCCTGCCCGCCGACTACCCGTTCGTGAACTACGAAGTGGGCAAGAAGCAGCTCGGTGCGATCGTCAACGACCTCGCCGAGCGCTACGGCAAGGTCGAGGTCGCCGCGTCGCTGGACGCGCTGAAGGACACCGGCTTCCACTGGGCCACCCGCTCGGGCGTGACCGTCTCCATCGCGGACGTCACCACCCCGGAGGACAAGGTCGAGATCCTGGCCGAGTTCGAGGCCAAGGCCGCGAAGATCCAGAAGCAGTTCGAGCGCGGTCTGGTCACCGACGACGAGCGCCGCCAGGAACTCATCGAGATCTGGACCGAGGCCGGCAAGAAGGTCGGTGACGCCATGGAGGAGGCCTTCAAGGCCCAGCCGGCGAACCCGATCTACATGCAGGTCTACTCGGGCGCCTCGGGTAACTTCAACCAGATCCGTCAGGTCGGCGCCATGCGTGGTCTGGTGGCCAACCCGAAGGGCGAGATCATCCCGCGCCCGATCAAGGCGAACTTCCGTGAGGGCCTCTCGGTCCTGGAGTACTTCATCTCCACCCACGGTGCTCGCAAGGGTCTGGCCGACACCGCGCTGCGGACCGCCGACTCGGGCTACCTGACCCGCCGTCTGGTGGACGTCTCGCAGGACGTGATCATCCGTGAGGACGACTGCGGCACCGAGCGTGGACTGCCGAAGATCATCGGTGAGGTCCTCGAGGACGGCACCGTGATCAAGCACGAGAACGCCGAGACCGCGGCGTACGCCCGGGCGGCCGCCGTGGAGATCACCCACCCGACCACGGGTGAGGTGCTCGCCGGCGCCGGCGACGACCTCGGTGACGTCAAGATCGCCGAGCTGATCGAGGCGGGCATCGCCGAGGTCAAGGTCCGCTCCGTGCTGACCTGCGAGGCACGCACCGGTACCTGCGCGAAGTGCTACGGCCGCTCGCTGGCCACCGGCAAGCTGGTCGACATCGGTGAGGCGGTCGGCATCATCGCCGCGCAGTCCATCGGTGAGCCCGGCACGCAGCTGACGATGCGTACCTTCCACACCGGTGGTGTGGCCTCCGCGGACGACATCACGCAGGGTCTGCCCCGCGTGGTCGAGCTCTTCGAGGCCCGCACCCCCAAGGGTGTCTCGCCGATCTCCGAGGCCGCCGGCCGCGTGGAGATCGAGGAGACCGACAAGGCCCGCAAGGTCCTGGTCACCCCCGACGACGGCAGCGACGTCATCGAGTACGTTGTCTCGCGCCGCTCCCGCCTGCTGGTCGCCGACGGCGACCGGGTCGCGGTGGGCGACAAGCTGACCGCCGGTACGGAGGACCCCAAGGAGGTGCTCCGCATCCTCGGTGTCCGCCGGACGCAGCAGCACCTGGTGGACCAGGTGCAGGAGGTGTACCGCAGCCAGGGTGTGTCGATCCACGACAAGCACATCGAGATCATCGTGCGGCAGATGCTGCGCCGGATCACGGTGCTCGAGTCGGGTGAGACCAACCTGCTCCCCTCGGACCTGGTCGACCGGGTCCGCTTCGAGGAGGAGAACCGTCGGGTCGTCTCCGAGGGCGCCAAGCCGGCCTCGGGTCGTCCGGAGCTGATGGGCATCACCAAGGCGTCGCTCGCGACCGAGTCGTGGCTCTCCGCGGCCTCCTTCCAGGAGACCACCCGGGTGCTCACCGACGCCGCGATCAACGGCCGCTCCGACAGCCTCCGTGGCCTGAAGGAGAACGTGATCATCGGAAAGCTCATCCCGGCCGGTACCGGCCTGGAGCGCTACCGCAACATCCGCGTCGAGCCCACCGAGGAGGCCCGCCAGGCCGCCTACGCCGTCACCGGCTACGAGGCCTACGACTACGAGTTCGGCAACTCCGGTCAGGCGGTCGCCCTGGACGACTTCGACTTCGGGACGTACCAGAACTGAGTTGGATGGCGCGAGCGATGTCGCTCGCTTCGCTCGCGCCACGCTGCCGCGCTCGCGGTTGACGTTTGCAGGCCGCCAGGTTTCCTGGCGGCCTGCGGCGTCTGCGCGGCGAGAAGGTCGCCTTCTCGCTCCGGTCGCTCCTTCGTCGCTTCCTGCGCTCGGCGGCTCTCGTTCTCGCCGGTGGCAGACGGGTGGGGTTAGGGGCGCGAGCGATGTCGCTCGCTTCGCTCGCGCCACGCTGCCGCGCTCGCGGTTGACGTTTGCAGGCCGCCAGGTTTCCTGGCGGCCTGCGGCGTCTGCGCGGCGAGAAGGTCGCCTTCTCGCCGGTGGCAGACGGGTGGGGGTTGGGGGCGCGAGCGATGTCGATGGCTTCGCTCGCGCCACGCTGCCGTTGCCTAGGTGGCGGCGAGGGCGGCGATCTCCTCCGTCCACGACTGCACCAGCGCCGGGAGCAGCCGGGTGGCGGTCGGGGTGCCGGGGGAGCGCACCCGGGCGTGCAGGCCGTCGTCGGTCCGCGCCACCCAGATCTGTACGTCGTCGCAGGTGGTCGGTGACGAGACGTGTCGGGCACCGAGGCGCCGGGACAGGTCGTGACCCGGCAGTCGGCGGTAGTCGACGTAGGAGAGCATGAAGACGTCGGCCCGTTCCCGCCGCAGCGGGCGGGGGAGCGAGGCGAGCACCTGGTCCAGCGGCAGCTCGGCGGTCTGCACGCCGGCGGCCAGCGCGGCCGCGGCGGATCGCGGTGAGACCCCGTTCTCGGACGGACCGAGCACGACCGGGACGGTCGTGGTGAACCATCCGACCGCGTCGCCGTCCGCGGGGGTGCGGGTCTGCACCGGCACCAGCAGCGGCAGCGTGGCGGGACCACCCCAGGCTCGCAGCATCGTGCCGAACGTCGCCAGGCAGGCCGCCGCCGTACTGGCCCCGTGTCGACGGGCAGCATCCCCGAGCCGCCGGGTGGTCGCCGCGTCGGCGAGGTCGTGGGTGGTGGTGGACTGCGGAGCCCGTTCGCCGGGCGCCAGGCCGAGGTCGAAGGGGAAGCCCGGCAGACGGTCGCCGGTCAGGTCCAGCAGGTGGTGCCAGCGACGCAGCCGGGGATCGTCGGACGGGATCGGTGCGGCTGAGGCCCACTCCCGGGCCCGCGAGGCGAAGCAGCCCGCCGGCGCGACCTGGGCCCGCCGGTGCGGCGGGCCGACACCGAGCGCGGCCACCACGTCCTGGAGCAGCACCGGCAACGAGAGTGCGTCGACGTGCAGGTGGTCGAAGCCGGCGACCACCGTCGACCGGCCGTGGGCCTGCTCGATCGCGGCCAGCCCGAACGCCGGGGCGCCGACGACCGGGTGGCACGCGGCGTCGAGGTGCGCGCGGACGCCGACGGTCGCCTCCGCTCCCGAGGCCACCGGCGCGACGGAGCGTCGGAAGCGGATGTCGGCCGGGTGGTGGCGGCGCCCGGTCGGCCCGGACGCGCCGACCACCGCCGACATCTGCAGCGCCGAGTGGCGACGGACCAGGTGCGCGGCCACCCGCTCCAGCCGAGCGGCGTCGACGCCACCCGGCACCTGGCAGGAGAAGGCCAGCCAGACCGACGGCTGACCGTGGCCGACGCCGGCAACGTGGTTGCGCTGGTTGACCGAGAGCGGCGTGGGGAAGGGGGGCGGTCCGCTCCCGACCGGCCGCACCGTGTGCAGCCGGCCCGGCGGCAGCCCCCACTCCTCAGCCGGCGTGAGCCGCATGCAGCCGCGCCGGCGGAGCGCCGACGCCGACCCAGGCGTCACCCATCTGGGCCAGCGACAGCAGCAGCGAGCGCACCTGGCCGAAGTACTGCCGCACGCTGGCCACGGCCTCCGGTGTGTCCGGCGTCTGGACGTCCACGTAGAGACGGTCCCGGTCCCGGTTGAACCACGAGGAGGCGTTGCGGGTGCGGCCCTCGGCCGTGAAGTGCAGGCCCTCCTGGTAACCGGTCGCGCCGGCCCCGCTCCCGCGGGCGCCGGGGAACCAGCGCAGGTCCAGGTACGACAGCAGCTGCGGGCTGCCGAGCGACTCCGGCGACAGGGTGCCCTCGGCCAGCAGGATGCCGAGGGCGGCGTGCACCGGCATCCGGGCCAGGTCCCGCGCCTCGTTGAAAGCGGCCTCGGCCCGCGGCAGCACGGCACCGAGCCGGTCGAGCCCGCGCAGATCGACCATCAGCGGCGCGAAGTTGCACAGCCAGCCCTGGGTCTGGGCGTGCTCCCGGTCGCGGGTGCCCATCACGGTGACCCCGAGATAACGGTCCCGCCCGGTCAGCCGCAGCTCGGTGACCGCGCAGGCGGCGACGACGGCGCTGGGTACCCGCGCGCCGCGCGCCTTCGCCTGCTTCTCCAGGCTGACCAGGTCCTCGCCGTCGACCAGGTCCAGCTCGAGGACCCGGACCGGTGCGGACTCGCCGGGCGCCAGGCCGAGGTCCAGCGGGAAGTGCGGCAGGCCCCCGTGCGTGACGACCGCCTCGCGCCAGCGCGCGACCTCGGGGGAGCGCGGGCCGTACGTCGACGCCCGGTCCCGCTCGTCCGCGGCATGACCGAGGAACGAGCCGCGCGCGTCGGGCGGCGCGACGATCGTCGGGTCGGGGACGCCGGCGCGGCCGAGGGCGTCGTACCGCTCCGGGAGCTCGGCGCTGAGCATCAGCTGGGAGGCGGCGTCGGTGAAGGCGTGGTCACAGCACCAGATGAACTCGAAGCGGTCCGCCTGCTCGACCACCACCAGCCCGAACGCCGGCCAGGCGTCGGGTCGGCAGCGGTCGGGGAAGGTGGCCGCGATCCAGTCCTGCAGGCGGTCGGCGAAGTCGGCGCCGGCCCCGGAGCCGGGGCCGAGGTCCACCTCGACCAGCTCGAAGGCATCGGGGGCGGTCACGGCGGCGGCCGGCAGCAGGCGTCGTACCGGTGGCGCGTCGGTGGCCAGGTCGAACCAGGTGCGCTGCCCCTCGTGGTCGGCGAGGAAGGTGCCGAGCGCGCGGCACCAGCGGGCGCCGTCGAACGGGCCGCGCACCACCGACGCGACCCCGGTCCAGGCCAGGTGGGTGCCGCCGGCGTCGCGGAGCGCGGCGAAGGCGCCGAGGTGGTCCCCCTGCAGGAACGACGGGGCGCCGGGGGAGACCGGGGAGGCCGCGACGGCTGCCCGGGTCGCCGGGGTCGGCCGCACCTCCCAGACCCGTCCCGGCGCCGGGCGCCAGTCGGCGAGCGGACCCAGCCTCATGCCGGCACCCGGGCGTCGTCGCCCCGCTCCAGTCCGGTGGTCCCGCGCGCCCGTCCGGCGGCCTGCGCCAGGACCTGCTGGTAGTCGGCCATCAGCTGCTCCATCCGTGCGGCCGCGCGCTCACCGGCGGGACAGCGTGCGGAGACGTTGATCCCGTCCTCGTCGCGGATGATCCAGAAGTAGACCTCGTCGGCGTCCGGTGCGGCGCTGCGCAGCGTCCTGGCCTGCCAGGAGTGCCAGCTCCCGGCTCCGGGGACGTGGCGGACGTCGACGTAGGAGACCACGAAGCGGGGCACGTCCTCGACCTCGAGGAGCTGGCCGATCCGTGCGAACGGCCGGGTCGCGAGGTGCTTGACCGCGTTCACCGCGTGGTGGGTACGACGCACCAGGTCGGTCAGCGACGCGTCGTCGGCCAGGTCCAGGTGCAGCGGGCTGAGCCCGACGTACCAGCCGACCGCGCCGGCGTAGCGCGGCTCGTGCCGGGTGTGCATCGGCAGCACCAGGTCGAGCTCGTCGGCACCGGTCTGCCGCTGGACCGCCCGGGCGAGCCCGGCCAGCGCCACCGACTGCAGCCCGGTCCCGAGGGAGCGGGCCCAGCCGTTGAGCTGGGCGGTGTCGGCGGCGTCGAGCACCGGCACCGAGAAGGACTGCTGGTGCGCGGCAGCCGTATCGGCTCGCGCCGCCAGGACCGGGTCGGGGTAGCGCGGGAACGCGGGGCCGGGGGAGGGGTCCGTGGCCGTGCGGTCGGCGGTGGCGCGATCCAGGAACCGGGACCACACCTCGACCGCCGCGTCGTGCTCGGTGACCAGCTGGCCCAGGCGCCGGTCGAAGGCGGCGAAGTCGACGTGGCTGCCCACGTCCACCTGCGCCAGCTCGCGATCGGTGTCCCCGGCCAGCGCACGTCGGTAGAGCACGACCATCTCGTCGAACCACAGCAGCTGGGAGTAGGCGTCCATCACGCTGTGGTCGGCGCCGAACGCGAGGTGGAACCCCTCGGAATCGGTCGCCCCGTCGGGCCGGACCGTGGCGAAGAGGACGTGCGGCCAGGCCGTCGGGCGGACCCGGGCGAAGGTGTCGAGGAGCCGGTCCAGCACGCCGTCGCGGTCGAGCGCGGCGCGATCGAGCACCGTCACGTCGACGTCCTCGGGGCGGCACGTCTCGCGGTGCCAGCCGCCGTCCTCCGCGGCCCGCACCGTCGTGCGGAGCACCTCGTGCCGGGCGGTCCAGGCGCGCAGCGTGCGGCGGACCGCGCCCTCGTCGTAGGGCATCGGCACCCGCATCACCGCCCCGATCCAGGACCCGTCACCCTCGTCGGCGAGGTGGGCCTCGTGGTCGAACGACAGCTCGCGATCGTCCGGGCGCCAGGCGCCCTGCAGGGCCGTCGGTGCCCAGGTCGTGAGGGCGCCACCCGTGATCGGGTACGCCGAGAACTCCGTGTATTCCATGCTGCCTCCCGAGCAGACATCTCGGCACAGCAGCGCTGCTGTCCCATTCCCTCCATCGGCCATCATGGCGGGACCCGAGGCGAGTGCGACAGGGGGTTACGTCAACCATTTGTGAGATCAAGATCACGTATCGCCAGGGGTGGACAGGCATTCGTCGCAGTGGCTTGACTCGCGGGTCCAGGGAGGGGCGACAC
The DNA here is from genome assembly GCF_006494815.1 of Nocardioides sambongensis. NCBI lineage: Bacteria > Bacillati > Actinomycetota > Actinomycetes > Propionibacteriales > Nocardioidaceae > Nocardioides > Nocardioides sambongensis. Next base: position 4,064,454 of record NZ_CP041091.1, read on the forward strand.
ATCGGGGTGCCGTCTGATTTCGCATGCCGTCTGCAGGCATCCACTCATCGGGGAGTGACCCATGAGCAGCACGTTCGAAGTGCGTCAGACCTTTGCTGACGACATGTTCCTGAGGCGTCACCGGGGGCTCGGCAGCCCGGTGGTCAACCAGTTCGTGTGGCGGTTCGGGACGGCACTGCCGACCGGGGCGGTCGAGCGCTTCGCCGTCGCGCTGGCCCGGGGGAGCCTGGGCCGGCGGGCGGTGCCGGCGATGCTGCCCGGCGCCCGCGGACGCTGGTACGGCGACCCGACCGTGCCGCCCATCGCCCACCGGGAGCGGCCGCTCGCCGGGGACGGGGTCCGCGGCTGGATCGACCGGGTCGCCGCCGTCGACCTGGACCCGGCCGCCGGCCCGGCCTGGCGCCTGGCCACCGCGCCGACGGCCGCGGGCGGGACGCTGGTCTCGCTCGTGGTCGCCCACGCCGCCGCGGACGGTGGCGCGATGGTCGACGCCATCGTGCGCGCCGCCTCGTGGTCGGCGCCGCTGGGTCTGCCCGCCGCGTCCGGCCGGACAGGTGGCGCCCGCGGGGTGCAGGTGGTGGCGCGGCTGCGCGACGTCGTACCGGACCTGCGGGACGCGGTCGGGCAGGGCCGGGAGATCGCCGGCTGGGTGACGGACCGAGTGGTCGACCGGGCCCGGGCGGCGGTGCGCCCCGCCGACGCGGAGGTCGCGCCCGCCGATCCCGTCGCACCGACGCGCGACCTGCCGCCGGACTCCGGCGACTGGCGTCCGTCGTGGGTGGTCGCCGAGTTGGACGCCACCGCGGTGGAGGAGATGGCGGCGGCACGCGGTGGGACGGTGAACGCCTGGTTCGTCGCGCTCACCGCCGGCCTGGTGCGACGGACCGGACGCCACACCGACACCGATGTCCCCGTCGCGCTGCCGGTGAGCACCCGTGCCGGCGACGACCTGCGCGGTAACGCCACCCGGATCGCCCGGGTCCTGGTCACCCCGCAGCAGTCGTCGCGGCGTCGGCTGGACGCGGTCCGGGACAGCTGCAAGGCGGCCTACGCCGCCCTGGGCGAGGCTCGGGAGCCGGTGCCGCTCGCCCTGGTCCAGATGCTCCCCGACGCGGTCGTCCGGCGGTTGCCCCCGCCGCCCGCGGCCGCCGCGCTCGCCTCGAACGTGGGCGCTCTGCCGGACGGGTTCGCCACGCTGGGCGGGGTCCGCGCCGAGGCGGTGTTCGCGGTGGCCCACCAGCAGGGCCTCGATGTCGCCGAGGCGGCCGCCAGCGGCGGCGGCCTGGTGCTCTTCCTGGTCCGGACCGGCGACCGGTTGGCCCTCACCGTGGTCGCCTGCGATCCGTTCGCGGTGCGCGACGGCGCGGTGCTGACGGACCTGGTCAGCGCGGAGCTCGCCACCTGGCAGGCCGACGGTCATGACCTCCGGCTGCGGGTGTGGTGAGCCGTGCCGGCACCGGACCCGAGGTCAGCAGGCCCGCTCCAGCGCCTCGGCCGCCCCGCGCGCCGCGTCCCGGGGGCTGATCGACCGACGGGCCAGGCCGCGGGCTCGGTCGGCGACCTGCCCGCCCGACGCGATCCGCAGCGCCCTGGTCAGCCGCGCCGCGTCCAGCCGCGCGAACGGCATCCCGCAGCCGATCCCGGCCGACTCGATCCGCCGGGCCCACATCGGCTGGTCCGCACTCCACCAGCAGACGACCTGACCGACCCCGGCCTGCAGGGCCGCGCCGACGGTCCCGGCGCCACCGTGGTGGACGCTGGCGCGGCACCGCGGCAGCACCGCGGCGTGGTCGAGCTCGCGGCGGACCAGCACCCGCTCGCCGGTGGCCGCGGGCAGCTCGCTCCACCCGGCGCCCCACACGATGGTGGTGTCCAGCTCGGCCGCCACCCGGTCGAGCAGGGCGACCAGGCCGGCCGGGTCCGGCACCGGCATGCTGCCGAACCCCACGTGCACGGCGCCGCGCTCCAGGGCGGCGTCGAGCTCGGGGTCCGGGTCGCCGAGGTCGGTGCCCTCGGTGCCGCTGGCGCCCGCGGGGCGCAGGTATCCGACGAACGGTCGTCGCGCACCCCACCGCTCGGGCAGCGGGTCGACCAGCAGCGGGTCGTAGGCCTGGATCTCCAGCGCGCCACGCTCCCGCATCCGCTGCGGCAGGTCCACCACCGCGGGCGGCAGCCCGAGCGCGGCACGCTGCTCGTTCTCACCGGCCCGGGTCAGGCCCCACCGCACCCGCTCGCCGAGCCGCCAGCTCGCCTGGGTCACCCGGGGCCCGCCCGGCCCCGGCAGCAGCCGGACCACGTCGTTGGCACGGACCGGGGCGTAGTGCAGCGCGGCGAAGCCGCAGGCGAGACGCTCCGCGACGGCGGCACCGACCTCCTGGCCGAGCAGCCCGGTGACGACCAGGTCGGCGTCCGCGGCGAGCGGGAGAAGCCCGTCGCGCAGCTCGGACCAGCCGTGGACCGCGACCGACCGCAGCGCCCGCAGCCGGCGTCGCGGGTCGGCCGAGCGCATCTCGCGGCGGACCAGGTCGGAGGCGAGCAGCGCGCGGCTGTCCACCCCCAGCGGCGTCACCGGGAGCCCCAGGCCGGCGGCGGCGTCGACCAGGTTCGGCGCCACCCCCACCCGTACGTCGTGACCCCGCCGGGTCAGTGCCTGCGCCGCGACCAACCCGGGCTGGACGTCGCCGCGGCTGCCGACCAGTGCGAAGACCGCCCTCACCGGAGCGCTCCGGGGAGGACGACCAGGACTTCCCGAGGAGTCAGCATGGCCCACAAGGTAGGGCACCGTGCCAGGACCGGGGCGGCGACGTGAACCGGCACGCCGCCGCGATCGAGGTCTCCGGGCTGGTGAAGAGCTTCGGTGGGCAGCGCGCCCTGGACGGCATCGACCTGAGCGTCCCGGCCGGCGGCGTCTTCGCCGTCCTGGGCCCGAACGGCGCGGGGAAGACCACGCTGGTCCGGGTGCTCTCGACACTGCTGCGGCCCGACGAGGGGCGGGTGCGGGTGCTCGGCGTCGACGTGGCTGCCGACCCGACGAGGGTGCGCTCGCTGATCGCGGTCACCGGCCAGCACGCCTCGGTGGACGACGCACTGACCGGGTGGGAGAACCTGCTCCTCTTCGCCCGGCTGCTCGGGCTCTCCCGTCGGGCGACCCGGAGCCGGGCGGGCGAGCTGCTCGAGGACTTCTCGCTCACCGAGGCCGCGCACCGCCCGGTGCGGACCTACTCCGGCGGGATGCGCCGTCGGCTCGACATCGCCGCCAGCCTGATCGCGCGGCCGCCGCTGGTCTTCCTCGACGAGCCCACCACCGGTCTCGACCCGCGCACAAGGCAGGAGACCTGGGAGACGGTGCGGGCGCTGACCGACCGGGGCACCACTGTCCTGCTGACCACGCAGTATCTGGAGGAGGCCGACCAGCTGGCGTCCCGGGTCTGCGTGGTGGACCGGGGCCGGGTCGTCGCCGACGACACCCCGGACGGGCTGAAGCGGTCGGTCGGCGGTCTCACCCTGCAGCTCGCCGTACGACGTCCGGCGGACGCGCCGCGGATGTGCGCCCTGCTGGCCGACGTCGCCGAGGGGGAGGTGGGCGTCGCGCCTGACGGACGCCGGCTCACCGCCCCGGTCGCCGGGCTCTCCCTGCTGCACACCGTCCAGGTGCGGGCCGGGGCGGCGGGCATCGAGATCGACGAGATCGGGATCCGGCGCCCCGACCTGGACGAGGTCTTCTTCCACCTGACCGGGCCGCCCCGGACGTCTCCGACGCCCCGGAGATCCTCGACGGCCGGCACGCTCGGGACGACCGCCGCGCGGGAGCCGGCGTGAGCACCGCCGTGGGCCGGGCCGCCCCGGTGCGTCCGGCGACCGCCGGCTCCCACGCCCGGCGTCGCCGGTCGACCCGTCGCCGGGCGACCCGGCGCCGCCCGCTGACCGCCGTGGTCCAGTCGCTCACCCTGGCCCGCCGCGGCCTGCTGCTGATCAGGCACGACCCGCAGCGGCTCTTCGACGTACTGCTCCTGCCGGTGGTGGCCACGGTGATGTTCGCCGGCGTCTTCGGCGGTGCCGTCGCGGGCAGCGTGACGGGCTACCTGCCCGAGCTGGTGCCCGGCGTGATGGTGCAGATCGCCGTCACCGCCTCGGTGGTGACCGGGGTGCAGCTGCGCGACGACATGGACCGCGGGGTCTTCGACCGGTTCCGCACCCTGCCGATCGCCCGGGTGGCGCCGCTGGCCGGCTCGCTGCTGGCCGACGTGGTCCGCTACCTGATCGCGACCGCGATGACGGTCGCGGTGGGCCTCGCCCTCGGCTACCGGCCCGCGGACCCGCGCGGCCTGCTCCTCGGCTGCGCGCTGGTGGTCTCCTGCGCCTTCGCGATCAGCTGGGTCTTCGCCTACCTCGGCGTGGTGATGAGGTCGGCGCAGGCCGTGCAGGGCGTCTCGATGCTGGTGCTGATGCCGCTCTCGTTCATGTCCAACGCGCTGGTGCCACCGGCCTCGATGCCCGGGTGGATGGAGCGGATCGCCGAGGTGAACCCGCTCAGCCAGATGATCACCGCGGTCCGCGACCTCGCCGCCGGGGAGCCGGCGGCCAGCGCCGTCGCCCGGTCCCTGGTGGGCGCCGGCCTGGTGCTGCTGGTCGCCGCGCCGATGACCGTCCGCGCCTACGTCCGGGAGGCCCGATGACCGCCACCGATGCCCGCGCCGCCCGCTCCCGGCGGGAGACCCGATGGCGGCTCCCCGTCGACCACGCCCGGGAGAACCGGCTGACCTACGACGACGACCTCTTCCTGCGGGCGCGGCGGGTGCTGGCGATGCCGGTGGTCAACCAGATCCTGTGGCGCATCCCCGGGGAGGTGCCCGCGGAGCGGATCGACGCGTTCCACCGCGGTCTCGCCGCCGGCCCGTGGAACCGGCTGGCGGTCGCCGGCCGGGTGCCCGGTGCACGCCCGCGCTGGGTGCGGGGGGTGGCGTCCCCGCTGCGGGTGGAGCACGCCCCGGTGCCCGACGACCGGGTCCTGGAGTGGGGCGAGGCACGGGCCGCGGTCCGGCTCGACCCGGTGCTCGGACCCACCTGGGAGATGACGGTGGCCCGCACCGTGGCCGGGGAGACGCTGCTGTCGGTGGTCGCCGGGCACGAGGTCTGCGACGGCGGGTCGGTGCTCGCCACCGTCATCGCCGCCGCCGAGGGGGCGGCGCAACGGGTGCTGCCCCGCGACGGCGTCCAGGTACGTCGCCGCGACGACCTGCGCGACGCGCTGCACCTCACCCGGGAGGCCCTGGGCGGCCTGCGCCGGGTGCGGCAGCACCGGCCCTCGCCGCTCGACCCCGACGTGCTCACCTCGGACCGGCAGGCCGCCCAGCCCGCCCGCGGCGGGCAGGGCGCCCGGACCTACCGGCCGTCGACCGTCGCGGTCACCTCCGACGCCGCGGCCTGGCACCGGGTCGCCGCCGAGCACGGAGGCTCGGCGAACACGCTGCTGGTCGCGCTGGTGACCGAGGTGCTCACCACGGCACGCCGGGTGCCGCCCGGTGCGTCGCTCAAGGTCGCCCTGCCGGTGGACACCCGCGAGCCCGGCGACCTGCGCAGCAACGCCACCACCGGGGTGTCGATCGTGGTCGACACCGCGAACGTCGACGGCGTCGGACGGGTCCGGGACCTGGCGCACATCCGCGCCCGGTCCAAGGAGGCGTTCGCCGGTCTGGCCGCCGGCACCCGGACCGACCCGCTCGAGCCGTTGAAGCCGCTGGTCCAGCTCCTCCCCGACGGCCTGGTACGACGCCTGGCCGGCGGGTCCGCCGTCCCGCTGTGCCTGTGCTCGAACCTGGGCCGGCTCCCGGCTCCGTTCCGGGCGCCGCTGGGGGTCCCGGCGAGCGCGGTGCTGATGCGGTCGGTGACCCAGGACGTCACCCCGGACATGATGCGCAGCCGTCGCGGTGGCGTCACCGCGTGGTGGAACGAGCACGGGCCGGAGGTCACCCTCGGCCTGCTCGGGATGGACCCGGACCACTGGCCGGACGCGGCGACTCTGCGCCACGACGTCGCGACCGTGTACCGGCGGTGGGGGTTGGAGCCGCGGTTCTGGTGACGGACTGGCCGGTGGGCGCCGGGTGCGGGCTGAGAGGATGACGCCATGAGCACCGCCGCCCTGCCGCGCCGCACCGACGTCCTGGTCGTCGGGGCCGGCCCCGCCGGATCCGGAGCGGCGACCTGGGCGGCCCGGCACGGCCGCGACGTGGTGCTGGCCGACGCGGCGGTCTTCCCGCGCGACAAGACCTGCGGCGACGGGTTGACCCCGCGCGCGATCGGCGAGCTCGAGCGGCTCGGCCTGCGTGACTGGGTGCGGTCGCACACGGTCAACCAGGGCCTGCGGGCGCACGGGTTCGGGCAGACGCTGCACCTGCCCTGGCCCGGCGGCCACCTCCCGGAGTGGGGCAGCGCGATCGCCCGTACCGAGCTCGACGACCACCTGCGCACAGGCGCGGTCAAGGCCGGCGCGACCGCGGTCGACGACGCCCGCGCGGTCGACGCCCGGGTCGAGGGCGACCGGGTGGCCGCGGTGGTGCTGGAGATCGGCGGACGCGGTGGGGAGCGCGTGGAGATCGGCTGCGAACGGCTGGTCGTGGCGGACGGCGTACGGTCCCCGCTGGGCAAGGTGCTGGGTCGGGAGTGGCACCGCGACACCGTCTACGGCGTGGCCGGGCGTTCCTACGTCTCCTCCTCGATGGCCGACGACCCGTGGATCAGCTCGCACCTGGAGCTGCGCGGACCGTCGGACGAGGTGCTCTCCGGCTACGGCTGGCTCTTCCCGCTCGGCGCGGACGTCGGGGGATGAACCTCGGCGTCGGCACCCTGGCCACCGCGAAGCGCCCCGCCGACGTGGCGATCAAGCCGCTGATGTCGCTCTACGCCGACCAGCACCGGGACCGGTTCGGCCTCGGCGAGGAGCTGCGGATGCCCGCCTCGGCGCTGCTGCCGATGGGGGGCGCGGTCTCCGGTGTGGCCGGCCGCAACTGGGCGCTGATCGGGGATGCCGCCGCCTGCGTGAACCCGCTCAACGGAGAGGGCATCGACTACGGTCTGGAGACCGGGCGGCTGCTCGTCGAGCTGCTCGAGGAGACCCCGGACGCCGACCTGTCGGTGGTGTGGCCGGCGCTGCTGCGCGACCACTACGGAGAGTCGTTCTCGATCGCGCGGCGACTGGCCGGCCTGGTGACCGTGCCGCGGGTGCTCCCCGCCCTCGGCCCGGTGGGGATGCGCTCGGACCTGCTGATGACGCTGGCGCTGCGGTGGATGGGCAACCTGGTCACCGACGAGGACCGTGACCGCGCGGCCCGGGTCTGGCGCTGGGCCGGGCGCCGTTCGATCGCGCGGGACGCCCGCCCCCCGTTCTCCTGACCGCCGGCTCGACCGATCAGCTCGACCGATCAGCTCGACCGATCCGCCCGACCGTCCCCACCGAACCACTCGACAGCGGGTCCGTAGGGTGGCAGGTGGACCGGAAGGGGACAGCGTGACGCAGCAGGTGCAGCGGGTGGCCGCCTACGCCGTGATCGTGCGCGGCGAGATGATCCTGCTCTCCCGGCTCTCCCGGCGGGTCACCCGCAACGAGCTGTGGTCGCTGCCGGGCGGTGGCGTCGAGCACGGCGAGGACCCGGCGGACGCGGTGGTCCGCGAGGTCGCCGAGGAGACCGGGCTGGCGGTGACCGTCGGCGAGACCGCGCGGATCTTCTCGCTGCACCTCGACGACGCCTGGCGCCGCGGCCGGCGTGTCGACGCCCACTCGATCCGGATCGTCTACGAGGGCTGGGTGCCCGCGGACGCGCCGGAGCCGCACGTGGTCGAGGTCGACGGGTCCACCGCCGAGGCCGCCTGGAAGCCGTTGGCCGAGGTGCTCGACGGCACCGTCCCGACCGCGTCGCTGGTCACCGAGGCGCTCGCGGCGTACCGGATCCGGCAGCGCCAGCGGCCGGCCGCCTACGCCTGCGTGGTCCGCGACGACCAGATCCTGCTCACCCGCACCTCCGACCTCGCGCCCAACCCCGGCACCTGGCACCTGCCCGGCGGCGGCATCGACCACGGCGAGTCGCCCACCGACACCGTGGTGCGCGAGCTCGCCGAGGAGTGCGGTCTGGAAGGGACGGTCGGCAGTCTGCTCACCGTGGTCGACCATCACTTCGTGGGGACCGCCCCGAACGGTCGCGAGGAGGACTTCCACGCGATCGGGATCATCTACCGCGCCACCGTCGGACCGGGGGAACCGAGGGTCGTCGAGACCGGCGGGACCACCGACCTGGCCGCCTGGATCCCGCTGGCCGACATCGCCTCTGGATCGATAAAGGTCTACGGGCTGGTACACGCTGCAATCGCCGCGATCGGCGTTTAACGTGACCGGCGTGAGCCAGCACACGCCTTCCTCGAGCCCGCCCGAGACCGTCTTCACCTATGCCGCGCCGGCCCTGAAGTTCGGTCGCGGCGCCGCCGCCGAGATCGGGTACGACGTCCGCGGGTGGGGCGCCCGACGCGTCCTGCTCGTCACCGACCCCGGCGTCGCCGCGGTCGGACATGCCGCCCGCGTGGCCGAGGGGCTGGCGTCGTACGAGATCGCGGTGACGGTCTTCGACCGGGCCCGGGTCGAGCCGACCGACCAGAGCCTGATCGAGGCGGTCGGGTTCGCCCGCGCCGAGGGTCCCTTCGACGCGGTGGTGGCGGTCGGCGGCGGCTCCGCGATCGACACCGCGAAGGCGGTCGCGCTGCTGGTCACCAACCCCGGCGAGCTGATGGACTACGTGAACGCGCCGGTCGGCAAGGCCCGGGCTCCCGAGCAGCCGGTGCTCCCGCTGGTGGCGGTGCCGACCACCACCGGCACCGGGAGCGAGTCCACCACCATCTGCGTGATGGACGTGCTGGCGCTGAAGGTGAAGACCGGCATCAGCCACGCGGCGCTGCGGCCCCGGATGGCGGTGGTCGACCCGGCACTCTCGGCCACCCAGCCCGGCGGCGTCACCGCGGCGGCCGGGATGGACATCCTCTGCCACGCGCTGGAGAGCTACACCGCCCGCTGGTACGCCGACTACCCGGCCAAGCGCCCCGAGCAGCGGGTGCCCTACTGCGGCTCCAACCCGATCGCCGACCTCTGGTCCGAGCGTGCCCTGGGGCTGCTCGCCGGAGCCTTCCGCGACGCGGTCCGCGGCGAGGACCCGGCCGCTGCCGAGCAGATGGCGCTCGCCGCCACCTTCGCCGGCCTCGGCTTCGGCAACGCCGGCGTGCACATCCCGCACGCCTGTGCCTACCCGATCGCCGGACGGGTGCGGGACTTCCGGCCGGCCGGCTACCCCGACCACGAGCACGGCGAGGCGGTCGAGGTGGCCGCCGGCGCCGAGCCGATCGTGCCGCACGGGATGGCGGTGGCGCTGACCGCGCCGGCCGCCTTCCGGTTCACCTTCGACGCCGCCCCGAGCGGCACCTGACCGCCGCCCGGCTGCTCGACCCCGCGGCGACCGGGCACGACGCGGAGGTGCTGCCGCGGGTGCTCACCGAGCTGATGGGCGACATCGGGATCCCCAACGGCCTCGCCGCCGTCGGCTACGGATCCGACGACGTCGACGACCTGGTGGCCGGCGCGCTGCAGCAGCAGCGGCTGCTGGCCACCGCGCCGAAGGACGTCACCGCCGAGGACCTGGCCGGGATCGTCACCGGCTCGATGGAGCATCGGTGACCCCACCCCCCGATCCCGGCCCAGCGCGACCGGACCGGCCCGGCTCCGGCGCGTCGCGCGCCGTCTTCATCGGCAGCTGCCTGGCCTACGCCGCGGCCTGGGTGCTGGCCTGCGTCCGGCTGCCCGACCGGGTGCCGCTGCACTTCGGCGGCGGCGGCGACGTCGACCGCTGGGGCGGGCGGACCGAGGCGCTGGTGACCTTCGCGGTGCTGGGCCTGGCGATGATCGCGCTCTTCGCCGGTCTGGCCGCCGTCCGGGTGCCCACCTCGATGCTCAACGTGCCGCACAAGGAGTGGTGGACCGCGACCACGGAGCGCGAGGAGCGGATGCGCACGATGATGCGGGAGGACGGGCTGCGGCTGGGGGCGGCCACCCTGCTGCTGCTCACCGCGGTGCTGCTGCTGACGGTGCGAGCCGCCGGGCTGGCCGAGCCGCGGCTCGACGGTTGGTTCGCGGTGGCGCTCGGCCTCTACCTGGCCTACCTGGCCGGTTTCACCCTGCACGCGTTCCGGGTCCGGTACCGCCATGACTGACCCGACGCCCGGCCCGCCCGGACCGCCCCGACCGCTCGCCTCGTCCGCTGCGACACCTGCGGACTCCGCCGAGCTGGTGGCCGCCCTGCGCCGCCACGGCATCGACGCCGACGACTCCCCGTTGACCCGTGCGCTCTACTCCTCCGACGCCTCGATCTATCGGGTGCTCCCTCAGGTGGTGGCCCGCCCGCGGCACCGCGACGACCTCGCGGCCGTGCTCGCCGTGGCCACCGCCGCGTCCGCGCCGGTGACCCTGCGGGGCGCCGGCACCTCGATCGCCGGCAACGCGATCGGCACCGGCATCGTGGTCGACACCCGCGGCCTGGACCGGGTCCTGGAGATCGACCCGGAGGCCCGCACCGCCCGCGTCGAGCCCGGCGTGGTGCACGCCGCGCTGCAGCGCGAGGCCGCCCCGCACGGGTTGCGCTACGGCCCCGACCCGTCCACGCACACCCGCTGCACTCTCGGCGGGATGCTCGGCAACAACGCCTGCGGCTCCCGTGCGCTCGGCTACGGCCGCACCGCCGACACGATGCGGGACGCGACGGTGCTGTGGGGCGACCGCGAGGCCGGCCCCGGCGAGGTCGAGGCCCGGCTGCGCGGGCTGGTCGCCGACGAGCTCGCGCACGTGCGCACCCGGTTCGGCCGGTTCACCCGCCAGGTCAGCGGCTACAGCCTCGAGCACCTCCTCCCCGAGGCGCCGGCCGGAGGCCTGGCCCGGTTCCTGGCCGGGACCGAGGGCACCCTCGGGCTGGTCACCGAGATGACGGTCGCGCTGGTGCCGGAGACCGACCGGCACCTGGTGGTGCTCGGCTATCCCTCGATGGCCGACGCCGCGGACGCCGTACCGGCGCTGTTGGGGGCGGCCGGAGGCGCCGGTGCGGCCGGCGGCCACATGGTCGCCTGCGAGGGACTCGACGCGCGGCTGGCCGACCTGGTCCGCGCCCGGCGGGCGCTGCCCGGACTGCCGCGCGGCCGCGGATGGCTGCTGGTCGAGCTGGCCGGCGACGAGGGTGCGGAGCTGCTGCCCGGCGTGGTCGCGGCGAGCGGGGCGCTGGAGCACCGGGTGGTCACCGACCCGGTCGAGGCGGCCGCGCTGTGGCGGATCCGCGAGGACGGCGCCGGGCTGGCCGCGCGCAGCCTCACCCGGCCCGCCCACGCGGGGTGGGAGGACGCCGCCGTACCGCCGGAGTCCCTGGGCGCGTGGCTGCGCGACTTCGAGGAGCTGCTCGCGGCGCACGGCCTGGACACCGTGCCCTACGGCCACTTCGGCGACGGCTGCGTGCACGCCCGGATCGACTTCGACTTCTCCGACGGCCCGGCCCGGTTCCGGGAGTTCCTGATCGCCTGCGCCACCCGGCTCGCCGACTACGGCGGGTCGCTCTCCGGCGAGCACGGTGACGGCCGGGCCCGCTCCGAGCTGCTCCCGCTGATGTACGAGGCCACCTCGCTGCGGCTCTTCGGGCAGGTCAAGGCCGCCTGCGACCCGGCGGGCCTGCTCAACCCCGGGGTGCTGGTCGACCCGGCGCCGCTCGACGCCGACCTGCGTCCGGTACGGCGCGAGCGCGCCGACCTGGTCTCCCGGCCGACGCTGCGGCTGGCCGAGGACGGCGGCTCCCTGGGCGCGGCCGTGCACCGCTGCACCGGCGTGGGCAAGTGCGTCGCGGCGCCGGGCGTGCTCGCCGGTGTGATGTGCCCGTCGTTCCAGGCCAGCGCACAGGAGAAGGACTCCACCCGGGGCCGGGCGCGGGTGCTGCAGGAGGCGGTGACCGGCGGGCTGTCCGGCGGGCTGGCCGACCCCGCGGTGCACGAGGCGCTCGACCTCTGCCTCTCCTGCAAGGGCTGCGCCTCCGACTGCCCGACCGGGGTGGACATGGCGACGTACAAGTCCGAGGTGCTGCACCAGACCTATCGGGGCCGGCGACGCCCCCGCAGCCACTACACGCTCGGCCGGCTGCCGTTGTGGGCCGCGCTCACCGCCCGCATCGGCGCGTCCGGGCTGGCCAACGCCGGCCTGCGGCTGCGCCCGACCGCGGCGGTGGCCAAGGCGGTGGCCGGGATCGACCGGCGACGGTCGGTGCCGAGGTTCGCGACCACCACGGTGCGCCGCTGGGCGCGCACCGAGGAGATGGGTGGGGTGCAGCCGGATGCGCCGGACGTGTGGCTGTGGGCCGACTCCTTCACCGACCACTTCCGCGACGCCCAGGCCCATGCCGCTCTCCACTACCTCACCGCGGCCGGGCTGCGGGTCCGGGTGATCGACGAGCGGGCCTGCTGCGCGCTGACCTGGGTGACCACCGGCCAGCTCGACCAGGCCCGGCGGATCCTGAGCGGGACGGTCGCCACGCTGGCGCCGTACGTCGACTCCGGGGTACCCGTGATCGGACTGGAGCCGTCCTGCCTGGCGACCCTGCGCGCGGACGCCGCCGAGCTGGTGGCAGAGCCGCAGCGGGCGCGGGCCGAGCGGGTCGCCGGCGGCGTGCTCACGCTGGCCGAGCTGGTGGACCGGCTGGACCTGCCGCTGCCCGACCTGACCGGGGTGCGGGTGGTCGCCCAGCCGCACTGCCACCAGCACGCCGTGATCGGCTGGCACACCGACGAGGCGCTGCTGCGGCGGGCCGGGGCGGAGGTGACCCGGGTGCTTGGCTGCTGCGGGCTGGCCGGCAACTTCGGTGTGGAGCAGGGTCACTACGAGACGTCGGTGGCGGTCGCCGAGACCCACCTGCTGCCGGCGGTGCGCGCGGCGCGGGCCGCCGACGCCCGCACCGTGGTGCTCGCCGACGGCATGTCCTGCGCGATCCAGCTCGACGACCTGGCCGGCGTCGCCTCGGTGCACCTGGCCGAGCTGCTCGCCGAGCCGCCGACGGCCGGTCCGGGAGGTCCGGGAAAGGTGGTCGGCGGCGCCGGCCCGGATACGATCGCGAGGTGAACCCGCGGCACCGTCGACTCGTCATCCCGATCGCGCTGGCCGCCCTGCTGATCGTGGTCGTCGTCTCCGCCGTGCTGAAGTGAGCGCGGGGGTGAGCCGGCGATGAGCAGCACCACCTATCCGCTGGCCGAGGGCCTCGCCGTGGTCCGCGAGCACCTCCTCGACCCGGGCCTGGTCCGCGCCGTCGCCTCCGGTCGGCAGCGGGGGCGCGATGCCCCTCGCTGGCGGCGGGTCGAGCTGCGCTGGGTCGACCTCAAGGCCGGCACCCACCTGCAGGCGGTCGCCTACGACGCCACCCAGGCCCACACGTCGAACCACGCCGCCGGGGAGCCGGCCGGTGCGTACGTGGACGAGCTGCTCGCCGCCGGGTTCGGCAACTGGCACGTCACCACCGACCTGGCCGTGGTCCAGCTGCGGATCACCAAGAAGGGGCTGGCGGTGGTGCACATCGCGGCCGGCACTGGTGCCAGCGCCAGGGCGGGCGCAGCGGCAGCTGAGGGTAACCGTGGCGGACCGGGCGCGAACCGGTCGCACGACCGTGCCAAGCGGCGCCTGCTGCCCGAGGACGACCCGCTCTTCGCCGCGCTCGGACTGGCCGGCAAGGACGGCCGGGTCAAGCCCAGCCGCCAGGCCAAGTACCGCCAGATCGAGGAGTTCGTGGCGCTCCTGGAGGCCGCGATCGCGGACGCCACCGGCAGCGGCCAGCTGCGGACCCCGACCGAGGACGACCCGCTGCGGATCGTCGACCTCGGCTGCGGCAACGGCTACCTCACCTTCGCCGCGCAGCGCTACCTCACCGAGCGGCGCGGGCTGCCGGTCCGGTTGACCGGGGTCGACGTCAAGGACCAGTCGCGCCGGCACAACCAGGCGGTCGCGACCGAGCTGGGCGTCGACGCCGATTTCGTGGTCGGCAGCATCGAGGGTGCCGAGCTGCCGCAGCCGCCCGACATCGTGCTGGCGCTGCACGCCTGCGACACCGCCACCGACGAGGCGCTGGCCCGGGCGGTCGGCTGGCGGGCGCCGCTGGTCCTGGCCGCGCCGTGCTGCCACCACGACATCGCCGCCCAGCTCCGCCGACGGCCGGCACCGGCGCCCTACGCGGCGCTGGTCCGCGACGGCATCCTGCGCGAGCGGTTCGCCGACACCCTCACCGACGCGCTCCGGGCGCTGCTGCTGCGCGGCCACGGCTACCGGGTCGAGGTGGTCGAGTTCGTGGACAGCGCCCACACCCCCCGCAACACGTTGCTGCGAGCGGTCCGCACCGGCGTAACCGACCCGGCAGCCCCGGCCGAGTACGACGAGCTCGTCGCCACCTGGTCCCTCACCCCCCGCCTCGGAGCGCTCCTGGGTGCCGCCGAGAGGTCGGTCAGGGACACGTGAGAGGTCGGTCCCGGACCGCCGAGAGGTCGGTACGACGGACGCGGGCCCTCGAGCGCGGCCTCCTCGTCGCCGCGTTCTGCCTGGTCGGGGTCGGTGCCGTGGCCGGCGCCAGCCGGGCCGAGGAGGGTGCGATGCGCGCGGAGGTCGCGTTCAGCTTCACCGATCCGGCGATCATCGAGTCCAGCGGGCTGGTCGCCGGTGACCTCTTCGTGACCGTGAACGACTCCGGGGACGGGCCGCGGATCTTCACCGTGGACCCGGCCACCGGGGAGACCGTCGGCACCACCACCTGGCAGGGCGAGGCCGTCGACGTCGAGGCGCTGGCACCCGCCGGTCCCGGCGAGGTCTGGGTCGGCGACACCGGGGACAACCTCGCGCGGCGCTCGTCGATCAGCATCACCCGGGTGCCGTTCGGGACCGGCGAGCGGGCCGTGGCCGGCGAACGGTTCGAGCTGGTCTACCCCGACGGCGCGCACGACGCCGAGACGCTGCTGGTGCACCCCGAGACCGGTCAGGTCCTGGTGGTGGTCAAGGAGTTCATCGGCCGGGTCTACGCGGCCCCACGCCGGCTCGACCCGGACGGCCCGAACCGGCTCCGCGAGGTCGGCAGCGCGCTCGGCATCTCCACCGACGGGTCGTTCTGGCCCGACGGGGAGCACCTGATGATCCGCAACTACGGCCAGGCCGCGGTCTACACCTGGCCGGGGCTGGAGCGGCTGGAGACGCTGACCCTGCCGACGCAGGAGCAGGGCGAGGGGCTGGCCGTCTCCGCCGACGGCGAGGTCTACCTGAGCAGCGAGGGCGAGGGCAGCGAGGTGCTGCGGATCGAGCTGCCGAGGGCGCTGCGCGCCGAGCTCGAGGGGGACCCGGCCGCGACCGGACCGTCGCGTGGGCCCGGCGCCGAGGACACCGCCGCCCCCGAGGAGCTGGCACCGCCGGCCGACGACGGCGGCACCGAGTTCGGGTTCGGCGTCAACCCGTGGATCGTCGGCATCGTGGTCGGCGTGATCGGGGTGCTGGTGCTGCTGCGGGCGCTGCGCCCGCGCTGAGGCGGCGCGCCTGCGCTGGGCGGTGCACCACCCGGATGTGGGTGGACCCGGTTAGATGGCAGCGTGGTCCGCCTTCGTCGTACCAGCGCCGAGGACCGCGGCTGGACGCGACGTCGCGCCGGTCGCGGGTGGACCTACCTGGATGCCGACGGCGAGCGGCTGGCGGCCGAGGACGCGCTGCGCTGCAAGGAGCTGGTGATCCCGCCGGCCTGGAGCGACGTGTGGATCTGCCCGTACCCGAACGGCCACCTCCAGGCGGTCGGCACCGACGACGCGGGCCGGCGCCAGTACCTCTACCACCCGGCGTGGGTGGAGAAGCGGTCCGGGGAGAAGTACGACCGGGTGCTCCGGTTCGGCGGACGGCTGCCGCGGGTGCGGGCCCGGGTGGCCGAGGACCTCGCCGGCACCACGGTTACCGAGGAGCAGGCGTGCGCACTGGCGCTCCGGCTGCTCGACCTCGGCTGCTTCCGGATCGGCAACGACGTGTACGCCGCCGAGCACGGGTCGTTCGGCCTGACCACCCTGGAGCGTCGTCACGTGCGGCGCAGCGGGGAGATGCTGGTCTTCGACTTCGTCGGCAAGTCCGGCGTCGAGCACCGGATCGAGGTGGACGACCCCGAGGCGGTCGCCGGTCTCCAGCGGATGCGGCGTCGGCGCACCGCCGGCGATCCCCACCTGCTCGCCTACCGCGAAGGTCGCCGGTGGCGCTCGCTCACCCCCGAGGCGGTCAACGACTACCTGCGCGAGACCAGCGGCGTCGAGGCGTCGGCGAAGGACTTCCGGACCTGGCACGCGACCGTGCGGGCGGCCACCTCGCTGGCCGAGGCACCGGACCAGGAGGCGAGCCCCACCCGCCGCCGGCGTGCCGTGGCGGCGGTGATGCGCGAGGTCGCGGACTACCTGGGCAACAGCGCCACCCTGGCCCGCTCCTCCTACGTCGACCCGCGGGTCGTGGACGCCTACGAGGAGGGACGCACCATCCGTGCCGCCGTCCGCCGGCACCATCCCGACGAGGATGCGCGCCGGCTCGCCCTGGAGCGGGCGACCGCCCGGCTGGTGCGTGGCTCGTGACGGGGCCGCGCGGCACACTGGGTCGCATGGAGATCGAGGTCGTCGAGGGCGACATCACCGCCCAGCAGGTCGACGCGGTGGTCAACGCCGCCAACAGCCGGATGCGCGGAGGCGGCGGTGTGGACGGTGCGATCCACGCCGCCGGCGGGCCTGCGGTGCTCGCCGACTGCGAGCGCCGGTTCCCCGACGGGTTGGCCACCGGTGACGCCGGCTGGACCACGGCCGGGCGGATGTCCGCCCGTTGGGTGATCCATGTCGTCGGTCCGAACCGCAACGCCGGCCAGACCGACCGCGGCCTGCTCACCTCCTGCTACCGCCGTGCGCTCGAGGTCGCCGACGAGATCGGGGCCCGGACCCTGGCCTTTCCCCTGGTCAGCGCCGGGGTCTACGGGTGGCCGAAGGAGGACGCGGTCGATGCCGCCCTGGAGACGCTCCGGGCCACCCCCACGAACGTGGAGATGGCCCGGATGGTGGCGTTCGGGAGGTCGTCGTACCGGCTGATCAGCGACCGGCTGTGACGCGCCCCCGGAGCGTTCAGCCGTTCTCGACGACGTACTCGATGCAGCGGGTCAGCGCCTCCACGTCGGCCGGGTCGACCGCCGGGTACATCGCGATCCGCAGCTGGTTGCGACCGAGCTTGCGGTAGGGCTCGGTGTCGACGATGCCGTTGGCGCGCAGCGTCTTGGCGATCGCCGCGGCGTCGATGGCGTCGTCGAAGTCGATCGTGCCGATCACCAGCGAGCGGTGGCTCGGGTCGGTCACGTACGGCGTCGTGTACGACGTCCGCTCGGCCCACCCGTAGAGCGCGTCGGACGAGGCGGTGGTCCGCTCCACCATCCCCTTGATGCCGCCCTGGCTGTTCATCCAGTCGAGCTGCTCGGCCATCAGGAACAGCGTGGCCACCGACGGCGTGTTGTAGGTCTGGTTCTTCGCGGAGTTGTCGATCGCGGTCGGCAGGTCGAAGAAGGCCGGGACGTGCCGGTCGGAGGCGGCGATCCGGGCGGCCCGGTCCAGCGCGGCCGGCGACATGATCGCGATCCACAGACCACCGTCGGAGGCGAAGCACTTCTGCGGAGCGAAGTAGTAGGCGTCCACCTGGCTCAGGTCGACCGGCAGCCCACCGGCACCGGAGGTCGCGTCGACGAGCACCAGCGAGCCCTCGTCGGCACCGGCCGGGCGGACCACGGGCGCCATCACGGCCGTCGAGGTCTCGTTGTGCGCCCACGCGTAGACGTCGACGCCGGCCTCGGCGACCGGGTCGGGACGCGAGCCCGGGTCGGACTCGAGCACCGACGGGGCCTCCAGCCACGGCGCCGCGGCGGCGGCCTTGGCGAACTTGGAGGAGAACTCGCCGAACGAGAGGTGCTGCGACTTCTGCTCGATCAGGCCGAAGGTGGCGATGTCCCAGAACGCGGTGGCGCCGCCGTTGCCGAGCACCACCTCGTAGCCCTCGGGAAGGTCGAAGAGCGCGGCGAGACCCTCGCGCACCCGGCCGACGGTGTTCTTCACCGGTGCCTGCCGGTGGGAGGTGCCCATCAGCGAGGAGCCGGTGGCGGCCAGCGCGTCGAGGTGGCTGGTCTGGATCTTCGACGGGCCCGCGCCGAAGCGGCCGTCGGCGGGCTTGAGGTCAGCGGGGATCTGCAGGGCGTCGGTCACGGTTCAACCTTCTCATCGTGGTGCGGGAGTGGCACAGGCTGACGACGCTGTCAGAGATGCCCCCAGTGTGACAGTCGGATCACGCCGGTGAAAACGCAGGCTCCAACCTGCGGACGCCGGGCCGGGGACGGCGCCTATGCTGCTCGCGGGGACCGAGCGGGAGGTGTGGATGGAGCTGGAGCTGGCGCAGGTCGGCTACGACCATCCCGACGTCGTCGCGCTCGTCGCCGCCGTCCAGGCCGAGTACGTCGAGCGCTACGGCAGCCCGGACGACGGACCGGTCGACCTCACCGAGTTCGCCGACGGCAACGGACTCTTCCTGCTCGGCCGGATCGACGGGCGACCCGTGGCCACCGGCGCCTGGCGACGCTCCGCGGTGGTGGCGCTGGGCGGTGGGCCCACCGCGGAGCTGAAGCGGATGTACGTCGTCCCCGGACGACGTGGACAGGGGCTCTCCCGACTGGTGCTGGCCGAGCTCGAGCGCACGGCACAGCTGGCGGGCGTCGACGTACTGGTGCTGGAGACGGGGTTGAAGCAGCCGGAGGCGATCGGGCTGTACACCTCGTCGGGCTATCAGCCGGTCCCCGGCTTCGGCCACTACAGCGGCCACGTGCTGTCGCGGTGCTTCGGGAAGCGGATCGCGGCGCAGGACGCCGGGGCAGCCGGGTCGTGAGACGGCCGGGTGCCCTGCGTCAGGCGGTGCGTCAGGCGGTGGGTCAGGCGGTGGGTCGACGCAGCAGGTGATCGGGCAGCGCGGCGCAGGGGAGGTTGTCCGCGGCGGGCACCGGCGCGTCGATCACCCGGCGGACGGGCAGGTGGCCGCCCCAGACGCCGGCAGCGACGTCGCCGTCCTCGTCGACCGGGTCGCCGGCGCGGGCCTTCATCGAGGCCTCCCGCAGCGGCACGGCCAGCACGGCGGTGGCGGCGAGTTCCTTGCGGGTGCTGGCGCGCAGCGTGGCCGAGCGCCCGGGGAGCATGTGGTCCACGATCAGGTCGAGGGCGTGCCGGCGCTCGGCGGCGTCCTCGACCGCGCGGGCGGTGCCGATCACGACCGCCGAGCGGTAGTTCATCGAGTGGTGGAAGGCGGAGCGGCCGGCGACCAACCCGTCCAGTTCGGTCACCGTGACGCAGACGGTCGCCTCCATCGACGAGCGCAGCCAGTGGGCGGCGACCGAGCCGTGCAGATAGAGCGTGCCCTCCGCGTCCGGCCCGTCGGCGTCCACCGCGTAGGCGGTCGGCAGCACCAGGGGGTGGTCGCCGACCTGGACGCCGAGGTGGGCGACCAGGCCGTCGCCGAGGAGCTCGAGGAGCGCGGCGCGGTCGGTCACCGCGCGGTTGCGACCGCGGTTCACCCGGGTGCGGGCGGTCGGCTCGAGCGGGGTGGTCGGTGCTGCGGCGTCCATGGATCGATCGTGGCCTAGGATTGGCTTCGTTGCACGAGCCATTTCTCACCCATTCTGGAAGGCCAATTCCGGTGCTGCCGCTGCGGCTCGACCGTCAGGACCCGCGCCCGCTGGCGAGCCAGCTCGCCGACGGCATCCGCCGGCTGGTCCTCGACGGCGTGCTCGCCGCCGGCGACCGGATGCCCGCCACCCGCCGGCTGGCCGGCGACCTCGACGTGTCGCGGACGGTGGTCGAGCGGGGCTACGACCAGCTGCTCGCCGAGGGCTGGCTGATCGCCCGGACCGGCTCGGGCACCTGGGTGGCCGACGGGCCCGGCGCCTGGGACCCGGCCGGGCCCGATGAGCCCACCCGGCGGCGGGCCGCCGCGGAGCCGCCGCTGGTGATGATGGACGCCGGCACGCCCTGGATCGACCCGCGGCACGAGACGGTCTGGCGCCGCGCCTGGCGCGAGGTCTCCACCGCCACCCCGCCCCGGGGGTACGACGACCCGCGCGGCCTCGCGGACCTGCGCGGCCTGGTCGCCGAACGGCTCGGTCGCACCCGCGGCCTGCGGGTGGACGCCGACCGGGTGCGCATCACCGGCGGCACCGGCGCGGGACTGCGCCACCTGCTCGCCGTGCTCCCCGGAGGACCGGTCGCCGTCGAGGACCCCGGCTACCGTGCCGCCGTCGCCACGGTGCGGGCCGCCGGCCGTGAGGTGCGCGACGTGCCGGCGCTCGAGCCGGTCGCCGACCTCGCCGGCTGCGCGGCGTCGTACCTGACCCCGGCGCACCAGCATCCGCTCGGCCGGGTGATGCCGGCCGCGGACCGGATCTCCGCGCTGGCCGCCGCGCGCGCCGCCGACGCGGTCCTGATCGAGGACGACTACGACTCCGAGTTCCGCTACGACGTCGCCCCGGTGCCCGCGCTGACCTCGCTCGACGGTGACCGGGTCGCCTACCTCGGCACCGCGTCGAAGTCGATCCTCCCGTCGCTGCGGCTGGGCTGGTCCCTCGTCCCCGACCGGCTGCTGGACGCCTTCGACGCCCACCGCGCCCTCACCCACGACGCCCCGCCGTGGCCGGTGCAGCGCGCGATGGTCACCCTGCTCCGTGACGGGTACGTCGACGCCGTGGTGCGCTCGGCCCGCCAGGTCTACGCCGAGCGGGCTCCCCGGGTGCTGGTCGCGCTGGCGCCGTACGCCGAGCTCGCCGGCCCGGTCGCCGGGATGTACTCGACCTGGCTGCTGCCGCACGAGCGGGCGGTGCGGGCGCGCGCCGCGGCCGAGCGGGCCGGCTTCCGGGTGAACCTGCTGCGCGACTACTGCCGCTCCGCCGACCTCAGCGGCCTGGTGGTCGGGTTCGGGGCCCCACCGACGCCGAGCTCGACCGCGCGCTGGCGGTGCTGGTCGGCGCGCTGGGCTGAGCGGGGGTTGCGGGGGTGTGGCGCGCCCCATTCCGATGGGCGCGGATCCGGGCGGATTCCGGACCAATTCGAATGGGGCGCGAGGAGACCCCGGCCCCGTCAGACCGGGACGCGCTCGAGCTGCGGTGCGGAGGAGGCCAGCCGCCCGCGCTGCCACAGCGCGTGGATCACCAGGGCCGCGACCACGGAGCCCAGCACGCCCAGGGCCAGGTCGCCCAGGGTGTCGGCGTAGGCGAACTCGCGCTCGGTGCCGCCGCGGATGAACGCGACGTACTCGGCGAGCTCCCACGCGATCGCGCCGGTGGCCCCGACCGCGAGCGCCCGCTCCACCACCCGTACCCGGCCGGTGGAGCGGTGCAGGGTCAGCAGCACCACGGCCCCGGCGATCAGGCCGGTGTTGACGAAGTGCATCCAGTCGTCGAACCAGACGATCCGGTCGTAGAGGTCCATCCGGTTGCCGAGGATGTCGCTGAAGCAGGTCACCGTCACCATCAGGTCGGCCAACCACGGGAACGACGCGCGGTCCTTCCACACCCACAGCCAGATGGCCGGCACCGCGAAGGCGAGGATCGGGTAGCCGACGGCCCGCGCCTCGGCGGCCTTGTCCTGCAGGTTGGTGCCCTCGGGGTCGATCACGGCGCCGAGCAGCATCCAGACCAGGACGACCTTGGCGCCGACGTCCGCGGCCCGGATCACCGGGGGAGCGGGATAGCGTGCGATGGCGGCCTCGGTCACCGCGTCATCCTCCCAGCAGCCCGGCGCCGTCGGATCACCGGTCGTCGCCGGGGTCGGAGCCGGAGCCGGACGCGGAGCCGGCGGCCTGATCGGTGGCCAGGTCGCTGGCCAGGTCGGCCGCGCCCACCGCCACCTGGGTCACCCGGCGTCCCACCATCTCGGCCACCTCGATCCGGTACTCCTCGACGACCACGTCGTCGCCGACCTCCGGGATCCGGCCGAGCCGCGCCACCACGTAGCCGGCGACCGTCTCGTAGCCGCCGTCCGGCAGCTCGATCCCGGTCTCCTCGTAGAAGTCCTCGATGGTGAGGCCGCCGGGGAGGGTGGTGACGCCGCCGACGGGCACCACGGCGACCGGCTCGTCGTACTCGTCCCGGATGTCGCCGATGATCTCCTCGACCAGGTCCTCGAGGGTGACGATGCCGTCGGTGCCGCCGTACTCGTCGACCACGACGGCGAGGTGGTGGCCGGTCTGCCGCATCGTGGCCACCGAGGGGAGCAGTCGGTTCGTGCTGGGCAGCATCAGGATCTCGCGGCGTACGTCGCCGACCGAGCGGGTGTCGTCGGCACCCACGTCGAGCAGGTCCCGCACGTGCAGCATGCCGACGATGTCGTCGAAGTTCTCCCGGATCACCGGGTACCGCGAGTAGGGCTGGTTGCGCACCTGCTCGGCGGCCGCGGCCAGCGGCTCGTCGGAGTCGATGAAGGCCACCTCGCTGCGCGGGCGCATCACCTCCTTGAGGGTGCGCTTGGTGGCACCGAACAGGTCGGTGAGGATCTGGCGCTCGTCGTCGCCCAGCGACTCGTTGCTGGTGACGATCTCGCGCAGCTCTTCCTTGGTGACCACCTCGCCGGTGGCGTTCGGGTCACCGCCGAGCAGTCGCACCACCGCGTTCGTGGAGGCCGAGAGGAGCCAGATCACCGGCCGCATCAGGGTGGCGAACCGGTCGAGGACAGGTGCGGTCACCAGCGCGAGGCCGGCCGAGCGCTGGAGCGCGATGCGCTTCGGCACCAGCTCGCCCAGGACGAGGGAGAGGTAGGCGATGAGCAGGGTCATCACCACCAGCGCGACGGTGTCGGCGGCATCCGCGCCGAGCCCGAGGTCGACCAGGTACGGCGCCACGTCCGGCGCCAGGGTCGAGCCACCGTAGGCGGCGGAGAAGAAGCCCGCCACGGTCACGCCGATCTGGACGGCGGCCAGGAACCGGTTGGGGTCGCGGGCGACGGCGGCCACGCGGGCGCCGCGACTGCCGCGCTGCTCGAGCTGGTTCACCTGGCTCTCCCGCAGCGAGACCAGGGCGAGCTCGGTCGCGGCGAACACGCCGCCGACCAGGACGAAGACGAGGACCAGGCCGAAGTTGACGAAGGTCTGCGAGTCGATCACCGTTCACCCCCTCCACAGGAGGGCGAACGGTAGGGACTTCGGGACTCATCCATGGCGCGGAGTCTACGGCCAGGCGTTCGTCGTACGTCGATCGTCGGCGAGGTCGCGTCGGCGGCCGGGGTCGCGGGTGTCTGCGCGCCCCATTCCGACGGGCTCGGATCCGGCCGGGATCCGAGCCCGATCGAATGGGGCGCGCCAACGACCGCGAGCCCCGGACCCGCGCGGGGTCCGAGGCTCGCTGGTGGTGGTGCGGGGTCAGTTCGCCCAGTCGTCGTTCCAGCCGTCGATCGCGCTGGCCGGGCGGGTGGCCGGTCCGGCGTAGACGGCCGAGGGGCGGATCAGGCGCCCGGTCCTCTTCTGCTCGAGGATGTGCGCGGACCAGCCGCCGGTGCGGGCGCAGGTGAACATCGAGGTGAACATGTTCGCCGGCACCTGCGCGAAGTCCAGGACGATCGCGGCCCAGAACTCGACGTTGGTCTCCAGGACGCGGTCGGGGCGACGGGCGCGCAGCTCGGCCAGGGCGGCCTGCTCCAGCGCCTCGGCGACCTCGTAGCGCGGGGCGCCGAGCTCCTTCGCGGTCCGGCGCAGCACGCGCGCCCGGGGGTCCTCGGCCCGGTAGACGCGGTGGCCGAAGCCCATCAGGCGCTCGCCGGAGTCGAGCAGCTTCTTCACGTACGCCGCGGCGTCGCCGGTCTTCTCGACCTCCTCGATCATGCCGAGCACGCGGGACGGGGCGCCGCCGTGCAGCGGGCCGCTCATCGCGCCGATCGCACCGGAGAACGCGGCGCCCACGTCGGCACCGGTGGAGGTGATCACCCGGGCGGTGAAGGTGGAGGCGTTCATCCCGTGCTCGGCCGCGGAGGACCAGTACGCGTCGATGGCGTGGGCGTGCGCCGGGTTGGCCTCGCCGCGCCAGCGGATCAGGAACTTCTCGGCGAGCGTCTTGCCCTCGTCGACCAGCTTCTGCGGCACCACCGGCAGATGGATGTCGCGCGCCGACTGGCCGGCGTAGGAGAGCACCATGACGGCGACCCGGGCGAGGTCCTCGCGGGCCTGCTCGTCGGAGATGTCGTAGGTCTGGCCGAAGCCGAAGGCCGGTGCGAGCATCGCGATCGCGGCCTGGACGTCCACCCGGACGTCACCGGTGTGCACCGGCAGGCTGAACGCCTCGGCCGGCGGCAGGCCGGGGGTGAACGAGCCGTCGATCAGCAGGCCCCAGACGTTCTCGAAGGGGACCCGGCCGGCCAGGTCCTCGATGTCGACGCCGCGGTAGCGCAGTGCCGAGCCTTCCTTGTCCGGTTCCGCGATCTGGGTCTCGAAGGCGACGACGCCTTCCAGTCCGTGGTGTACCTCAGGCATCCGGCGACTCCTTCGTCTCGTGATCGGCCCGCCGGCGCGTTCGCGTCGCACGGGGCCGGGATCCAGCGGGCTGCCGCGCCCGGTCGGGCGCGCGGCCGGTTCGACATTCTGCCGCACGCGATATTTTCGGGCACATGTCCGGTCAGGAACAGCCCAGCCACCCCGTCTCCGGAGCCCGCGACAGAGCCGGAACTCCCGCGCCCGCCCGCGACCTCGCCGCCCTGCGGATCGAGTACGGCGCGGCCGGGCTGGTCGGGTCCGACGCCGGAGCGGACCCCTTCGCGCTCTTCGACCGCTGGTTCGAGGAGGTCGCCGAGGCCGGCGTGCACGAGCCCAACGCGATGGTGGTGGCGACCGCGGACGCCGAGGGGCGCCCCTCGGCGCGGACCGTGCTGCTCAAGGGGGTGCGCACGCCGGGTGGCGACGCGCCGGGGGAGGGGTTCGTCTTCTTCACCAACAGCGCCTCGCGCAAGGGCGCCGAGCTCGCCGTGCGGCCGCACTGCGCGTTGCTCTTCGGCTGGTACCCGGTCGAGCGACAGGTCCGGATCGAGGGGAGGCGCTGCCGCTGCCGCGGGCGGAGGTCGACGCCTACTTCGCCTCTCGGCCGCGCGGCTCGCAGATCGGGGCGTGGGCCTCGGCGCAGTCCCAGCCGGTGCCGGACCGGGACGCGCTGGAGCGCGCCTACGCCGACGCCGAGCAGCGGTTCAGCGGCGCCGACGTGCCGACGCCCCCGGCGTGGGGCGGTTACCTGGTCCGGCCGGAGGTCTTCGAGTTCTGGCAGGGGCGGCCCGGCCGGATGCACGACCGGCTGCGGTTCCGGCGCACCGCTTCGGGCTGGGAGCGCGACCGGTTGGCGCCCTAGACCCTGCAATCCATTTGTGAGTGAGTGCTCACTCACTTACCCTGGGCGACGTGTCCCGCCGTGCCTCCCCCCTCTCGCCCGACGAGCGCCGGGAGGCGCTGATCCGGGCCACCCGGCCACTGCTGCACCAGCACGGCCGGGCGGTCACCACCCGCCAGATCGCCGAGGCGGCCGGCGTCGCGGAGGGCACGATCTTCCGGGTCTTCGAGTCCAAGGACGCCCTCGTCGACGCGGCGATCGTGGCCTCGTTCGACGTCTCGGAGTTCGTCCGCCGGCTCGAGGAGATCGATCACGGCCGGCCGCTGCGTGAGCGGATGGTGGCCATGGTGGCCGTCCAGCAGCAGCGGATGCTGGCCGTCTTCCACCTGCTCCGCTCGCTCGGAGAGGTGGGCCCACCCGCCCACCTGCACGACCACCCCGCGGTCGAGGAGGGACGCCGGCGTGCCGACCGGGCGCTGCTCGGCCTGATCGAGCCCGACGCCGCACGACTGCGGCGACCGCCGGACGAGGTGCTGCACCTGATCCGGCTGCTCACCTTCGCCGGCTCGCACGCCGAGATCGCCGACGACCGCCTGCTCACCCCCGAACAGATCGTGGACACCGTGCTCGACGGTGTCCTGCTCGCCGAGAAGGACGACTGATGCTGCTCCGCCTGCTGCGCACCCACCTGCGCCCCTACCGCCGCTGGCTGGCCATCGTGGTGGCGCTCCAGTTCACCGCCACCGTGGCGATGCTCTTCCTGCCCAGTCTCAACGCCGACATCATCGACAACGGCGTGGTCGCCGGCGACAACGGCTACGTGATCCGCGTCGGCGGCGTGATGCTGCTGGTGTCGCTGCTGCAGGCCGCCTGCTCGGTGACCGCCGCCTGGTTCGGTGCCCGCATCGCGATGGGCTTCGGGCGCGACCTGCGCGCCGCCGTCTTCCACCGGGTCGGCAGCTTCTCCGGGCGCGAGGTGATGCGGTTCGGTGCGCCGTCGCTGATCACCCGGTCCACCAACGACGTGCAGCAGGTCCAGATGCTCGCGCTGATGACCTGCACCATGGCGGTCACCATCCCGATCATGATGGTCGGCGGCATCGTGATGGCGATGCGCGAGGACCTCGGGCTCTCCTGGCTGGTCGTGGCCGTGGTGCCGGTCCTCGTGGTCGCGGTCGGGGTGGTGGTGGCCAAGATGGTCCCGTCGTTCCGGCTGGTCCAGGAGCGCCTGGATGGGGTCAACCGGATCCTGCGCGAGCAGATCACCGGCATCCGGGTGGTCCGGGCCTTCGTCCGGGAGCCGCTGGAGACCGAGCGGTTCGCGGACGCCAACGACGCGCTCACCGACGTCTCGCTGCGCGCCGGCCGCTGGATGGCCACGATGTTCCCGCTGGTGATGCTGGTCTCCAACGTCGCCAGCGTCGCGGTGATCTGGTTCGGTGCGCACCGCATCGATGCCGGCGAGATGGAGGTCGGCGCGCTGACCGCCTTCCTCTCCTACCTGATGCAGATCCTGATGAGCGTGATGATGGGTACGTTCATGCTGATGATGGTCCCGCGCTCGGCGGTCTGCGCGGACCGGATCGGCGAGGTGCTCGACACCGACTCCAGCGTGCTGCCGCCGCGCGACCCCACACCGGCCCCGCCGGCCCGCGGCGACCTGGACCTGCGCGGTGTCGGCCTCACCTTCCCCGGCGCCGAGCGACCGGTGCTCAGCGGCGTCGACCTCTCCGCCCGCCCCGGCCAGACCGTGGCCCTGATCGGGTCCACCGGCGCCGGCAAGACCACCCTGGTCAACCTGATCCCGCGGCTGCTCGACGTGACCGAGGGTGCGGTGCTGGTCGACGGCGTGGACGTGCGCGACCTCGACCCGGAGGAGCTGTGGGCGCGGATCGGGCTGATCCCGCAGCGCGGCTACCTCTTCTCCGGCACCGTCGCGGACAACCTGCGCTTCGGCCGGCCCGAGGCCACCGACGAGGACCTGTGGCAGGCGCTGGAGATCGCGCAGGCCGCCGACTTCGTCCGCGCCATGCCGGCCGGTCTGGACACCCCGGTCGCCCAGGGTGGCACCAGCGTCTCCGGCGGCCAGCGGCAGCGCCTGGCCATCGCCCGCGCGCTGGTACGACGCCCGCGGATCTACCTGTTCGACGACGCGTTCTCGGCGCTGGACCTCGCCACGGACGCCCGGCTCCGCGCGGCGCTGGCGCCGCAGACCCGCGACGCCACGGTGCTGGTGGTGGCGCAGCGGATCGCGACCATCCGGGACGCCGACCAGATCCTGGTGCTGGAGGACGGCGCGGTCGTGGGGCGGGGCACCCACGAGGAGCTGATGGCGGGCAATCCGACGTACCGGGAGATCGCGGCGTCGCAGGGCATCGAGGAGGTGGCGGCGTGAGCGCGCACGAGGATGCGACTCCCGTCGAGGGGTCGGCCGGCCAAGGCGGCACCATGAAGGAGACCGAGCGGGTGGTCGCCGGTGGCGGCGGGCCCGGTCGCGGCCCGATGGGCGGCGGCATGGTCGGCCAGAAGGCCGGCGACTTCAAGGCCTCCACCCGACGGCTGATCCGCGGCCTGGCCCCGAGCGGCTCCAGTTGGTGCTGGTCGCGGTGCTCGCGGTCGGGTCGGTGACCCTGATGTCGCTGGGTCCGCGGCTGCTCGGTCACGCCACCGATCTGGTCTTCAACGGCTTCATCGGCTCCCAACTGCCGGCCGGCACCACCAAGGACCAGGCGGTCGCCGCGGCCGAGGCGCGCGGGGACGACGGTGTCGCGGACATGCTCCGCGGACTGGACCTGGTGCCCGGCCGGGGCGTCGAGTTCGACGCCGTCGCGCACGCGCTGATGATCGTCCTGGCCGTCTACGTCGCCGGCTCGCTGCTGGCCTGGCTGCAGGGCTGGGTGGTCAACGGCATCGTCCAGTCCAGCGTCCGCCGGATGCGCTCGGACGTGGAGGACAAGGTCAACCGGCTGCCGCTCTCCTACTTCGACCGGCAGCCGCGCGGTGAGCTGCTCTCCCGCGTCACCAACGACATCGACAACCTGGCGCAGACGCTGCAGCAGACGATGAGCCAGCTGCTCACCGCGCTGCTCACCGTGGTCGCGGTGCTGGCGATGATGCTGTGGATCAGTCCGCTGCTGGCGATGATCGCGGTGGTCTCGGTGCCGGTCTCGATGGTGGTCGCGGGCCGGATCATGAAGCGCTCCCAGCGCGAGTTCATCGACCAGTGGCGCCAGACCGGGCGGCTCAACGCGCACGTCGAGGAGTCGATCTCGGGCCACGCGCTGGTCTCGGTGTTCGGTCGCCGGACCGCCGTCGAGGAGGAGTTCGCCGAGGAGAACGAGTCGCTCTACGGCTCCTCGTGGCGGGCGCAGTTCGTCAGCGGCCTGATCATGCCGGTGATGATGCTCGTCGGGAACCTCAACTACGTGGTGATCGCCGTGGTCGGTGGCCTCCGGGTCACCTCCGGCGCGCTCACCATCGGCGAGGTCCAGGCCTTCATCCAGTACTCCCGGCAGTTCACCCAGCCGCTCACCCAGGTCGCCTCGATGGCCAACCTGCTGCAGTCGGGCGTGGCGTCGGCGGAGCGGGTCTTCGAGCTGCTCGACGCCGAGGAGCAGGTGCCGGACGCGGCCGAGGCGGCCCCGGCCCCGCAGACCCGCGGCGAGGTGGCGTTCGAGGACGTCTCCTTCTCCTACCTGCCCGACGAGCCGCTGATCACCGACCTCTCGCTGGTCGCGCGGCCGGGCCAGACGGTCGCGATCGTCGGACCGACCGGCGCCGGGAAGACCACCCTGGTCAACCTGGTGATGCGGTTCTACGAGCTCGACGCGGGTCGGATCACCCTGGACGGCGTCGACATCACCGCGATGTCGCGGGCGGACCTGCGCGGCAGGATCGGGATGGTGCTCCAGGACGCGTGGCTCTTCGAGGGCACGATCGCGGACAACATTCGCTACGGACGCCCCGAGGCCACCGAGGAGGAGCTGCTCGCGGCCGCGCGGGCGACGTACGTCGATCGCTTCGTGCACTCGCTGCCCGACGGCTACGACACCCGGGTGGACGAGGACGGCTCGAACCTCTCGGCCGGTGAGCGTCAGCTGATCACCATCGCCCGCGCCTTCCTGGCCCAGCCGTCGCTGCTGATCCTGGACGAGGCGACCAGCTCGGTGGACACCCGCACCGAGCTGCTCGTGCAGCACGCGATGGCGGCGCTGCGCACCGACCGGACCTCGTTCGTGATCGCGCACCGGCTCTCCACCATCCGCGACGCCGACCTGATCCTGGTGATGGAGGACGGGCGGATCGTGGAGCAGGGAGGTCACGCCGAGCTGCTCGAGGCCGATGGCCCCTTCGCCCGTCTGCACGCGGCCCAGTTCGCCGCGGCGGTGGTGTGATCGGTCGGGGAAACCCGTTGTCGCACGGCGTCGCACGACCTACCGTTGAGGCACACGGGAAAGGAGGTGATCCGAGGAATGATTTCTCTTTGGACGCGTGAGGTGGCTGCCCGCTAGCAGTCCCGACAGCGCAGAGGAGGGGTGGGATCACCCCCCCGACGCAGTTGTGAACGGTGCTGTTGCGAATCTCCAGCAGTCACCCGACCCGCAGGTGAACCGGGCACGTCCCCCGGTGCGGTCCGCCGGACCACACCTGCGGGTCGTTCATTTTTGCCTCCGCGCCCCGCCCCGCTGCATGCCCCCGGGGTGGCGCGCGCGCCACCGCCCGGCCGCGGGTGTGATGCAGCGCACCGCGGGAGAAAGTTGAGGAATACAACTACCCCTCCATATGGTTGTGATCCTCAACCAATCTTTTCCCGGCGATCCCGGGAGCCCTGGAACGAAAGAGGTGACCTGGATGGCGGCCGCCGTCGAGAACGACGTACCGATGACCCACAGGGAGATCGTGCGCGCGCTGACCGGGCTGTTGCTCGGCATGTTCGTGGCGATGCTCTCGAGCACCGTGGTGAGCAACGCGCTCCCGCGGATCGTGACCGACCTGGAGGGCAGCCAGACCGGCTACACCTGGGTCGTCGTCGCGACGCTCCTCACGATGACCGCCACCACCCCGATCTGGGGCAAGCTGGCGGACCTCTTCCCGAAGAAGATGCTGGTGCAGACCGCGCTGGTGATCTTCTCGGTCGGCTCCCTGCTCGCCGGCCTCGCCCCCAGCATGGGCACCCTGATCGGCGCACGCGCCATCCAGGGCCTCGGCGTCGGCGGCATGACCGCGCTGGTCCAGGTCGTGATCGCCTCGATGGTCACCCCGCGCGAGCGCGGCCGCTACAGCGGCTACATCGGCGCCACCTTCGCCGCCGCCACGGTCAGCGGCCCGCTGCTCGGCGGCCTGATCGTGGACAGCCCGATCGGCTGGCGCGGCACCTTCTTCCTGGCCATTCCGATCGCCGCGGCCGCCTTCATCGTGCTGCAGCGCACCCTGCACCTGCCGACGATCAAGCGCGAGGTCAACATCGACTACGTCGGCGCCACCCTGATCATGGCGGGCGTCAGCGCCCTGCTGATCTGGATCAGCCTCGCCGGCAACAACTTCGACTGGGTCTCGGGCACCTCGGCCGGCCTGGTCGCGGGCGGACTGGCCCTGATCGCGATCGCGCTGTGGGTGGAGGCCCGGGTCGCGGCCGACCCGATCGTCCCGCTGCGCCTCTTCCGGGACCGCACCACCAGCCTGGCCACCGCCGCCTCGGTGATGATCGGCGTGGCGATGTTCGGCGCGACCGTCTACCTCAGCCAGTACTTCCAGCTGGCCCGCGGGATGAGCCCGACCGAGGCCGGCCTGATGTCGATCGCGATGGTCGGCGGCCTGCTCGTCTCCAGCATCCTCAGCGGTCGGATCATCACCCGCACCGGCTTCTGGAAGCGGTGGCTGATCGGCGGCATGGTCTTCGTCGTCCTCGGCTTCTCCCTGCTCGGCACCATCGACGCCGACACGCCGCTCCCGCTGGTCGGCCTCTTCATGGCTCTGGTCGGCATCGGCATCGGCGCGACCATGCAGAACCTGGTGCTGGCGGTGCAGAACAACACCCGCCCGGAGGACATGGGTGCGGCGAGCTCGCTGGTCGCCTTCTTCCGCTCGCTCGGCGGCTCCGCGGGTGTCTCCGCACTCGGCGCCCTGCTGGCCCACCAGGTCACCGACGGCTTCAGCAGCGGGATCCAGCGTCTCGTCGCTGCCGGCCAGATCGACCCGGCCCAGCTGGAGGCGCTGCAGCACTCCAACGGCGACATCCCCGACGTCTCCCAGCTGCCGGCCCCGATCGCCGACGTCTACCAGCACGCCTTCGGTGACGCGATCGGCCACCTGTTCTGGGTCGCCGTCCCGTTCGCGGTGGTGGCGTTCGCCTGCATCATCTTCATCAAGGAGGTGCCGCTGCGCACCAGCCTCGGCCCGACGGTGGCCGAGTCCGAGATGGAGGCCGGCATGGTCGCCACCGGCGAGCCGATCGACTGGCCCGCCTACGAGGAGGGGCCGAACGGCGAGCGGGAGGTCCAGCCCGACGGCCGCGAGGCCGCGACCGGTGCCGTGGCCGTCGAGCAGCGGCGGGACTCCGCCGATGAGTGAGCAGCTCGCGACGATGCGCGCGGGCGGTCGGGTCGCCGTCGTCACCGCTCTCGAGGCCGAGATCGGGGTGCTGATGCGCCGCGCGCGCCGGGTCATCGGCGAGCGGGCCCGGCAGGTGCACGAGGACATCCCCGGGATCGCCTACCTGATGCTCGGCTTCGTGCGGGAGCGGGGCTCGGTCCGGGCCACCGAGATCGGCTTCGCGTTCCACGTGGACAAGGCGGGGGTCAGCCGGCACGTCCAGCAGATGCTCGAGCTCGGGCTCCTGGCCAAGCGTCCCGACCCCGACGACGGCCGCGCCACCCTCCTCTCGGTCACCGCCGAGGCGGAGCGCCGGATGGCG
Organism: Nocardioides sambongensis; assembly: GCF_006494815.1. Taxonomy (NCBI): domain Bacteria; kingdom Bacillati; phylum Actinomycetota; class Actinomycetes; order Propionibacteriales; family Nocardioidaceae; genus Nocardioides; species Nocardioides sambongensis. The sequence continues at coordinate 4,096,821 of NZ_CP041091.1, forward strand.
GCGGTCGCCGGGGAGCGCCGCCGCCGCCTCGACGAGCGGCTCGACGACTGGTCGGATGAGACCCTCAACGAGTTCGTCGACCTGCTGGCCCGCTACAACGAGCTGCTCGCCGACGACTGATCGCCGAGGGGTCACCGGCGCACACCCGAAGAGTCGGCGGCGCCGCTCCGAGAGGTCAGCCGAAGCGCTGCGGGTCGATCGCGATCCAGGTGTGCTCGGCCGTGGCGACCAGCCCCGAGTCCTCGCCGTACAGGCTGGCGGCGGTGAGCGCCTTGCGGCCCTCGACGGCCCGCTGCTCGCCGACCACGATGTAACGCTCCCGGGTGGTGGGGAGCCGGTCGATCCGCGCGGTCATCGTGCCGAGCACGCGAGGTTGCTCGAGCAGGTCGGTGGCCCACCCCCCGGGGCAGTCCAGGGCCGCCCAGGTGATCGGCACATCGGACTCGTACGGCGTCCAGGTGGCCGCCACGACCGCGCGACCGCGCGGCGTGGTGGCCGGGCCGGGGAAGATCCGCAGGCCGTCGCCGGGGCGCCGGTCCGGCCCGCAGACGAAGCACTCCGGGAAGACGTGGCGGCGCAGCCCCGGGTAGCCGGCCTCGGCGTCGGCGGCCTCGAGCACGCCGACCGGCGGCACCGGGGTCAGGTCGGACTCGCTGATCACCGCTTCCGCGACCGCGCGGCCGACGTCGTCGGTGAGCCCCCTCCGGGCCCCGGCGCCGGCCGGGGAGTCGTCGATCTCCAACGGGATCTCCAGCGGTGGGGGAGCCGCAGCCGCACCGTGATGGTCGCGTCCCGGGCACCGCCGGGCAGGTGCTGGGCGAGCGCGCCGGCGGTCCAGCCGCCGTTCCCCGAGTGCGGCGGACCCTGGAACCGGCGGGGGATCAGGAGTCGACTCACCCCGCCACCATCTCAGAGAGCCGCCCGGCGGGATGCCGGGGTCGGCATCTGTCGGCCTCGGGTGACAGAATGATTCTCGTGAGCGATCTGATCGACACCACCGAGATGTACCTCCGCACGATCTACGAGCTGATCGAGGAGGGCATCGTCCCGCTGCGTGCGCGGATCGCCGAGCGTCTGCACCAGTCCGGCCCGACGGTCTCCCAGACCGTCGCCCGGATGGAGCGCGACGGCCTGCTCACCGTCGAGGGCGACCGCCACCTCGAGCTGACCGACGACGGCCACCGCCTGGCCACCCGGGTGATGCGCAAGCACCGGCTCGCCGAGCGCCTGCTGACCGACGTGATCGGCCTGGACTGGGAGCTGGTCCACGAGGAGGCGTGCCGCTGGGAGCACGTGATGTCCGAGACCGTCGAGCGTCGCCTCATCGAGCTGCTGGACCACCCGACCGAGTCGCCCTACGGCAACCCGATCCCCGGCCTCGCCGAGCTCGGTCAGGACGCGGTCGGCGAGGACTTCATGACCGACGTGGAGCCGCTCTCGAAGGCCGCCGGCGAGGAGTCCTCGCGCGCGCTGGTCCGCCGCATCTCCGAGGAGATGCAGAAGGACGAGGTGCTGATGAGCGCGATGCGCCGGGTGGGTGCCCTCCCCGACAAGACCGTGACCATCCAGGCCACCGCCGACGGCGTCCTGGTCGGCTCCGGCGGGGAGACCGCCGAGATCTTCCCGGAGGCGGCCGACCACATCTTCGTCAAGAAGCTCTGAGGGCCCTCACCGGCGACCGTCACGGGACGCTGCGAGCAGGGGGAGCCAGTCGCTGGTCCCCGCCTCGACCTTGTGCGTGGCCAGGTCGTCGCCCCGGGTGGTCCCGCGGTTGACGATCACCACCGGCACGCCGAGCTTCGCCGCCCGCCGCACGAACCGCAGGCCGCTCATCACGGTCAGGCTGGAGCCGGCCACCAGCAGGGCGCCGTCCCGCACGGCGAGGTCGTCCACGGCCGCGTAGCAGCGCTCCACCCGCGGCTTCGGCACGTTCTCGCCGAAGAAGACCACGTCCGGCTTCAGGACCCCGCCACACCCCCGCACGCCGGTACGACGAAGCCGGAGGTCTCCTCCAGATCGACGTCGCCGTCGGGGCGGACCTCCACCGTCGCGCGCGCCTGCGCCCAGCCCGGGTTGTCCGCCGCCATCCGCTGCTGCAGCACCTGGCGGGGTGAGGTCGCCCGGCAGTCCAGGCAGACCACGTCCGCGATCCGGCCGTGCAGGGCGACCAGGCCCGGGGTGCCGCAGGCCTCGTGCAGGCCGTCGACGTTCTGGGTGATCACCAGGTCCGCGCCCAGCGCGGCCACCGCGCGGTGCCCCGGATTGGGGTCGGCCCTGCGCATCCGCGACCAGCCCAGGTGGCTGCGCGCCCAGTACCGCTGCTGAGCCACCGGGCCCGAGGTGAACTCGCCGAAGGTCATCGGCATCCGGGCCGGCGCCCCCGGCCCCGGTAGTCGGGGATGCCGGAGTCGGTGGAGAGACCGGCGCCGGTGAGCACCACCAGGGGCCGGGTGCGCAGCAGGTCCAGGGCGCGCTCGGCCGGCGTCGTACGGACACCGAGGGCGGCGGGGATGGTCACCGGATCAGCGTACGGTCCCGCACGAGGACGCGGTTGTGTCGCGGACCGGCGCGGATCGGGCTCAGTCCTCGATCAGCGGCACGAACGTGTACTGCCCCGGCGCTCCACGTCCACCTCGCCGTCCCCGGTGCGGGTGACCCGGCACAACTGTCCGCCGAACGGACCGACCAGCACCCCGGCGGGCGCCAGCTGGTCCACCAACGACGGCGGGACGGTCGCCGCGTCGGCCGAGACCAGGATCCGGTCGTACGGGGCCTGCTCGGGCCAGCCCAGCACGCCCGGGCGGGCCCGGACGATCGCAGCCTCGTCCGGTCCGTCCGGTTTGTCCGGTTCGTCCGGCTCTCGACCGACCGTGCCGCGAGCCGCGGCCAGGCGTGCGGCGCCGTACTCCACCAGCGCGGGGACCCGCTCCACGCCGAGCACCCGGCCCGCCGGCGCGACCAGATGTGCGAGCAGCGCCGTGGTCCATCCCGATCCGGAGCCGACGTCGAGCACCCGGTGTCCGGGGCGGGCGTCGAGCGCGGTGAGCAGGTGCAGCACCGTGGTCGGCTGGCTGCAGGTCGACCCGTGCCCGATCGAGAGGGCCCGGTCGTCGTCGGCGAAGCGGTGCTGGCGACGGGGGAGGAAGTCGCGGCGCGGCAGGGCGCTGAGCGCCGCCCGGGCCCGCTGCTCGGGGCTGCCGACGTCCGGCTCCACCGGGAGCCCCTCAGCCGTAGCGCAGGCGCGCCCGCTCGCGTGCCTTCTCCGCCTCGACCTCCCGGTTCTTCGGCGGCGCGGTGGTGACCAGCTCGTCGAGCAGGTGCTGGGTGACATGCGCGATCTCGGCGACCGCCCGGTCGAAGGCCGCCTGGTTGGCCTGGGACGGCTTCGTCGCACCGCTGACCTTGCGGACGAACTGCAGCGCGGCCGCCTCGACCTCGGAGGTGGTGGCGGGCGGCTCGTAGTTGTGCAGCGTCCTGATGTTCCGGCACATGCCGCCGAGCCTACGCCGCGACGTACCACCTCACCCGAGGTCCAGGTAGCGCACCTGCTCCCCGGTCACCAGCACCACCCGGCCGTCCCCGAGGGGCACGGTGCGCACCTGCGCCACGTCCTCGCCGTACTCGACCCGCACCGAGCTCTGCTGGAGGTGACCCTCCACGATCCGGGTCACCGACAGCAGGCCGAGCCGGGTCCGGCCCCACCGTTCGACCACGGTCAGCACGGTGCGGTGCTCCGGCACCCAGGTGAACGCGCGGGGGTCCGCGGTCGCCAGCGCGGTGGCGCCGGCGCCGTAGGAGTGCACGTCGAGCTGGCGCGGGGCGGTCAGGTCGGTGACGTCGAAGAGCCCCATCCGCGCGCCCCATCCGCCGCGCCCCGTGGGGCCCTCCCCGAGGCCGACCATCCGCATGCTGCCCAGCGGGTGCAAGTAGGAGGAGAAGCCGGGGATCTTCAGCGTGCCGATCAGCGTCGGCGCCGCATCGTCGGTGAGGTCGACGGCGTAGAGCGGGTCGACCCGGCGGAAGGTCACCACGATCGCCAGGTCGTCGGACCAGCGCACCGCCTTCAGGTCCTCGCCCACCCCGAGCCGGTCCAGCCGCCCGACCTCGACGAGGTCCGCGCCCTGCCGCTCGAAGGTCACCACCGCGTTGAAGTCCCCGGTCTCGGCGGTGGGGCCGACGGCCACCCGCAGCACGTCCCCGGCCTCGTCCATCGCCCACCGGTCGGCGATCGCCCCCTCCACCTCGCCGGAGGCGACGTGGGTGGCAGCGGTGCCGTCGAGCACGAAGTCGAACAGGTACGTCGTGCCGCCCACCACGGGGTCGGTGAACGCGGCCCGCGACGCGATCGCCCAGGGATCCCCGCCCGGGGTGGCCGCCAGGTAGAGGTGGTCGTCGGACTCGTAGGCGATCGGGGTCGATCCGGTCAGCCCGATCGCGTCCACCTCCTCCGGCGTCGCCGCGTCGAAGCCGACCACCGCGACCGTGTCCAGGCCCAGGTCGTCGGGGGTGAGCGCGACGTCGGCACAGTCCAGCAGCTGCTCGGCCTCACCGTCGGCGACCGTGGACGACGGCAACCAGTCCTCGAGGGTGGACTCCTCGACGAGCCGCCGGTTGTGCTCCAGGGCCCTGCGCTGCCCGCCGACCCGGACCGGCTGCACGAAGCCGAGATCGGGCAGGCCGGTGGAGAGGACCAGCCGGATCGTCGTACCGTGCTGACGCAGCGAGAGCGTCGCGGCGTCGTAGCCGACCTCGTCCACGACCTCGGGAGCGGCCGGGTCGGCGATGTCGACGGTGACCACGCGGGTGCCGGTGCGGGTGCCGGCGTCGTCGCGCGGTGCTGTCGCGTCGGCACCGACCGCGACCACGGTGTCGCCGACCAGCAGGATCTCGGGCGCCTCCAGGCCGGTCAGCCGCAGCGACCCGGCCGCGGGCACCGAGCCACCGAGGGGCCCGGCGCCGTCACCCCCGTCGTCGGCCGGGTCCCGGTCGGCGAGCCGGTGCACCAGCAGGTCGTTGCCGCGCAGCCGGACCAGCACCTCGCCGTCGGTCTTCACCGTGTCCGGCTCGTCGACGCCGGCCTCCTGGACGTTGGTGCCGGTCTCGCTGCTCACCTGGCGGTCGGTGCCCGGCGCCTTCGTGGTGCTGCGGCTCGCCGAGGCGTCGCCCTCCGCGGCCGCGGCCGGGCCGACCCGGTCGCGCAGGTACTGCAGTTCCACCGGGGCGTAGGGCGACCACCCCCATGCGGTGACCAGGCCGAGCCCGCGGTCGACGTAGTGGGCGAGCAGGTCCTCGCAGGAGCCGGCCGCCTCGAGGTCGGCGGTGAACGCGGCACGGGTCGGGTCCGTGGTCGACGTACCGCCTGAGGTGGGGGCGGCGGAGAGCCGCGCGCCGGCGAGGAACGCGGCGGCCAGCGCGGTGACGGTGAGGACCGTGAGCAGCGGGCCGAGCAGCCGCCGGCGGCCGCGGTCGGTGTCGCGCATGGTCTCGGTGTCCACCCCGGTGCCCCGTCTGTGTGGCCGGACCGGTTCGCTCCGGTCCTGATGGGGGTACGACGCGGACCCGGACCCGGAGGTTCCATCGGCTCGGCGGTGATGCCACGATGCCGTGCATGGCATCCCCGGCCGAGCGCCCGCACGACATCGTCCTCTTCGGAGCCACCGGCTTCACCGGTGGCCTGGTCGCCGACTACCTCGCCGAGCACGCACCCGACGGGGTGCGCTGGGCGCTGGCCGGTCGCAACCCCGGCAAGCTGGAGCAGGCGCGGGCCCGGCTCGCCGAGGCCCACCCGGAGCGGCCCTCGCTGGCCGACCTGCCGCTGCTCGTCGCCGACGCCGCCGACGAGGCGGGGCTGGCCGAGGTCGCCGCCGCCACCCGCGTGGTGATCACCACCGTCGGTCCCTACCAGCAGTTCGGTGCCCCGCTGGTCGCCGCATGCGCCGCGGCCGGCACCGACTACGTCGACCTCACCGGCGAGCCGGAGTTCGTCGACAAGATGTACGTCGATCACCACGCCACCGCGGTCGCCAGCGGCGCGCGCCTGGTGCACGCCTGCGGGTTCGACTCGATCCCGCACGACCTCGGCGCCTACTTCACCGTCGAGCAGCTCGCGGCCGCCTGCGGTGGCACCATCACCGACCCGGTCCGGATGCGCGGCGTGGTGCGGGCCGGCGCCAGCTTCTCCGGCGGCACCTTCCACTCCGCGATCGGCGCCTTCTCCCGCGGGAAGCAGATGAAGGAGGCCTACGCCGCCCGCCGCCGCGCGGAGCCCCGTCCGGAGGGTCGCCGCAGCCGCGCCGTCGCCGGGAAGCCGCACCGCGACAAGCTGCTCGGCTACTGGCTGCTGCCGATGCCGACGATCGACCCGATGGTGGTGGCCCGCAGCGGCGCCGCGCTGGACGCCTACGGCCCCGACTTCCGCTACAGCCACTTCGCCGGCACCAAGACGCTGCGCTACGCCGCCGGGGGTGCGCTCGGCGTCGGTGCGATGGCGGTGGCATCGCAGGTGTCGCCGCTGCGCAACCAGCTGCTCAAGCGGATCCCCCAGGGTGAGGGCCCGAGCGAGCAGCGTCGGGAGAAGTCCTGGTTCACCGTCGACTTCGTCGCGGAGACCGTCCCGGCCTCCGGCCGGCCCGTCACCGTGCGGACGCGGGTCTCCGGCGGGGACCCCGGCTACACCGAGACCTCGATGATGCTGGCCGAGTCGGCGCTCTGTCTCGCCCTCGACGACCTGCCGGAGACCTCCGGCCAGGTCACCACCGCCACCGCGATGGGGGACGCGCTGCTGCGCCGCCTGCAGGACGGCGGGCTCACCTTCGAGGTGCGCTGAGCCCGGCCCGGCCCGGCCCGGCCCGGCCCGGCCCGATCTGACCCGGCTCAGACGGGGGTGAGCGGCAGCGACCGCCGGGGCTCGAACGCGAAGCCGGCGCCGGTGGAGAAGCGGGTGACCGCGACGGCGTCGTCCTCCCGGGCGGGCTCGTCGCGCCGGACCACGGTGCAGCGCCAGCCGTCGGTGCCGTCGGTGAGTGGGCTGACCTCCACGTCGAAGTGGGGATCGAGGGCGCGCACCACCGCCTGCAGCGGACCGACGTCGTCGGGGTCGACCAGTGAGACCCAGGCGCCGTCCTCGTCGGCCGGCCCGCGTCGTACCTCGACGGCGGTGGCGTCGGCGGTGATGCCGGCGTTGACGTAGGCGGCCGGGTTGAGCAGCGGGTGCAGCG